>JBKOXO010000174.1:0-4019 GCA_046744105.1 Actinomycetota bacterium
GCCCAAGACAGAAACTTGTCCTCATCATTCGGAAGCAGCAGGTACCTGGTCACACACATCAGTCTCGCGGATGGGCTGATCCTGTGCGCGGACATCGCCGGTGCGAGCGCTCGCGGAGCGGCATGTGCGGATGTTGGTTGCCGCGTCAGGCCGGGGTGCGGATGCGACGCTCCAGCTCGTCCAAGGCCCTGCCGACCTCGGCCAGCACGTCGTCGGGCTTACGGCCCCAGCTTCCATCGAGTTCGTCTTCTAGGCCGTACAGATGGCCCGCCTCCGGTGCCCACTTCGGATAGCCGTTGTCGATATGGAAGCGCACGACCTCCCTCAGGACATCGACAGTGGACTTCTCCCCAGCTCGCCATGCTGCGATCTCATGGGTCATCGCGAGCTGCCACGCGGCCTCAACGCTGACCGACTCCACGTTCAGCTCGGCGATGACGTCGGCCCAGACCCTGTCGATCAGCCACGCATCCGAGTCGTCCAGACCGGCCAGCCGGCGCAGTGCGGGGGTGTCCCGGTCGACCAGCCAGTTCGCGGCAATCATCGGCAGCTCGTCCGAGCGAAGCATGCCAAGCTGGCGCAGCGCGGCGGCTTGGCGAGGAGTCGGAACTGTCTTCACCCTGCGATTGTCGGGCAACACCTAAGAATCACACACTCAACTCGGCATGAGCGAGCATGTCGACCGATGTCCCGCCGCGTCGATGGCGCGCTAGTGCTGACCGCGGATCCGATCAACACCGCCAAGGGCGGGCGCCTAATCGGCGATCGCACGCGCCGCATCAGCCTCGTCATGGGATGCCGGGCAGCAGACAATCGCCGACGCCGGTGCCGCGCATCTGGAGCCGCAGCGACGATGGCGCGGACACGGCGAACGACGGCGGCGCTAATGCCGCCGAGACGTTCTCGCCTGCGAGCAGGGGCAGCGTGCACATCTTGACCAGCGCTTCACGCGCCGAGTTCGCGTGGAGCGTGCACATACCGGGAAGTCCGGAGTTCAACGCGATCAGCAGGTCGAGATGTCAGGCATTGATCTGCGGGTGCGTGGCGGCGATGGCGACCGGCAGCCGACGCGCTCCCCAGCGGCCTGCCGGGCCGTCGTACACGCCGGGCACCGGCATGTCGCATAATCGGCATGCGCCCTCGTCGGTGAGGTTATAGCGGCGCAGGACGTACCAGTCGCGTACCACCACCGGCTCGCCGCAGCGCGGGCAGTAGGTGGTGCCGCCGGCGCGATCGTGGACGTTACCGGTGTAGACGAATCGCAGGCCGTTGTGCAGCGCGATCCGCCGGGCGCGGGTGAGGGTGGCCGGCGGGGTGGGTGGCACATCGCGCATCTTGTAGTCCGGATGGAACGCCGTAAAGTGCAGCGGCACATCCCGTCCCAGGTGCTCGGCGATCCACCGCGTCTCGGCATCGATCTCTGTGTCGGAGTCGTTGTGGCCCGGGATCAGCAGCGTGGTGATCTCGAACCACACCGTCGTGGCGTGGGCCAGGTATTCGAGGGTGTCGAGCACCGCGTCGAGATGGCCGGCGCAGACGCGGTGGTAGAAGTCCTGCGTGAACGCCTTCAGGTCGATGTTCGCCGCGTCCATGTGCGCGTAGAGATCCCGCCGCGGCTCGGCGCAAACATATCCCGCCGAGACAGCGATCGCCTTGACCCCCCGTTTGTGACAGGCGTCGGCCACGTCGATCGCATACTCGAGGAAGATCGTCGGATCGTTGTACGTGAACGCCACGCTGCGGCACCCGAGCGCCTCGGCCGCGTTCGCGAGGGCCTCCGGTGCCGCGGCGTCCGCGAGTGTGTCGATCTCCCTGGACTTGGAGATGTCCCAGTTCTGGCAGAACTTGCAGGCCAGGTTGCAACCGGCAGTGCCGAACGACAACACCGGGGTGCCCGGCAGGAAGTGGTTCAGCGGCTTCTTCTCGACCGGATCGACGCAGAACCCGCTGGAACGTCCGTACGATGTCAGCACAATCTGGTCCCTCGCGCGTCCGCGCACAAAGCACAACCCCCGCTGGCCCTCATGGAGCCGGCACGCCCGCGGGCACACATCGCACTGGACGCGGCCGTCGTCGAGTCGATGCCAGTAGCGCGTCGCCACGGTGTACCGGTCGTCGAGGCTAATCTCCACACTCACGCGAACCGACCCCCAGGTGCTGCGACCAGCGTAGGCGCGCTCCCAAGACGCGAACCACCCGAGGAGGTTCGGCGTAGAGCGGTTCCTGCGCGGATGCGGATGCGGTCGGCCATGCGCTGCGCCAACTCATCGACCCGCGCCAGCAGCTCCGGCTGAGGTCACGCACGACGGGGTCGACGGCGGTCGACGTCATGGCCGGAGCATGGGCCGGGCTCGTTGTGCACGCGCACTATCGGCGAACGGCCGATTCGCTGCACGCGACCGTCGCGCCGCGCTGGCCGCGCGTCCGACGATCGACGGGTCGAACACCCGCCCGCGACGAGGGACCCATCATGAACGTCGCCGAAAGGCTCGCCCGCAGTGCTGCCGCTTGTCCCGATCGGGCGGCGCTCCGACTCGGCGAGCACACCGTCAGCGACCGCGAACTCGACGACGCGAGCGCCCACGTCGCCGGACTTCTCATCGCCCGGGGCATCGGGCCGAGGGATCGGGTCGGGATCATGCTGCCCAACGTCCCGCAGTTCGCGGTCGTCTACTACGGCGTGCTCCGCTCGGGTTGCGTCGTGGTGCCGATGAACCCGCTGCTCAAGGCGCGCGAGGTTGCCTACTACCTCGGCGACTCGGGCGCGTCGGTGATCTTCGCCTGGCACGTCGCGGCCGCCGAGGTCGAGGTCGGGGCGCAGGAAGCGGACGCCGAGGCGATCCTGGTCGACCCGGCTACGTTCGGCGATCTACTCGCCACGGCGGCTCCGGCGCCGGCGGTCGTTGACCGCGCCGGCGACGACACGGCAGTCATCCTGTACACCTCGGGCACGACGGGCCGGCCGAAGGGCGCCGAGCTGACGCACGCCAACCTCATCCGGAACGCCGAGGTTACGGGAGCCGATCTGCTGCGGCTCGGTCCAGACGACGTGATCTTCGGTGGGTTGCCGCTGTTCCACTCGTTCGGGCAGACGTGCACGCTCAACACCGCCATCGCGGCGGGCGCGTCGTTGATAGTGCTGCCCCGCTTCGACCCGGCGCGTGCGTTGCCGTTGCTGGTTGAGCATCGAGCGACGGTGTTCGCCGGCGTCCCGACGATGTACAGCGCGCTGCTGCACAGGCCCGACCGCGGCGACTACGACGTGTCGGCGCTGCGAGTCTGTGTGTCCGGTGGCGCGGCGATGCCGGTGGAGGTGCTGCGCCAGTTCGAGGACGCGTTCGGCTGCATCGTGCTGGAGGGTTACGGCCTGTCGGAGACCTCGCCGGTGGCGTCGTTCAACCACCCCGGCCGTGAACGCAAGGCCGGCTCGACCGGCACCCCGATCCGCGGGGTCGAGATGCGCGTGGTCGACGCGGACGGCGCCGAACTGCCGCAGGGCGAGGTCGGCGAGATCGCGATCCGCGGTCACAACATCATGAAGGGCTACTGGAACAAGCCCGAGGCAACGGCTGAGGCGGTCTCCGTGGACGGCTGGTTCCGCACCGGCGACATGGGTCGGGTGGACGAGGACGGCTACTACTACATCGTCGACCGCAAGAAGGACCTGATCATCCGCGGTGGCTACAACGTCTACCCGCGCGAGATCGAGGAGGTGCTCTACGAGCACCCGGCCGTCGCCGAGGTAGCCGTCGTCGGGATGCCGCACGCCGAGCTGGGCGAGGAGGTGGGCGCCGCGGTCGTCCGCAAGCCGGGTGCGACTGCCACGGCAGACGAGCTGCGCGCCTTCGTCAAGGCGCTGGTCGCCGCCTACAAATACCCCCGGCCGGTGTGGCTCGTCGAGGCCTTGCCCAAGGGTCCGACCGGGAAGATCCTCAAGCGCGACATCACCGTGCCGGATACGGAGGTCACCTCATGACTACGTCGATGACTCCGGAGCAGGCCGCCGACCAGGCCGCGCC
>JBKOXO010000217.1:0-10373 GCA_046744105.1 Actinomycetota bacterium
CTCATAGATCGCACCGTCTTTCTTGACAACAGCGATCGGCCCTCCGCCTGGGCCCATGGCATCGTCGGGATCGTTGGTCTCAACGTAGCGCTCGGTGTTGTAGTGGAACACGTAGCACCATGCAAAGTCCTCAACGAGCTCGTCATCTGGGAAGATGACGAGCCTCTGGCCCTGCTCGGTGACACCGCTCGCGTCGAGGTGCCGCTGCGCGAGTGCCCTGGCCACGCTGATGGTCATGTCTGCCCCTAATGCGTAGGGAGCAATTCAGGATGCCGAAATTCTCAAGCCGCGCGAACGTTCCGGTCTGGCCGTCCACCTAGGACACGCGCCCCCGCCGGTCTCCGGCGGGTAGACCAGGGTCCCGAGCTCCAGCTCGATCATCGGACGGTCATTCTGCCGGACGGACTCCCGGGCGTCCTTCCGAGCAAACCATCCGACACACGCCACCAACAAGTAACCTTCACGCGGCCACTCAACACGCGCTGCGGCCGCGCAACGCAGATCGGCCGCGCTGATCAACGGATAGCGAGCGGCCGAGGAGAGCCTCGGCGTGGTCAGGCTGCAGCGGCGCCATGCACGTGGCTGGCTCAGCCAGCGGCCAGCACAGCCCGGCAGTTATTGCCGGGTGGTTAAGACCGGCCGTAGGGCAGTAACAAGGATCTGCCGAGTACAAGTGGCGGCCCAGCTTGCAGCAGGTCGCGGAGTACTCGCGGCGGCGACGACGCTGAGCATGCGCAGATCGCCGACTATGCGCTGGTCCCGTCTCGTCTAGAAGTCGATCCAGCGCGCGCAGATCAGCCGGATTTGTTCGTGACGGATGTGCTCGAACTCGATGCCGGGCGAGGACGTTTGAGCGAGAGCTGGTGAACGAAGCTCGACAGGGGTTGGGCCCTTCACGCGTGGGCTGCGGCGTGGTCAGGGGGTTCGCGGCTCATCCGGTCGGCGGGCCGGCGGGTGTGACGCGGGCCAGTGTTCAGCTACCACTTGGTGCACGGACTCCGCCTCCGCGTGCGCGAAGGCGAGGTCGGTCGGCTGCGCGACCTCACGCTCGGCGTCGGCGACGACGATGCGTGCCTGTTCTTCGATCGCCGCGCACCGCTCGCGATCGTCAGCGACTACCGCGGCACAGTTGCTCAACAGCCGGAGCAGGGCGTGGGCGACGGTTGGCTCGCGCGCGCCGTACCGACGGATGAGCCCACACATCACGGCTAGGTACTCCGGAAACTGCCGCCCCGGAATGATTAGCGCAGCCCCGCTGTCGTGCCGAACGACGTGGTTTCCAAGCGGGCGCTGCGCGAGCGTGCAAAAGATCACGGACAGGTGATCGATGGCTTGGACCGCCGTGTACGGGTCGTTGACCGCCGGTGACAGTGCCTTGCACGCGATGTCGACCAGCTGCCGGATTCCGAACGCGGCATCCTGCTCCAGGGTGCGCTCGAATCCAATACGCACGCCGGCGTGCAGCGCCAGCGCGAAGATCTGCGGGTCGGGGGCAGGATCGCGCGGCGAGCCGCGCCAGATCCACGCCAGCGTCGTCCCGGCGACCACGTGTTCGCCGACCCGGGGCCGTAGCCGCACACAGACCCCGTGCTGGGCGGCCTGCGCCAGCAGCCGGGCAGGACGCACCACCTGCACATACCCGGAGCGCGCAGACGCGATCGGCACTGCCCACTCCGGGACCTCGGGCGCATCGCCGCGGCCGGCGAACAACCCGTCAAGGATCACCCCGACGGTGTTGCGCTCCACCACGCTCATGATCGCGTCGACCTGGATGGAATGCACGAGGTGGTCTGCGAAAAACACCAGCAGGCCGAGGCTGACGAACAGCAGGACGATCGCGCCGCTCACCGCGAGCCGGGGAAAGCTGGCCGACCGGCTCCCACCTGCGACGCCGACCGTGTAAAGCCCAGCCGCACTATAGGCGAAGGTCGCCACGAAGACGCTGAGCACGACCTGATTCGGCCGATCCCGAAGAAAATTACGCAGCAGCCGAGGGGAAAACTGGGTGGAAGACAGTTGCAGCGCCACCACGGTCAGGCCAAGCAGCAGCGCGATAACCGTGACCATCGTCGAGGTAATTCCGATCAGCAAGGTCCGTGCATCGTCACTCGTTCCCTGAAACGCCAGCAGCGAGCCCGAACCGATCTTGACCAGTGACAGCACAGACCCGGCGACCAGCGCGGCCAGCACGGACACCGTGGGCAGCACCCACAACGAGCCGCGAACATACTCCGTTAACTCATCACGACGGATCATGTCCAGCCCCCGCACGCTGACGCGTCCCGCACCCTGGCCTAGCCGAGGAAAGTCTCCACCAACCGCGAGGCCAACGCTAACCACAACCTGGCACGGGCCCGGTTCCACTGACTGCAGTCGCTGTTTCGCATCTCGCCCGGATGCTCGGCCGCGCCGAGAAGGCGACAGCGCTACTGCGGCTCGCCGCGCAGGATGCGAGCACCGATCCCTACACCGCGCCGCGGCTCCTGCCCGCGACGACATGACTCGCCGACGGACATCTCGACAACCTCCTGCTGCGCCCGGTTGCGCGCCGCACATGGCTCGCCAGCCGGCTGGCGTTCGCCGCCCTCGTCGTCGTGGCCAGCTTGGCCGCGGGCGTCGCGGCGTGGGTCGGCGCGGCGACGCAGCACAGCCCCGTCGGGCTTCTCGGCATGGGGCAGGCTGGCGTAAACATCGCAGCACCCGCGCTGTTCCTGCTCGGCCCGGGCGCGCTGGCGCCGCGGCTCGTCTCCCCGTTCACCTACCCATCGCCGCGTGGACGTTCGTTCTCAAAATCATCGGCTCCAGCATCAAGGCGAACACGACGTACCGCCGAATACGTGCGCACGTCATTGGCTGCCAGAAAGGCATTGGCACGGCGATATGTGCGCGGTCAGCGCGTCTAGGCCTGGCCGTCAAATCGCGAAACCGTTCCCCTAGGGCGGTTTCCGCAGATCACCCACAACGCCGCATACACGACCAGCGAGAGGTGAAGATCACACCGTCAAGCCACGTCGGCAGCGCGGAGGTGTTCGATCTGCTGGGCTGCCCAGTAGGCCCGTACAAGCGCCTCCGCGGTTGATTCCGGAATGACCGCTCCGATGCCGCTGCGCTGCCAATCCACCGCGGCCAGGGTGAGCCCGTACGCCTGGCCTGCCCGTTGCGCGCCGAGGGCGTCCATCGCCAAGTGTCCGCCGCCGATGTAGACGCCGAGTCCGTATCGCGAGATCCCGGCACTGGGTTTGGCGTCGCCGCTCGCTTCGGCGAAACGCCGCCGGCGCGGGTGCGTGCTCGTCCTGCCCGGACCCAGCTCGGACGTTGCGGGCCTCGCCTGCGGGCTCGTCGCCGCATCGTGCTGGGCGAGCTACATCCCGCTCAACGTCACGCCGGCGCCCGGCTACCCGGACTGCAGGGCCCGGCCGTGGCGTCCCTGGTGGCAACCGGCCTGACCATTCCCGCGCTCGGATGGCTCTCCCTTGCCGGCCGGATGAACGAGGTCCGCGGCCGCGCTCGCGGCCGTCGCCGGACTGCTCAGTCCGGCCGTGCCCTACGCAGTCGACCTGCTCATGTTCCGGCGCGTCCAGCACACCTGTTCGGAGTGATCACGAGTACGCAGCCCGCGCTCGCCGCGCTAGCCGCGCTAGCCGGTCTGGTCATCCTCGGACAACGGCTCCAGTTCCACGAGTGGGCCGGAATCACCATCGTCGCCCTCGCCAACGCGTTGGCCACGCAGCGCGCAGTGACGCCCGCTCCGTGGGCGCGGCGAATGCGCCGGACTATGCACACGGCGCTGCTCGATGTCGCGGTGGTCGAAGCCCTCGACCACTGGGTCTCGGAAGACAAAGACGGCTAGGGCGCGGCCGCGGACGGGGTGGATGGCGACCATGCGGCCGGGGGCGTTGTAGGGCGGTCGGCCCGGCCGGCTAGCGGGGGGCGCCGCCGGCGAGTGATTCGAACTCCGCTGAGTCAAAGAAGATGTAGTTCTCGCAGAAGAGCCCGTCGCGCACCTGGGTGCGGTCCATGCCGTTCATCTCGAACGGGCCGTTGGCCCCGGTCGCGTGCATGACCCACCGGGCGAAGCCGAACCTGCCGTCGGAGCTCATCGTGTGCTCGGGCACCTCGAGGCGGATATCGGGGAGCAGGGCAAGCAGGTCCTGCAGCGCCCGCATGTACTGCGTGGCTCCGCGGACCGTCCGGCCACCGGGCCAGTAGCCGACGACGTCGTCGGTCATCATGGATGGGACGAGCGTCAGGTCTGGTTTGGCCCAGAACTCTGCGAACCAATCGGTGGTCCAGCCGGCAGCGGACAGCTGTTCCAGCCGGCTGCGCGGGTTAGTTGCGGTCATGTCTGTCCTCCGGATCACCGGGGCCGATGGTGATCGGGGCTGGTGGGTTTCGCTGTGCGGTGGCCGTTGGGTGTGCGGTGGGCAGCTCGGCCGGGGATGGGGGATCCCCCGTGCCCCGGGGGCTCCGGTTCGGGAGGGGGTCATGCTGGGCTGGCGGCGGGGAGCAGGGCCTGGGCGATCGCGGTGAAGTCGGCAGCCGAGGCGGCGGGGGGCCGGCCGGCCAAGATCCCCCCGTCGATGGCCACGTCCTGCCCGGTGATAAATGAGGAGGCGTCGCTGGCCAGCCACAGCACCGCGGCCGCCACGTCGGCGGGCACGCCGGCCCGGCGGATCGGCTGGTAGGCCTCGAGTCTGGCCGTGAAGACCGGCTCGAGGCGGGCGGCGTCCTGGTCCGCTTGGACCGGTTCCAGGCCGGCACCCTTACCGAAGATGCCGGTCAGGATCGGGCCGGGGGAGACGCTGTTCACCCGCACCCCGTACTCGCCGAGTTCGGCGGCGACGCACCGAGTGAGCTGGATGATGGCGGCCTTGGCCGCGGAATAGTCCAGGAACGTCCACCCGGCGATGTGCCCGCCGATGCTGGCGACATTGACGATGCTGCCCGACCGCTGCGCGGTCATCACCGGCGCGGCGTACTTCATCCCGGCGGCCACCCCGCCCAGGTGAATGGCCAGCGTGCGCTGCAGCCGGCCCAGGTCAAGGGCGGCGATCCCGCCCGGGCTGCCGCCTTCGCCGGCGCAGTTCACCAGGCAATCCAGCCGTCCATGCCGCTCGGCGGCGCCGGTGACCAGCGCCGCCACATCAGCCTCGGACGCCACATCCGCCGGCACAAACTCGGCCCCCGGGCCCAGCTTCGCCGCCTGCGCCTGCCCTTGTGCCGACCGCCGGCCGGCGATAACCACCCTGGCCCCCGCAGACGCGAACAGCTCCGCGGTGCGCGCACCGATCCCGCTCGTCCCGCCCGCGATCACCGCGACCCGGCCGTCCAGAACTCCCATTATCGTGACCCTTCCCGCGCGCCTATAAGGCAACGCTGCCGAAAGCCGAAGGACCTGCCAAGTGCCCTGCCGAACCTGGGTCTGGCGAACCTGGTACCGGGCGGGCTACGTTCGCCGCCGAGCCGGATGACCCATGATGGACCGGCGAGCGGGCGCCGTGAGCCCGGCGAGTTCCGGGCCCCAGACGGGCGAAGCTGCGGTCGGCCATCAGCTCGCCACCACATGGTTGCCGGTGCGGATCCAGCCGAGATCGCACGTCCAGGCCGTGGCGAGCCGGACCGGGCGCCGCGCCGCGCCAGCCCAGCCGGCCCGGCGCGCCTCTGGGGTCGTGCGCACTCCTCCTCCCGCAGCGGCAGCGGTCACGACGCCACCCGACAGCCGCCAACCGGCAGCCAGGGCATCAGAAACCGTCGCGCATCACTGCCGTGACACGGCGGCTACGACAGAACCGGGCGGCCGCGCCCATCACGCGCAGGCAATCTTGCCGACTTCCGGCGAAAGGCGGTGCTCGCATAGGGATCACGATGCGCGGCCTGAGCTGGGCACAAGGCCCCGGCGCCGTGCGTGATCAAGGAACAGCTCCGCCTTTGCGATGCCCGGATCTGCAATGCTCCCGCTGGCGGGCGCCTCGCGGTTCGAGGCAGTCACGGCAACCACAACAGCGCCCGCCGGCAGCAGGCCGACCGCACCCCCAAGCCTGATGCGTGTCCAATACCCAGGCCGGCCGGCGATGACCACCCTCGCCGCCGGAGATGCGAACAGCTCCGCGATGCGCACACCGATGCCGCTCGCCTGCCCGTGATCCCCGCGACGCCCGCCGTCGAAGACTCCCATCATCGTGACCTCCCGCCCGGCTCATAAGGCAACGCTGCCGGAAGCCGCGGGGGCGACTAGCATCCTGCCGAACCTGGGCCTTGCGAACCTGCTACCGGCGACGCCGCCGGCGAGCCGGATGACCCATACTGAAGCGGTGAGCCAGCACCGTGAACTCGGCGAGTTCCTGGCCTCCAGACGGGCGAAGCTGCGTCCAGAACAGGCCGGAATCTCGGCAGGAAAACGACGGCGGGTGGCCGGCCTGCGACGCCAGGAGATCGCCGAGATCGCGGGCGTGAGCGTCGACTACTACGTGCGGCTCGAGCAAGGCCGCGCGGGCAACGTCTCATACGCCGTCCTGGACGCCCTCGCCCGGGCACTCCAGCTCGACGACGATGAGCAGTCCCACCTTCGGGCGCTCGCGTATCCGGGAGCCAACGGCCGGCCCCCCGCACGCCCACAGCGCGTCCGCCCGTCGCTGCTGCAAATCCTCGACAGCCTGGACCTGCCCGCTGTGGTGATCGGTTGCCGCATGGACATACTCGCCTGGAACCGGCTCGGCGCCGCCGTATATGGAATCGACTTCGGCGCGCTGCCGCGCGAGCTTCGCAACTGGCCACGCCTGGTCTTCCTCGGCCACGTCGACCCGCGTGCCCTCTACCCCGACTGGGACCGATCCGATGGCCCGGCAATCGTCGGATACCTCCGCCTAGACGCCGGCCGCCATCCCGGCGACTCGGCGATGACCGCGCTTGTTGGCGAGCTAACGACGCATAGCCCCGACTTTCGCCGCTGGTGGGCCGCCCGCGACGTCCACGACGAATCCAGCGGCCGCAAGCGCATCAACCACCCCATGGCTGGCGAACTGGACCTCACGTTTGAGACGCTTCGCCCGGCAGACGACCCCGATCAGGCACTCTTCGTGCACACTGCCGATCCGGGCTCGCCGACAGCCCAGGCGCTGCGGCTTCTGTCGAGCTGGGCCCCCGGCGCTGGCGGCAACAGACCGTCCGGCGGTTACCCGTGATCCAGCATCGATACGAAGCCCCGCGTCCGCTCCGTGACGCTGGTGAGCGCGAACTTGGCCGCGTCGAGGACGCTGGCCCGGTGGCGGGCGCCGCGGGGTTGCCGGTTCGGGGCGGATGACAGCCAGATCGGTTGTGTCGCGCCTTGCCGGTTGATCGTTAATCGCCCAATGCGGCATCACGCGGGCGTGGGTCGTTCTCCGCTCACTGGTTGGCACCTAGCGGTCCGCGTGAGGAACGGCTGGGCCGGGAGGGGCGCGATCGTCCAGCTGCGCGCCATCCCGGCGATGGCCGCAGCTATTTCGACCGACGCCGAGCCGCCGGCATGCCCTCGATGATGGCCATCCGCGCCCTCAGCCGCCAACTTTCCAACGTCGTCTGCGCCCGTATGCTCGCCGACCAACGCAGACACGAAGCGACGAGCCTAGGCGGGCACTTGAGATCGACCCTGTCTCCAGCGCGGCCGAGTCATCGACTCTTCGGACAAGCCGCATCCCGGACTCGCCACCAGCCAGCCGAGACCCAGACTTTCGCCGCGCCTTGACTTCTAAAGGGGTGCCATGTGCGAGCAGGGCTTGGCGGTCGCAATCGTTGTCCTACCAGGGTAGTATGACGGTATGAAGCTGAGTGTTAGTCTGCCCGAAGAGGACGTCGCCGCCCTCGACGAGTACGCGCGAGCCACCGGCCTGAAGTCGCGATCCGCGGCGGTACAACGCGCGATCCGGCTGCTGCGTCAGCGAGACCTGGAAAAGGACTACGCCGTCGCCTGGGACGAATGGGAGTCTTCCGGCGACGAGCACGCGTGGGAGGTCACCGCCGGCGACGGGCTCGCCGATGCTGCGCGGTGAGATCCGTCTGATTGATTTGGAGCCCGCGCGCGGCAGCGAAGCGAACAAGCGACGCCCGGCTGTGATCGTCAGTAACGATCGCGCCAACGCCACTGCTGAGCGCCTCGGGCACGGCGTGGTCACGGTCGTGCCGGTGACCAGCAACGTATCGCGGATCTTTCCATTCCAGGCCTTGCTTCCGGCCGATGCCACCGGGCTACACGTCGACTCGAAAGCGCAGGCAGAACAGGTCCGCTCGGTGGCGGTCGAACGCGTCGGCCCCGTCGTCGGCCGCATGCCAGCTGATCTGCTGACTGACCTGGAGGACGCGCTTCGACTGCATTTGCAGCTGTAACGCTACGTCGCGACACTAATCCTGGGATTCACGCTGACGGCGGCATGAGCGTGCGTCATTGAGCTGCTGCCTGTGCCTGGTCGCGAACCCGTGAGTCGAGCCGATCAGCGTCTGCCCGTTGCCTCAGCATGGCGTTCTCCAACGCGAATCTCAACCGCTCGTCCAGCGCGTCGCTAGGTCGCTCGGAAAGATCAACTAACGCCACAGTAAGCGGTCCCCGGTGGATCGGGCTAAGGCTTCCAGCCGCGCGTTATGAATCCCGGCCCAGCAGCGCGGTACCGAGCGCTGTGATGCGGTGCACGACGGCGCCGCCTACGCGGTCAGAGACGATCAGGCCGGTTTTGCGCAGCACGGTGGCGTGTTCGCTCGCCGACGGCATGGAGACACCGACCCGTGTTGCGAGCTGGGTGGTCGTAGCGCCTGCGCCTACGCAGCTGAGGATCAGGAACCTGGTCCGCCCGAGCAGTGTCCCGAGCGCATCCGGCGTGTGCCGGCGGGATGCCGACGCTCGCGCGGGGTAGAGAATCTCGTACGGCGCCCCAGGGCGGTCGAGCAAATACGGGCGATCGATCGCAGTCACGGGCACGACGCGCAGGCCTCGCCCGCGCAGGTGCAGGTCCAGGTCGTACTGCAGGCCCCGGGCATACTCGCAGGTGATGATCAGGGTGGGCGAGCGCCAGCTGATGGTCGGGTAGATGTCGTTCAGCAGGCCGTCCAGACCGTGACGCGCCAGCGTGTGGGCGCGCAGCGCCTGATCGCTCGACGCGATCGCTGCCACGTCGTGCCAGCGCGCTCGGAACGCTTGCCGGTAATAGCTGTCGATCGCGCCGGCGAGCGCTCGCCGGACGCTGGCCGGTTCGTGCGTCCAGGTGTGATCGTGGTAGGAGGCGAGCTCACGCCGCAACTGTGGGGTAGGTGTGGCGAGAACCGCGTCGAGGGCCGAGCGGAAGTCGAGACTGCCGCCTGGCGTGAGGAAGTCGGGGCAGCTGTCCGGTCGCTCGACGAGCTGGAGCAAGGGACGGGCGGCCGTCGGGACGTCGCGGCCGAGGCCGGCGTAGCGTGGGCCCAGCAGCCCCTGGGTGAGCATTTGCGCGCTGGTCACCAGTTCGGTCATCATGTCCGGGCCGCTGATCTCCACCCGGCCGAGGTCGGTCGACGTGAGGTGAATCCGCAGCATCATCTCCGCATGCTCGCAAGTCTTGGTTACCCTTCGGTCACGGCCGAATCCCAGCGCCGACACGACAGCCGTGCGGCACCGTATCGGTATGCGAATCATCGTCGTCATTGCCGCGGCCTTAGCCTTCCTCGTCGCGGCCGCGCCGGCGAATGCCGCCGCGGCGCTCCCGACCACCTACATCGTGTCCCGCACGCCGGGTGACAATCCCGAGGGAATCTCGGTCAGCGCGGACGGGACGATGTATGTCTCCAGCGTCGGCAGCGGTGCCGTGTTCGTGGGAACTGACCGCGAGCCCGAACTGCATCCGTTCATTCCAGCCGGCGCGGACGGACGGCATGCTGCGGCGGGTGTCCACGTCGACCGCTTCGGCCGAATCTTCGTGGCAGGCTTCGACACTGGAGCGCTGTACGTCTACGACCGCGCCGGGCGCCTGCTGGCCAAGCGCGGCACTGTCGCTGGAGCGAAGCTCAACGACTTCACGTTCACCGCCGGCGCGGTTTACGTCACCGACTCGGGAACGGGGACCGTCTGGCGCGCGGCACTGGCCGGTGCGGCGATCGGCCCGTTGCGCGCATGGCTGACCGCGGACGAGTTCACACCCTCGGCAGGCTTCTTGAACGGCATCGTCACGACGCCGGACCAAGGCGCCCTGATCGTGTCCGATCAACTGACCGACATGACGTTCCACGTCGACATCAGCACCCGGCACGTCGTGCCGTTGACGGTCGTGGGGGCGCCCAACGGCCTGTTCTCCGCTGACGGCCTGCTGCTCGAAGGGCGCCACCTCTACGGCGTGCACAACTTCTACGACTCCACACAACCAGGCGGCATCGCC
>JBKOXO010000191.1:0-6895 GCA_046744105.1 Actinomycetota bacterium
CCCAACACGATTTCCAATCGTGCGCCCTAGGCCACTAGGCGAATCCTCCGCTGGACAGGATACGGGGCGGTCCGGCAGCGCCGTGAGGCGTCCCGATCGTCGCGTAGACTGACCGGCCAGCCCCCCGTGCGGCGCCCATCCTGTGAACCTCCCCAGGGCCGGAAGGCAGCAAGGATAAGCAGGCTCTGGCGGGTGCGCGGGGGGCCCTCGTTACGCTGCTTGCTGTCACGAGTGCCAGCGTCAAGCCCCGGCTTGCTGGCCGGCAACCCTCCTCCGCGGTGGGGTGCCCCGGGTGATGACACGGTCGGCATCGCCCGATGCCCGGCAAGCGCGGACCCCTGCTCGGGTCCCGAGCACGGAGGCTGCCTCGTGTCGATTTTGCCCCTGCTGCCGGTCGTGGGCGCCGACCGCCGCATACGCGTACTCTCCAAGCACCGGTAGCTGGGCGGATGTCTGGTCGCCGCTGCCGAACGCGCCGGTCGCGGCGCACCGCGGCGGCAGCAGCTGTGGCATGTACCGGGTCGGCGGCGCCATCGGCGGATTCGCCGCGTCGACAACATCGGTCGAGTTGTCGGGCTACGACGAGTGCGGGCCGGTCGACGTGCCGTGGCTCTCCGAGAGCGGGACGCGGTTCACGCTCGCGGCCGGAGGCAGCGTGGCGGTCATGATCACGCTGGATGCCGGTGCAGACGGCGCGTACACCGGAGCGCTCGACGTCGGCAACGACACGCCCCACGAGGTGCCCGTGCCCGTAACGCTGACCGTTCCGCCCTCCTAGTTGATCAACGAAGCGGGGGAGCGAGGAGCGCCGCGCGGCTGGCCAACCACGCCGAGATCTCATGGACGAAGCGCTGCGGGTGATCACGGACCGCCGAGGGTGGCCGGTGCGCCACGCTGAATCCCAGCGTTTCGAGAGCGAGGTGGCGATCCATAGTGGCCGCCCAGTCCGCCGGGTCGAGGTGGTGCTCGACGCTGTCGATCTCGAGGATCGCGTGCAGTTCCCGCCACAGGAAGTCGACGACGTAGTGGCGGCCGCCGGGCAGCTCGATCCGGGTGTTCTGTTCGAACGGGGGGATGCCCGCCGCTCGCAGCAGCCGAGCCGCCCGCGCCTCCGGCGCCGACCACGCACCCCCTGCGACGTCCGCGAGTGCTCGCCGCAAGAGTGCGCTGCCGTGACGCGGGCCAGCATCCAGTTCGACGGCCACCTCGTCCACGCTGCACAGGCCGCGCCGCGCCGCCTCGGCCACGACGGCCCGGACATCGTCGAGCCACCGCAGCTGCAGTGCGTAGTCCGCCACGGCCCGCGCGAACGGGACCCGCGGCGGCCCGGGCTGCAGTGCTGGCTCCGGCAGGCGACGCGTTCGCCGGATCCGCACCCACGCCGTCGAGCGCGCCCCGCGCCGGTGAGGGACAAGAACCAGCACTGTCTCGGGGCGGCGGACCGCGCGAAACCCGGCATCGGACAGGACGGCTGCGCCGCTGAGCAGCCCGCCCGGGCCCGCGAAGCTGATCGCCGCGGCCAGCCGGTCGGGCCATGTGAACGTATCGACAGTTAGGTAGGTGCGCGGCAGCACGCGTCGCCACTGCCCGCTTGCCACTCGGCGGTCGATCGTGTGCCGACTCATGCCCCAGGCGAGTGCGTCACGCCGGTTCATCACGCGCGGCAGCGCAGCGGGATCGCGCAGCGGCACCAGTTCGTCCAGCTCCGAGTACGTCATGCCGTTGATCGTGGTGGCGCAGCCAGGGCGCAGGCGACGCCGACTTCGCACCTGTGGATGACATCAGCTGATCGACTCGCGTTCTGCCGCGCGTGGCCGATGCACATTGTGAGTTGATCAGGTAAGGGGGAGTGGCGGACAGGCGGCGGCGCGTCCGAGGCGTGCTCTAGGGTCGTTGCCGTGAGCGACGCTTGCGGAGCGAATCGGAAGCGCGCGCTGGCGGCGCGCTCGGTCCGACGACCCGCCCGTCTGGGCGGGAAGGAGGTCCGATAGTGGCTGGCAGTCTGGCGCTGTACCGCAAATACCGGTCCGCGACGTTCGCCGAGGTGATCGGCCAGGACCACGTCACCCGCCCGCTGCAGCATGCCCTCGGCGCCGGGCGCATCAACCATGCCTACTTGTTCAGCGGCCCACGAGGGTGCGGCAAGACGTCCAGCGCGCGCATTCTGGCCCGGTCGCTGAACTGCGTGAAGGGGCCGACGCCGACGCCGTGCGGCGAATGCGATTCGTGCCAGGAGCTGGCCCCGAACGGCCCCGGCTCCATCGACGTGATCGAGATCGACGCGGCCAGCCACGGCGGCGTCGACGACGCGCGGGAACTGCGGGAACGTGCGTTCTACGCCCCGGTGCGCGACCGCTTCAAGGTGTACATAGTCGACGAGGCGCACATGGTTTCCACGCAGGGCTTCAACGCCCTGCTCAAGCTCGTCGAGGAACCACCCGACTTCCTGGTCTTCGTCTTCGCCACCACTGAGCCGGACAAGGTGCTGCCGACGATCCGGTCGCGCACCCACCACTACCCGTTCCGGCTGATCCCGCCCGGCGTGATGCGCCAGCACCTCGAGCGCATCTGCGCCGACGAGAGCGTCACCGTCGAGGCGGCAGTGCTGCCACTCGTCGTCCGGGCGGGCGCCGGCTCGGCGCGCGACAGCCTTTCGGTGCTCGACCAGCTCATCGCAGGCGCCGGCCCGTCGGGTGTCACGTACGCGGACGCCGTCGGGCTGCTCGGCGTCACCGATACGACGCTGCTCGACGACATGGTGGACGCGCTGGCCGCCGGTGACGCGGCGAGCGTGTACGGCACCGTCGACCGGGTCGTCGAGGCAGGACACGACCCGCGGCGGTTCGCCGTCGACCTGCTCGACCGGTTCCGGGACCTGATCGTCATCGACGCGGTGCCCGACGCCGCCGCCAGCGGCCTGATCGACGACACGGCCGACGAGCTGTCGCGCATGACCGAGCAGGCTGCGCACCTCGGCGCGGCTACCCTCGCCCGCGACGCCGAGATCGTGCACACCGCGCTGATCGAGATGCGCGGGACGACGTCCCCGCGGCTGGTCCTCGAACTGCTCTGCGCCCGCATGCTGCTGCCCGACGCCGCTGCCGACTCGGCTGCCCTGCTACAACGCCTGGAACGGCTCGAGCGACGCAATGCGGCGCTGTCACCGCCCGAGACGCACGCCGCGCCAGCGCCGGCAGCAACTCCCAAGCCCGACGTCGAGCGAACGCGCGAGCCGAAGCCGCAGGTGGAGCCGCCCGCTCGGGCGGGAGCGATGGACGCGGCCGCCGTGCGCCGCCTCTGGCCCGACGTGCTCGACATCGTCAAGCAGGCGAGCAAGCGCACCCGTGCGCTGCTCGACAACGCGCAGGTTGCCGGCGTGACCGGCGACCGGCTCACGTTGGCCGCGCCGACCGCGGCGCTCGCCAAGATGATCAGCGAGGACGGCACGATCGAGCTGGTTCGCGGCGCGTTGGCGTCCATCGTCGGTGGTACCTGGCAGGTCGAGGTCGAAGCCGCCGGCGGCAACCCGGCACAGGCGATGCCGGCCGACGAGCCAGACCCACGCGACGAGGCGCACCCGCCGCAGGCGTCCGCGTCGGATCCCGAGGCGGACGCACTGCACCTGCTGCAGTCGACGCTGGGCGCCCGGCCGCTCGAGCGGTAACGCAGAACCCAGTCGCGCTGGCTACGCTTGGCGCCGTGACTCGAGGCGGTGGCTTCGGCGGGCAGCCGAACATGCAGCAGCTCATGAAGCAGGCGCAGAAGATGCAGCAGCAGCTGGCTGACGCGCAGGCGGAGCTGGCCGAGACGGAAGTCACCGGCAGCGCCGGCGGCGGGCTGGTCACGGCCACCGTGTCCGGCGCCGGTGAGCTCAAGGCGATCGCGATCGACCCCAAGGTCGTCGATCCGGACGACGTCGAGACGCTCCAGGATCTGGTTGTCGCCGCGATACGCGACGCCAATCGCGCAGTCGGCGAGCTTGCCGCCGAGAAGATGGGACCGCTGGCGGGAGGGCTCGGCGGGCTGGGCATCCCCGGCCTGTAACAGCAGATGTACGAAGGCGCCATCCAGGATTTGATCGACGAGCTCGGCAGGTTGCCCGGCATCGGTCCCAAGAGTGCCCAGCGCATCGCGTTCCACCTGCTGTCCGCCGAGTCGGCCGACGTGGAGCGGCTGGCCAGTACCCTCACCCGCGTCAAGAACGAAGTGCGGTTCTGCCGCATCTGTGGCAATGTCGCGCAGGCGGAGGAGTGCCGCATCTGCCGGGACACGCGCCGCGATCCGAGCATCATCTGCGTCGTCGAGGAGCCGAAGGATGTCGTCGCCGTCGAGCGGACCCGCGAGTTCCGCGGCCGCTACCACGTGCTCGGCGGGGCGATCAGCCCGATCGACGGCATCGGCCCGGACGACCTGCGGGTGCGCGAACTGCTCGCCCGCCTCGCCGACGGCACGGTGACCGAGTTGATCCTCGCCACGGACCCGAACCTCGAAGGCGAGGCGACCGCCACGTACCTTGCCCGGCTGGTGACGCCCATGGGCATCACGGTCAGCCGGCTGGCCAGCGGGCTGCCCGTCGGCGGTGACCTCGAATACGCCGACGAGGTGACCTTGGGACGCGCGTTCTCCGGCCGCCGGCGGGTCGAATGACCAACCCTCTCATGTGGCCTGTGACGTCCAGCGACATCCCGGGCGAGCCGCCGGCCCGGCACGGCCGGCCGCTTCGGCACCACCGGGGCCTGTACTGGGTCGCAGTGCTTGCAGCCTTGGCCGCGCTGGCGACCGGCGCGCTGATCACCGCCACCGCATACGTCAGCGAGTCGGAGCCCGAGACGGCCGCCGTCGCCTACTTCCATGCCTTGGGGCGCGGCGACGCCGCCGGCGCCCTAGGGCTGGGCGATCTGCCACCTGGGCCGCGCACCTACCTGACCCGCGAGGTCCTCGACGCTGCGCAGTCTGCTGCCAAGATCAGCGACGTCCGGGTGCTGTCCGTCACCCGACACGGCCGCACCGCGAAGGTCACGCTCGAGTACCACCTCGGCTCAGCGCAGGTGTCCGACGCGGTGCCCCTGGTTCGGCACGGGCGGGGCTGGCGGCTGACGCGGACCGCTGTTCCCGTCCATCTGCAGGTCATTAACGGCGCCGACCGGATGACGATCGCCGGCGCCCGCGTCCCGAATACAACGGTGCTGCTCTTTCCCGGCGCGCTGCCGGTCGCGCTCGACACCCCGAACCTCGACCTGGGCAAGCTGCAGGTGGTGCACCTGGACGGTGCCGTCCCGCAGACGATCCAGCCGCGGGTCAGCTCGGCCGGCAAACAGCGGGTGAGTGATGCCGTCCGGGCGGCGGTCCAGGCGTGCGTCAGTGGCCGGACGAGCAGTGAATGCCCCCGGCCGGCCGACCTGAGGGTCGTCCCGGGCAGCGTCCGGGGTCGCGTCGTCGGAAATGTCGACCTGCAGATCGCCGCAGCCCCCGGTGCTCGGGGACTACTGAAGATAACCGGCCCCGTCAAGGTCGAGGGCAGCTACCAGCGACTGGACTTCAACAACCAGCCGGTGCGCAGGACCGGAAGCATCAACCTGACGGTCAGCGCGCAGTGCTATGCGACGAATCCCGCGAAGATCGCGTGGGCGGCGACGTCATGAGACGGCTGGCGGTCGCGGTGGCCGTGCTCGTCGCACTCGTCGGCGCGGCCGAGCCCGGGTATGCCGCACCGGGGCCGAGCCAGGCACCGGAATGGTGGTTCGACACCTGGCACGTCCCGTCGCTGTGGGCTGGCGGCGCGCGCGGCCAGGGCGTGACCATCGCCGAGATCGACACCGGCGTGAACGTCAGGGTGCCTGAGATTGCCGCAAACGTCCTGCCCGGCAAGGACTTCGGCGCGGCGGGTGGTGACGGGCGCATCGACCGCGCGGTCGACCAGTTCGGGCACGGCACCGCGATGGCGTCGATCATGGTCGCTCAGCCGCGCTTAATGAACATCACCGGTCTCGCGCCGGACGCGAAGCTGCTGCCCGTGGCGGTGCCGCTGCGCGGCACGAACGACGCGCCGACCAATGGCGACGACAGCTTGGCCGACGCGATCTCGTGGGCCGCCGATCACGGCGGCAAGATCATCAGCATGTCGCTGGGCGGCTTGCGCAACCCCGCCTCGGACAAGATGCCGTGTCCGCAAGACGAGCAGAACGCGATCTACGATGCGATCAGCAAGGGCGCGATCGTGCTTGCGTCGTCGGGCAATTCCGGACAGAAGGGCAGCCCGGTCGAGGAGCCCGGGGTCTGCCTCGGCGTGGTGTCGGTCGGCGCTGTCGATTCGGACGGCACGGTGGCACCGTTCTCGTCGCGACACAAGTACCTGACCGTCACCGCGCCGGGCGTGAACGTCCCCTCGCTCGGACGGGTGCCGAAACGTGCCTTCCACGCCGACGGCACCAGCCAGGCGACGGCGATCACCGCCGCGGCCCTGGCTCTGATCTGGTCGAAGTACCCGACGCTGACCGGACGGCAGGTCGTCGCCCGGATGCTCGCCACACTCGACCACCGCAGCGGCACGCAGGATCCGAGCTACGGCTACGGCATCGTCAACCCCTATCGAGCGATCACCGCCGCGGTGGCACCCACCGCGCCGAACCCGGTGTACGACGCGCTGGACCCGTTCCTATCGACCCAATCGGCGAACGTCCGGGCGTTACCGGCTCCGGCGCCGGCGGCCACGCAACCCGTCCCGCCTGGGCACTTCGCCGTCGGTCAGGCGCCGAGCGTGTGGGCGACTCGGGTGTGGACCGCGTTCGCGGTCGGGCTGCTGGGCGCGCTCGCGCTGGTCGTGCTCGCCGTCGTCGGCATAATGCGGTCGCGCCGGCACGCCGCGCTGGGCACCGATGGCCCCGCCAGGCGGCGA
>JBKOXO010000203.1:0-15599 GCA_046744105.1 Actinomycetota bacterium
GGTCGACATCCCAGGCCTTTAATTCGTCCGTGCCTGTCTGAGATAGTGTAGCGTCTGTATCTCGACCACAGGTGTTTGAGTTAGGAGACGTGATGCCGACCCATTCGGTCCAGCAGCGCGCGCCAGGCGCCACGACCGTGCGGCGCTGGCTGGTGCTGACGCTGCTGGCGGCGGCGCAGCTGATGCTCGTGCTGGACGTGACCGTCGTGAACGTCGCCCTGCCCGACATCGGCGCGGCGCTGGGACTGACTCGCACGGCCGTGCCCTGGGTGCTCACCACCTACACGTTGGGCTTTGGTGGCCTGATGCTGCTCGGCGGGCGGGTCGCCGACCTGGTGGGGGCGCGGCGCGTGATGCTTATCGGGCTGGCGGCCTTCACGGCGTCATCGTTGGGCTGTGCACTTTCCGATGGTGCGGCCGAGCTGCTCGTGGCACGCGGCGCGCAGGGCCTCAGCGCCGCGTTCTTGTCCCCGGCGGCGCTTGCGCTCGTCATGGGAGCGTTCACCGGTGCGGACCGGAGCAAGGCACTCGCCGTCTGGTCGTCGCTGGCCGGGGGCGGGTCGGCGCTCGGCGTGATTCTGGGCGGCGTGCTCACCTCGGCGATCAGCTGGCGCTGGATCTTCGCGATCAATGTGCCGATCGGCGTGGCATTGCTCGTCCTCCTTCCCGCGGTGACCGCGGTGAGGAGCCAGCCGCAGCGCAGCGAGCGCATGCGCATCGACCTGCTCGGCGCGATGCTGGTGACCGGGAGTACCGGGGCGGCGATCTACGGCCTGGTCAACGCCGGCAGCCACGGCTGGGCGGCCCCCGCCACGCTGGTCGCGCTCGTGGTTGCAGTGGTCGGCTGGGGGCTTTTCGCGTGGGTGGAGCGCGTGGTGTCGCAGCCGCTGCTCGCCGTGACACTGTTTCGGCGTCGGGCGGTGACCGGCGGCACGTTCCTCATGTTGATCGCCACCGGGCTACTGGTCGGCGGGTTCTTCCTCGGCTCCTTCGAGCTACAGCGCGTGTTCGGCTACAGCGCAGTGCACGTCGGCGTGGTGTTCCTGCCCATCGCGGTCGGCACCATCGTCGGAGCCCAGGCCGCCGGGCACCTCGTCCAGCACCTCGACACCCGACGCATCGCCGTCGCTGGCCTGACGCTGTCCGCGTGCGGGTACGCAACAGCGTTGTGGTGGCACCGGCCCACCGGCATAGTCACGGGACTCAGCCTCGCCGCGCTGGGCATTGGCGCCACCTTCGTCACCGCGTTCACCTCGTCGCTGGCCGACGCCTCATCTGAGGAGTCGGGTCTGCGCTCGGCGCTCGTCGGCACGTTCCACGAACTCGGCGGCGCACTCGGTGTCGCTGTGCTCGCCACCGCCGCCAGTAGCGCGCTGACGGCACGCCTCGTTGTCGCCGACGATTTCTTCAGGGCATACGCCGTCGGCACGATCGCGGTACTGATCGCAATCCCCATCGCCGGAATCCTCGTGCCCGCCGTCCGCAAACCCGCGGCAGCAGCTGGCCATGGCCAGTGAGCGGAATCCGGTGTTCACGGCGAGAACCGGTGCACGGACGTGGGGCGGATGCCAACCCGTAGGCGCTGTGCACCGACTGGGGTTTCGGTGGCGATGGCACGCCGAGGTATCGCTGGGACAAGAGAGCCGGCAGTTGCATGGTCAGGTCTGGCTCAAGGTTTCGGCGGTGCCGCGGGTCTCGACCGACTCGTGGGGGTTGTCCAGGTCGATGGTCGCGATCGTCTCGCGTGGGTCTCGTTGGAGGTTGCGCTTTCGACTCGTCGGCCGTCGTGGAGGACAGGACGGTGTCGCCGTCTCGCGCGAAACACACGACCGCTGCCTGGGGCGCCGCGTCGGGGCCCGAGGTGGCTATGACTGCGAAGTTCTTGCCGGTCACCCCGACTGCGGCGATTCGGACCTGCGGGACGAGTTGCAGGACATGCCGTTCGAAACCTACGAATACCCGCCGACAAGTACGACGAGCACTGATTCTTCGACCCCGGAAACCCATGAGTGCGGGGCCATTACATCCAACTATCTCACGGAGAATCCGATGTCTGCTCCCGACGCCCTGACCGTGCTCAACCCATCGATCATCGGCCAGGCCGAGAAGGCCCATAACGCAGTGCTGGACCTGGTACTCGCCGGTACACCGCTGGACGAGAAGCGGTGGATTTCGCTGCAGCTGACTGCTGCCGCCGATGGTCCCGTCCCCGCCGACGAGCTCGTCGCACAGGTCGCCAACAAGGCGAAATTCGCTCCCGCGGACGTGCGTGCCGCCCTTGAGGGGCTCACCCGCTCCGATCTCGTCGCGGGCTCCGCCGCTGATCTTATAACGGTGACCGAAATCGGCGCCGGGCTGGTAGCCGAATTGCGCGCCAAAGCAGCAGGCTACATCCGGCACGCGTACGAACAGATTTCGACCGAGGACCTGATCGTCGCCGCGCGCGTACTCACAACGATCACCGCGACCCTCTCGGCTGACATCGCCGCTCGCTAACCCAGTGAGAGGACGCTCGATGGCAATCGAGACAGAACGACTCCTCCTCAAACCGATCACCCTCGACGATCTTTGCGTATAGGCCGGCGAGATCGTCCGCGCGAACCTCGTACATCGCGCGCTGATAGCGGGCGAGCACGTCGCGGGGCGTACTCGGCGCTGGGCGCGAGGCGGAGCGGGCCGTCGGGAGAACCGAGGAACGCGAAGATCTTGCCGCGGACCTTGACCACCGTTCCCTCCGGCCCCCACGGTCCCTCCGGCCCCCACGGGTCCCTCCGGCCCCCACGGGCTGTCCAGGTAGCCCCCGGGCAGGCTCAGGCAGTACTCGATGGCGGAGCCACGGTCCATGGGCCGACTATGGCGCCACGACGACCCGGCCGCGCAGGCCGCCCTTGTCGGCCAGGTCGAGGGCGGCGGGCGCCTCGTGCAGGCCGAACGTCTCGGCGACCCGCAGGCTCAGCCCGCCGGCATCGACCAGGTGCGCCAGCGAGGCGAGCAGCGCCCCGTTCTGGTGCACGGCCTGTATGAGCACGCGGATCCCGCGCTCGCCCATGATCGGCTCGAGCAGCGGGGCGAGGTTCACGTAGGCGCCGCCGTCGCGGAGGGCGCCGAGCACCGACTCGCGCAGATACGCCGCGTCAATCACCCCGTCGACCCCATCGGGGAAGACCGCGCGTACCGCCGTCACCGGATCGTCCGACCGCGGCACGAACGTGCGCGCCCCGAAAGCGCGGACCGCCGGCTCGTCGGCCGCCCCGGCGAGCGCTACGACGTGCAGGCCACGCGCCACCGCGAGCTCGACGACGTACCCGCCGACGGCGCCGGCCGCGCCCGTGACAAGCAGCGTCGCGCCCGGCGCGAGATCGATCAGGTCCAGCGACTGGGCCGCGGTAATGCCGTTGAGCGGCAGTGTGGATGCGGCGACGAGGTCGGCAGTGCGTGGTGCGGGCGCGACGGCGGAGGCGTCCAGCACGGCGAAGTCGGCGTACGGGCCGACATCCTTGAGGAGACGGTCGTCGAGGCCCACCACGGCGTCGCCGGGCGCGAAACCGGAGATGCCGACGCCAACGGCGTCGACATAGCCCGCCACGTCCCAACCCAGGCCGACGGGCAGCCGATCGATGGGCAGCACGCCGTCGCGGGTCTGCACGTCCACCGGGTTCACGGCGGCGGCCGCCACCTTGATCCTTACCTGGCCCGGTCGGGGCGACGGTACAGCCACCTCGACGACGTCGAGGGCACCGAACGTTCTGACAACTACCGCACGCATCATCTCCATGTCGCCATGGTGGCGTCGGTACTCTCTAGTGGGAAGTAGCCACCTCAAGGTGCGTACCCAACGCGAAGGAGAGCCATGGCCACCGCAACGGCCGCACAGCGCCGGCAGCGCGCCCGCCAGGAGTACGACGCGTTTCTTGCCGCGTGCCCGAGCCGCCAGTTACTCGACCGGCTGGCTGACAAGTGGGTGTCGCTCATCCTCACCGCGCTCGCGGACGGCGAGCAGCGCTACAGCGAGATCGCGCGCACCGTCGCCGGGGTCAGCCAGAAGATGCTGACGCAGACGCTCCGCAACCTGGAACGCGACGGCATCCTCATCCGGTCGATCACGCCGGCCGTGCCGGTGCGCGTGTCCTACCAGCTGACGCCGCTCGGCGAGTCGCTGTTACCGGTGGTCCGTGCGATCAAGCAGTGGGCCGAACAGAACATGGGCGCCATCCAGCAGGCTCGCCGGCGTTACGACGCGCGGCGCTGAGCCGGGCCGAGCGCTCACGGCAGCATCAGGGCCTGAGCGTCGTGAGAGTTCGTCAGGTTGGCGTGTGCGGCGTAGGCGGCTCGCCTTCACCGGGTCGACCGGTGTAGTACCAACGCCGGCGCAGCCGCGCTCGTGAACGGCCACCGCATCTCCGAAGCCAAGAGAGCACCTACGTCGTGCCCGGGCCTGGACGCTGCCCTGGCGGTCGAGCACGGCCAGTCCTTCACCGTCGACGGTGAGGTTCTGATCCGGCCTGTCGCGGCGCGCCGAGGTGCTGCGCCACACCGGGATTCGCCTCGAGGAGGCCGTCGAACTCACCCACCACAGCTTCACCGCCTAGCGGCTGCCCTCCACCGGCGAGCTGGTGCCGCTGCTGCAGATCGCACCGTCGAAGACCGACCGGGAACGGCTGCCGGTCGTCTCCCCGGAGCTGGCCGAGGTCCTGACCGCGATCATCTTCTGGGTCCGAGGCGGCAAGGCCGCGCTGCCGCTGACCCCGCGCTACGACTGGCGAGAACGACTGACCAGTGCGCCGATGCCATACCTGTTCCAGCGGCGCATCGGCCCCTATCACCGTGTCATACCCGACCGGCACGTACGGGCCCTGCTCGAACACGCCGTCGAGCACGCCGGGATCGTCGACGAATCCGGGCAGCCGCTGCGCTACACCACGCACGACTTCCGGCGAATCTTCGCCATCGAAGCCATCGCCATGGGTCTGTCGTTGCCGATCCTGGCCAAGCTCATGGGACACGAGAACGTCGCCGTCACCGAGGGCTACGTGGCCATCTACCCCGAAGACGGGATCCGCCACCACCGCGCGTTCATCAGCCGCCGCCGGTCGCTGCGCCCCTCGGCCGAATACCGACAGCCCACCGATGCCGAGTGGGAGGAGTTCCTCGCCCACTTCGAACGCCGCAAGACCGGACCCGGCATCTGCGGCCGCGCCTATGGCACCGCCTGCCAACGTGAGCACGCCCCGTTGACTGAACTAGTGCCGCGTTCTCGTCCGGCCTTCAGCCACCAGAGCAAGGGCGTCGCTAGCTTCTGCGCGTGGTCGAATCGGAGTCAGGTCGTGAGCTTTCCCGGTTGGTCGTGTCCCGGGCGGGTGGCCTGGTTGCCACGGGTGAGGAGCGGGAGCCGTACCGCGCCGCCGGCGACCCGCTTGTCTTCTCCCCGCATGACTTTCGAAGGATCTTTGTCCGAAGCCGAACGCGAAGGCTGGCTCGGCGAAGTCGAAGGACTCAAAGTCAGCCTCGCCGGCGCCGAAGACAAGCTCGCCCAGATCGACGCCACCCTCAGCCGACGAGCCACACCATCCAAGTCGGCGTGCCCACCTTCACCGACCTCGCCGGCCGCACCACGCCGCCTGGCGGAACTCGCGCAGCCGTGGAGAGATGATGGAACGCGGTGCTGCGGATAGGATTGCCGGGGCGAGGGGCATGAGAACACGTCGTGGGCGACTCCCTCTGCTGGCGCGCTCGTTGGCCTGCGTGGCGTCGGTTTCGCTGATCGGCGCATGCACCGGATCTGGACCCCATGCGTCGCCGGCAAGCACCAGCGCCTCCAGCAGCGTTACGGCTTCGTCCCCGACCCCTGCGCCAGCAGGAAGGTCCGCGAACTGCACCGCCACCGAAGTGCGAGCCCTAGTAGACCAGTTCGTGCGGGCATTCAACGCCGGGGATCAACCTGCCTTGCAGCGACTCTGGGCACGCGCAGGTCATGGTTTTGCCTGGTACAGCACCGACGCGCCGGGACGCCGCATCAGCCCCGCCGCCGAGGACCGCTCAACCCTGGGCGCGTACTTCGCCGAGCGGCATGCGCACCAGGAAGCACTCCGCCTGACGTCATTCCAGTTCAACGGCAACACGGCCGGCTACGGCAATTTCCAGTACGACTTGATCCGGCAGGCCAACGACCTTATGGCCACCGCTTACGTCGGCAAAGGCGCCGCGGTCTGCGACACCACCGCGCGAACCCTCGGCGTCTGGTCCATGGCCAGAGATCCTGGCTCGTCCGTGTTGCCGTGCGGCAGCTACATCGACACGCACGTGCCGCCTGCATCCTTCCAGGTGGTGCTCGGCGTCATCGCGCTCCCAACCAGCCCCAACTACCCGGCCCTGCAAACCGCCCGCACCGGCGACGGCAACCATCCGCGGCGCCTGTTCGCCAAGACCGGACTGGTCATCAAGGCGAAGAACAGTTTCGAGATCATCGTCCCACCCCAAGTCGCGGCGCCAACGGTCCGTCTCGGCGTCGGGTGGGGCGGAGCACCATCAACGCCGAGTCAACGAGTCGTCGTGTCGAACTGCCCACAGGCAGGAACCAGCGAATGGCTGGCCTACCCCGGTGGCTACTGGCTCGACCACCCCACCTGCGCCCCTCTCATCGTGAAAACCGACGGCAAACAGCAGCAGGTACACATCGGCCTCGGTACCCCATGCCCGGGACAACAGCCACCGCAGGGACCGTCAGAGCAGTGAGCACAGCCGGCGAAGAACCGAGACCATCCAGCTCGATATCCCCACCTTCGCCGATCTCGCCGGCCGCACCACCCCACCACACGGACCCGCGCAACCAGACAGACCAGGACGAATGATCAAGTTCAGATAAGCGTGCCGTTCGCTGCCCAGTCCTGCGGCCAGACCCAAGCAGATGCCTCGGCTCATCGAGATCATCGACAACCTCCATGCCCGCCTGGAGGAGTCGACCCGGCAGGGATGGCTCGGTGAGATCGCAGGAATCCAGGTCAGCCTCGCCGGCGCGGAGCAGAAGCTCGAACAGATACGCCGCATCCAAGCCAGCCCCGACCACCAGAAAGTGCTGCTAGGCGTGCCCACCTTGAAGGTGGACTGACGGGACCAACGGCCAGCCTGCTGAGCGCACAGACCCAGGAAGTGCCGCGGGTCGACGTTAAACGTGCGCGGTGCTCTGATGGTCACGTGGGCGATGAGGAGGAGTTGCTCCCGCCCGAGCGACCGCTCCTGCCGCGCCGGATTCGGCTCGCGGCGCTGCTGCTCGCCGTCTTGGTCGTGGCCGCGTTGATCGCGATCCGGGTATGGCCTCGATCGACCAAGCAAGGCGCCGCGGTCCCACCTGGTGCGACACTCGTCTCTTCGGCTGTCTCGTCGCCCGGTCCCCAGACGACGAGGACGCCGATCCCATGGCCGACTGCGCCGGAAGCCTGTGGCGGGGTCGCCGACCTGCCGATCGTGTCGAGCACGCCCGCGAAGGAACGCACCGGCATCCAGGTGCTCCTCGGCGGCGCCCAGCTGCGCAGCGTCGACTTCGACACCGGACGCGCAGCGCCACTGCCCCGCTCACCTCTTCGACCGGGTGAATTCGTCCGCGACCTCATCTCCGCGTCGCAGACATACGCGGTGGTGGCCGGGTGCACGTTCCGGCAGCCGCGGGTATACCGCGTCGGCGCCGCCGGCAGCGCTCACGCCTTTACTTTTTCCGGCCCGTTCGCAATCCCGGTGTTCGCCGATGGACCGCATGCGTGGGGCGTCGAATACCCAGACGGGCAGCATCCGAACGGATTCCTGATCCCGCTCGACGGTGGCAAGCGCGTGCGACTTCCGGCCATGTTCTGGCCAGAAGCGATCACGAACGGCGTGGTCACCGGCGTCGCGGGATCCTCGCCCTCCGTGCTGCTTGTCGACGCGACCACCGGACACGTCCGCGCCAACCTGGGCTACGGGTCGGTCCTCGCAGCCGGACGCGGGCTCGTCGTGTGGACCGACGGATGTGACATTGGCAGCGACAAGCCGCCGCCCTGCACCGTGCACCGTCGTTCCGTCACCGGAGGCGCGACGTCCAGCTTCCGGCTTCCGCGCCCACCGATGGCCGGTATTGTCAGCCCCGACGGGCGACAGGTTGCATTCACCCTCGAACGCGCTGGCTCGGACCCGCGATACCAGGCGAGCGGCCCGCTGCCCGACGACATCGCGATCCTGCACCTCGACTCCGGCGCCCTCGAGATCGTGCCCGGCATCGAGACGTCCGCGAAGACGGGACGCGCACTGGCGTTCTCTACCAACGGCCGCTGGCTGGTGATCGCGCTCGACGCGGGATCGAGGACCCGGCTGCTCGCCTGGCGCTCCGGCCTCGCCCACCCATATGAGTCGACCCCAATCGCCGGGAAAGGCTTGGACGCACCGCCGATCGTGGTACTGCCCTCGCACGAAGACCGGTAAACAGCCTCGATCAGCGACCGTGACCAGCTCCGCGGGCGGCAATCCAGGACAGCTACCGACAGTCACCGAACTCGGAGGAGCGGCTGCGCTTGATCGGCGGCCGAGAGTGCTGGAAAGCGTCTGGCGTACCGACGAGGTGACGCCACTGGCGCCGCGTCCCAACGACCCGCCACCGGAGCATCGCCAGCCGCGTGGTCTGTTGCCGGAGTTCTTCACGATGTTCCAAGTGCAGTTTCCGCCGGACATGCCACGGGCGACGGTGGACGAGGTCATCACCGCGGAGGCGGAGAACTCACGTCGGCTCGGCATAGCCGGAACCCTCGCGCGACTGTGGCGACTGCCGCCACAGACGAGTCGGTGGTGACCACGACAATGCGGCGGGGGTCGGACGAGTCGTAGCGCAGGCGCTCCCGGATGCCGCCGGAGCCCTCGGTGACGTCAGGCCGGTCCTGGGCGAACGCGCCCGGCGCATCGTCAAGCGGATTCACTTTCGCCCACCGCGGAAGCTAGCCCGGTCGAGTCGCGAGCTCGGACGACGCGGTCGCGATGGGCGTTCTCGTCGACCGCTACCCGGATCAACATGAGAGCCAGCGCTGACCTGAACGGTTGCCTCTGCTGTCATGACATCAGTCGTGTCGCGTCCAGAGCCTGAACGTGTGCTCTGAGGTGCCTGTAGATTCCGGAGACACCGCAACGCTGGGTTCTCGTGGTGCCTCGCTCATCGCTCCCGGTGAACGGCGGCGAGTCCTGGGCCGGAATGGCCAAGGCCGTCGTCGGCTTGCAGGTGTGTGACCGACACACGCGCTGCGGTGCTCGCCAGCGATGACGCGTTCTTTGGCGCCTTGCTCGCGGCGGACTTGACCGCACTTGCCGACGTGCTAACCGAGGACTTCGTCATCGTGGACGTCATGAGCGGTGGCGTAACCGAGCGTGGCGCGCTGCTCGAAGCGCTGGCTTCGAACGTGGTGCGCTTCGTCGATATCGTCCGCAACGCTGCCGAGGCCTTAGTGCGTACCCGTCCGGGCGTCGCGATCGTGATAGGTCGCACCGAGATGACGATGCGGCTCGGCCCCGACGTGGTGAGGGCGCGGAGCCGCTATACGCACGTATTTGCCGAGGAGGACGGACGCTGGCGCCTTCTCAGCGCGCAGGGCACACCGCTCGCTGACCCGTCAGCGAAGTAAGGGCCGGCTCGCGAGCCCCGACGCGGTCCGCTTGGCAAGAGGTCTACGCGAGGTATCTGCCTTGCTGTGCCGTGCGATTCTGAGTGACGATGCCGTGAGACTTTCGTGGTTGGTGACCTGGACCGCCCGCGGCGGCCGCCGTCGTAAAGAACCGGAGAGGACGGCGTGAGGAAGTCGTGAGAATGGGCTTCCGGCGCTACCGAAACGTGTGTAGAAGGTCTTGACTCGCATCGCCCGGGCGGGGATTCGCCGGGCCGGTAGGTGTGCCGTTCACCCCGTCGTCTGTTGGAGTTCCTGGTGCATGACGTGCTGTTCGTGCTGCTGGTGATCCTCGTTTTCGCGATCTTGGCGTTGATCGCGAAGGGAGCCGAGAAGCTATGAGCGCCGCCAACCTGGTTGGGTTGATCCTCTCGGCGGTGGTGACCGTCTTCCTGGTGCTCGCGCTGGTGTTCCCGGAGAGGTTCTGATGGGCACGACGTGGGCAGGGATCGTCTTTGCCGGCACGCTGGTGCTGGCGCTGGCGCTGGTGCACAAACCGCTGGGTGACTACATGGCGCGGGTGCTGATGGGTAAGCGGCATCTGGCGGTGGAGAAGGGGATCTACCGCGTAAGCGGGATCGATCCGGACGCGGATCAGACGTGGGGCCGGTATCTGCGCTCGGTGCTGGCGTTCAGTGCCGTGTCCGTGCTGTTCTTGTACGGCTTCCTGCGGCTGCAACATCACTTCTGGCCGCCGTATGACGTCCCGCAGATGAGCCGCAGCCAGTCGTTCAACACGGCGGCGAGCTTCGTCACCAACACGAACTGGCAGTCGTATTCGGGGGAGAGCGCACTGGGCTATGTCGCGCAGATGGCGGGCCTGGCCGTACAGAACTTCGTCTCGGCCGCGGTGGGCATCGCGGTGGCGATCGCGCTGGTGCGCGGGTTCGCGCGGCACAAGACCGATCGGCTCGGCAATTTCTGGGTGGACCTGACCCGCATCTGCCTGCGCATCCTGCTGCCGATCAGCATTGTGTTCGCGATCGTCTTCGTCGGCGCCGGGATGATCGAGAACTTCCACCACTACCAGACCGTCTCCACAATCTCCGGCGGCACGCAGACACTGCCCGGTGGACCGGTCGCGAGCCAGGAGGCCATCAAGGAGCTCGGCACCAACGGCGGCGGTTTCTTCAACGCGAATTCGTCGTTCCCGTTCGAGAACGCCACGGTGTGGACCAACTGGCTGGAGATCTTCCTGCTGCTGTGCATCTCGTTCTCGCTGCCGCGCACGTTCGGCAAGATCGTCGGAGACAAGCGGCAGGGTTACGCGATCGTCGCGGTGATGGCACTGCTGGCGATCCTGAGCCTCGGGCTGAACATCGGCTTCCAGACCGCGCACCACGGCACGGTGCCGACCTCGGTGGGTGCATCGACGGAGGGGACGGAGACACGGTTCGGTGTGCCTGATTCGGCGACGTTCGCCTCCGGCACGACCCTGACCTCGACCGGAGCAGTGGACAGCTTCCACGACTCCTATACGAGCCTCGGCGGCATGATGACGCTGCTGAACATAATGCTCGGCGAGGTCGCACCGGGCGGTACCGGTTCTGGGTTGTACGGCATGTTGATCCTGGCCGTTATCACCGTGTTCGTGGCCGGGTTGATGGTCGGGCGAACACCCGAGTACTTGGGTAAGAAGCTCGGCGGGAGGGAGTTGAAGTTCGCCTCGCTGTATCTGCTGACCACGCCGGCCATCGTGTTGACCGGCACTGCCATCGCGATGGCGATGCCGGGGCAGCGTGCCGGGATGCTCAATACCGGCCCGCACGGGTTCTCCGAGGTGCTCTACGCGTTTACCTCGGCGGCCAACAACAACGGCAGTGCCTTCGCGGGTATCTCGGTGAATACGGTCTGGTACAACACCGCGCTCGGGCTGGCGATGCTGTTCGGTCGCTTCCTACCGATCATCTTCGTGCTCGGCCTGGCCGGGTCGCTGTCGCAGCAGGCACCCACGCCGGTCACTGAGGGCACACTGCCGACGCACCGGGCGCTGTTCGTCGGCATGCTCACCGGCGTCACGATCATCGTGGTCGCGCTGACCTACTTCCCGGCTCTCGCGCTCGGTCCTCTTGCGGAGGGTCTGCACTGATGACGACCATGCTGCAAACTCCGACCGGTCGCCCATCGCGGCCGGTGAGCCCGCACCGGGTGCAGGCAGGCCTGCTCGATCCGAAGATGCTGTGGCAGTCCACACCGGACGCGCTGCGCAAACTCAACCCGCTCACGCTCTACAAGAACCCGGTCATGTTCATCGTCGAGATCGGCGCGGTGTTCACCACCGTGATCGCGATCGCCGACCCGAGCGTGTTCGCCTGGCTGATCGTCGTGTGGCTGTGGCTGACCGTGCTGTTCGCGAACCTGGCCGAGGCGGTGGCCGAGGGACGCGGCAAGGCGCAAGCTGACGCGCTGCGGCGGGCGAAGACCGACACGATCGCGCGTCGGCTGGTCGACGAACACGACTACATGGGCGCGACCGAGCCGGTTCCGGCGCCGCAGTTGCGGCAGGGTGACGTGGTGGTTGTCGAGGCGGGCCAGATGATCCCCGGCGACGGCGATGTCATCGACGGCATCGCCAGCGTGGACGAAAGCGCGATCACCGGCGAGTCCGCGCCGGTGATCCGCGAGTCCGGAGGCGATCGCAGCTCGGTCACCGGCGGCACCCGTGTGCTGTCCGACCGGATCGTCGTGCAGATCACGCAGAAGCCGGGGGAGAGTTTCATCGACCGGATGATCGCGCTCGTCGAGGGGGCGAGCCGGCAGAAGACGCCGAACGAGATCGCGTTGAACATTCTGCTGGCGTCGCTGACGATCATCTTCCTGCTCGCCACCGTCACCCTGCAGCCACTGGCCATCTTCGCCAAAGCCAACCAGCCCGGCATCCCGAACACGGCGGCGCTGGACACGAACGGGATCACGGGGATCGTCATCGTCTCGCTGCTGGTGTGCCTGATCCCGACGACGATCGGCGCGCTGCTGTCGGCGATCGGCATCGCCGGCATGGACCGGTTGGTGCAGCGCAATGTGCTGGCGATGTCCGGCCGTGCGGTCGAGGCCGCCGGCGACGTGAACACGCTGCTGCTCGACAAGACCGGCACCATCACGCTCGGGAACCGGCAAGCCAGCGAACTCGTCCCGGTCGACGGTACCGCGGTCGACCAGCTCGCCGACGCCGCGCAGCTGTCCTCGCTGGCCGACGAGACCCCTGAGGGCCGTTCGGTCGTGGTGCTTGCCAAGGCCGCGTACGGGTTGCGCGAGCGGGCCACCGGTGAGCTGACCCATGCCACCTGGGTTCAGTTCACCGCCCAGACCCGGATGAGCGGGGTGGACCTCGCCGAGGACGGCGGGCTGCGGCAGATCAGAAAAGGGGCCGCGACCGCCGTGATGAAGTGGGTACGTGACAATGGCGGGAGCCCGACCGAGCAGGTCGGGCCCGTCGTCGACGCGATCAGCGCATCCGGCGGCACGCCACTCGTGGTCGCCGAGCGCCGAGCCGGCACACCCGCTCGCGCCCTAGGGGTCATCCACCTCAAGGACATCGTCAAAGAGGGCATGTCCGAGCGGTTCGACGAGCTGCGCCGGATGGGCATTCGTACGGTGATGATCACCGGTGACAATCCCCTCACCGCACAGGCCATCGCGGACGAGGCCGGCGTCGACGACTTCCTCGCCGAGGCCAAGCCCGAGGACAAGATGGCCCTCATCAAGCGGGAACAGGAAGGCGGCCGGCTGGTCGCGATGACCGGCGACGGCACCAACGACGCCCCGGCGCTGGCTCAGGCCGACGTCGGCGTGGCGATGAACACCGGCACGTCGGCGGCGAAAGAGGCCGGCAACATGGTCGACCTCGACTCCGACCCGACGAAGCTGATCGAGATCGTCGAGATCGGCAAACAACTGCTGATCACGCGTGGTGCGTTGACCACGTTCTCCATCGCCAACGATGTGGCGAAGTACTTCGCGATCATCCCGGCCATGTTCGCGGCGGTATACCCGGGGCTGGACAAGCTGAACATCATGCGGCTGCACTCACCGCAGTCGGCCATCCTGTCCGCGGTGATCTTCAACGCGTTGATCATCATCGCGTTGATCCCTCTCGCGCTGCGGGGCGTGCGGTACCGACCCTCCAGCGCCAGCGCGATGCTGCGCCGCAACCTCTACCTCTACGGCGTCGGTGGGCTGATCATGCCGTTCCTGGGCATCAAGCTCATCGACCTGCTCATCCAGTTCATCCCCGGAGTGCGCTAATGCGATCCTTCACCGGTGCCCTGCGCCAACACGTCGCCGCCCTGCGCATGCTGATCATCTTCACCGTCCTGCTCGGGATCGGCTACCCGCTGTTCATCACGCTCGTCGCGCAAATCCCCGGGCTGCAAAGCCGCGCCAACGGCTCACAGATCAAACTCGACGGCAAGGTCGTCGGATCCAAACTGCTCGGCCAGAGTTTCGTCGACAAGAACGGCAACCCGCTGGTGCAGTACTTCCAGCCGCGCCCGTCCGCGGCCGGCGACGGCTACGACCCGACTGCGTCGAGCGCGAGCAACCTCGGCCCGGAGTCCATCGTGGACACCCTTCCCGACCCGTCGGTCAAGGGCGACACCGGCACGCAGAGCCTGCTCACCCAGGTCTGCTCACGAAGCCTCGCGATCGGCAAGCTTGAGGGCGTCGACGGCTCACGGCCGTTCTGCACGCCCGACGGCGTCGGCGCGGTGCTGGGCGTGTTCTGGTCCGGGCCCGGCTACCACGGCCACATCACCCGCGTGGTCAGCCTCAACCAGACCGCCGCAGCCAAACCCTTCCTGGCCAGCTACCAGGGTGTCCCGGTCGAGCTCGCCAAGTTCGGCGAGGACTACACCAAAGGACAGGTTGTGCCGATCCGCGGCAACGCCCCGGCTCGCCCTGTCGTGCCAGCCGACGCGGTCACCGCCTCCGGCTCCGGGCTCGACCCGGAGATCAGCCCGGCGTATGCGCGGCTGCAAGAGGCGCGCGTGGCGAAGGCGCGCGGCGTCAGCGCGGCGCAAGTCGCCACCCTGGTCGACAAGTACAAGAAGGGACGCGACCTCGGCTTCCTCGGCGAACCCCGCGTCAACGTCCTGCAACTCAACATCGCCCTCGACAAGACCTACCCCTACCACGAGGGATAACCGAATGACCGAGCGCGGCCAGCTTCGCGTCTACCTCGGTGCCGCGCCCGGCGTGGGCAAGACGTACGCGATGCTCGACGAAGGGCAGCGCCGAGCTGCTCGTGGCACCGACGTCGTCGTCGCATACGTCGAGACCCACGGCCGGGCCCGCACCGAGGAGAAGCTGGCCGGGCTCGAACTCGTCCCGCGGCGAAGGCACTGATTCGCCGGGCCGCCCGCATCGCCGCGCGCGTTGGCGGCGGCGAACTGCTCGCCGTACACGTGGCGCGAAGCGACGGCCTCGCCGGGTCCAGCATCGCCGAACTCGACCGGCAGCGCGTCCTTATCGAATCCCTCGGCGGCAGCTACCACTCGGTGGTCGGCGACGACATCCCGGCAGCCGTCCTCGACTTCGCCCGCGCCGGTCTAAGATCAGCTCCACTCGGGACGCCCTGCCGGACGCGGATCAGGTCCGGGCTGTACCCGCCGCGGACGGTAACCTCGACCCGCTGCACCCCTCCAGGCGCGCGGGCCCGGGCGCGCCGGGGACCGAAGAAGAACCCGCCCAGCCCGCCCAGCGCCAGCACCGTGCCAAACAGGCCACTATACCCTACAGGGGTATAGGTCATCGGTCGGTGCGTGACCAGGGCGAAAGTCCCGAAGGCCAATCCGTCGGCGCGGGGCTTCAGCGAACCTTCACAGTTCCGGCACGGCAGCTCCATCTTGGGCGCCGAGCATCGAGGGCAGCGGCAAGCGGCCGCAGCGGTCGAGGAGGAGATCACCGTGATGTATTGGTACGGCGATCACA
>JBKOXO010000171.1:0-7361 GCA_046744105.1 Actinomycetota bacterium
CGTCGACGCCGCGCTGCACTACCTGGCTCGGATGATCGAGGCCGGCGAGGATCCGCGGTTCATCGCGCGCCGGCTCGTGATCCACGCCAGCGAGGACATCGGCATGGCCGACCCGACCGCGTTGCTCGCAGCTACCGCGGCTGCGCAGGCGGTGCAGCTCATCGGGTTGCCCGAGGCGCGTATCAATCTCGCGCAGGCCGCCATCCACCTAGCGACCGCCCCGAAGTCCAACGCCGTGGTGCGCGCGATCGACGAGGCTCAGGCGGACGTGCGGGCCGGCCACGCCGGCGCGGTCCCGCCGCACCTGCGTGACGGCCACTACGCCGGTTCCGCCCGGCTGGGACACGCCCGCGACTACGTCTACCCGCCGGACACGGCTGAGGGCATCGCCTGCCAGCAGTACCCGCCGGACGAGCTGGTCGGCCGCGACTACTACCACCCGGGCGGTCACGGCGCCGAGCGTGCCCTGGCCGAACGGCTGCCCCGGCTGCGGGCGGCGATCCGCGGAACTGCCGCGAGCCAGCAGGACTGACCCGGTAGGGTCGCACGGCGTACCACTCGGTCGAGGAGGACCACAGCGTGTCTGGTGGGACGATCGCCGCGCTGATCGCGGCAGGAGCCTTCGTGCTGCTCGTCTTGCTGCTGGCGTACCCGTTGCTCAAGCTGGGTCGCACGCTGGACGAGGCGACATTGGCGATCCGCAAGGCGCACGACGGCGCGACACCGTTGCTCATCCAGGCGCAGGACACGATGACGCAGGTCAACTCGCAGCTCGACCATGTCGGCGGCATCGCCAAGAACGTCGACTCCATGACGACGAATGTGTCCGCGTTGACGTCGGTCGTATCCAGCACGCTGGGTAGTCCGCTGATCAAGGTCGCCGCGTTCAGCTACGGCGTGCGCAAGACGGTCCAGGACCGGCGCGACGCACAGTTGCTGCGCGAGGCAAAGAGCAAGCGCCGCGCGGACCGGCGCGCGGCCAAGGGGTGAGTTCGGTGACCAGGCGACTGTTCTGGCTGGCGATGGGCGTTACGATCGGCGCGCTGATGGTGCGCAAGCTGTCGGCCGCTGCCCAGAAGCTGACCCCCCGGGGCATCGCGCAGAGCTTCGGCGGCGGGCTCGCCGACCTGTCGGAATCGCTGCGCGAATTCAGCACCGAGGTGCGTGACGCGATGCACGAGCGTGAAGCCGAGCTGCGCGAGGGCACCGGTCTCGACGGTCGCCTGGGACGCGTCCCGTCCACGTCATGAAGACCGCGGAGATCAAGCGACGGTTCCTCGCCCACTTCGAAGCGAACGGGCACACCGTCGTCCCCAGCCTGCCGCTGCCGTTCGACGACCCGAATCTGCTGTTCGTCGTCGCGGGCATGGCGCAGTTCGTACCGTATTTCACCGGGCAGCAGATCCCGCCGTTCAAGCGGGCCGCGAGCGTTCAGAAGTGCCTCCGTACGCCGGACATCGACGAGGTCGGCAAGACCACCCGGCACGCCACGTTCTTCCAGATGAACGGCAACTTCAGCTTCGGCGACTACTTCAAGGAAGGCGCCATCCAGCTCGCCTGGGAGCTGTCCACGAAGCCTCGATCCGAGGGCGGTTTCGGCCTGGACGGTGACCGCATCTGGCCGACCGTCTACCTCGATGACGACGAGGCGGTCGACATCTGGCACCGGGTGATCGGCGTCCCGCACGAGCGCATCGTGCGCCGGGGCAAGGAGGACAACACCTGGGACATGGGGATCCCGGGTCCGGCGGGGACGTGCAGCGAGCTGTTCTACGACCGCGGCCCCGAGCACGGCCCGGAGGGCGGCCCCGCCGTCGACGAGGACCGCTACATGGAGTACTGGAACCTCGTCTTCATGCAGTACGAGCGCGGCAGGTCGACCGGTCCTCATAAGGGCCACTACGAGATCGTCGCCGACCTGCCGCGCAAGAACATCGACACCGGCATGGGCCTGGAGCGCATCGCCGCGATCCTGCAGGGCGTCGACAATCTGTACGAGATCGACGAGACCAAGCCCATCCTCGACCGGGCCGCCGACCTGACCGGCAGGACGTACGGTGCCAAGTCCGGGCACGCGGCCAGCCAGTCACACCCGGACGACGTACGGCTGCGGGTGATCGCCGACCACGTGCGGTCGGGCCTGATGCTGATCAGCGACGGCGTGGTGCCCTCGAACGAGGGACGCGGCTACGTGCTGCGGCGCATCCTGCGCCGGGCCATCCGCGCGATGCGCCTGCTCGGCTACGAGGACCCGGCGCTGCCCGAGCTGCTGCCGGTCGCGCGGGACTGTATGGCCCCGTCCTACCCGGAGGTGGCCACCGACTTCGGGCGCATCTCGACCTACGCATACGCAGAGGAGGAGGCGTTCCGGCACACCCTGCGGGCCGGCACCGCGATCTTCGACATGCAGGCGGCGGCGGTCCGCCGCGCGGGCGGTTCGCAACTGTCCGGCGAGACGGCGTTCCAGCTGCACGACACGCACGGCTTCCCGATCGAGCTCACCCTTGAGATGGCCGCCGACCAGGGGCTGCGCGTGGACGAGGACGGATTCCGCCGACTGATGCGCGAGCAGCAGCAGCGTGCGAAGGCAGACGCCCAGGCCAAGAAGACCGGGTTCGTCGACACGTCGGTGTGGCGTGCCGTACTGGAGCAGGGCGGCAGCGCGTTCACCGGCTACCAGGAGGTCGCCCGCGAGTCGAAGGTCACCGCGCTCGTCGGCCCGGACGGCGTGCTCGAGGCGGCCGGTGAGGGTGACGAGGTCGAGCTCGTCCTGGATGCCACGCCGTTCTATGCGGAAGGCGGCGGCCAGCAACCCGACTTCGGCCACATCACGATCAACGCCGCCGGGCACGATGCCGAGCTCGAGGTTGTCGACGTGCAGTCGCCGGTGCCCGGAGTGATTGCGCACAAGATCAAGGTGCTGCGTGGGGAGGTTCGTCCCGGCGACCCCGCCTTTGCGCTCGTCGACGTGGGACGCCGAGCCTCGGTGTCACGCAGCCACTCCGCGACGCACCTGCTGCACGCCGCGCTGCGCCGTACGCTGGGCGACCAGGCCGCGCAGGCCGGCTCGCTGAACGCGCCCGGGCGGCTGCGCTTCGACTTCCACAACCCGGCGGCGGTGCCACCGAGCGTGCTGGGCGACGTCGAGGACGAGATCAACGACGTGCTGCTGCACGATCTCGAGGTGCGCGCGTTCGTCACCAACCAGGAGGAGGCTAAGCGGCTGGGCGCGATCGCCATGTTCGGCGAGAAGTACGGCGAGCGCGTGCGCATCGTCGAGATCGGCGACTACTCCCGGGAACTGTGCGGTGGCACGCACGTCGCACGCAGCTCGGTGATCGGGATGGTGAAGCTGCTGTCAGAGGCATCGATCGGGTCCGGCGTGCGGCGCGTCGAGGCGCTGGTCGGCCTGGACGCGTTCCGCTACCTGGCCCGTGAACACGTCCTCGTGCAGCAGTTGGCCGGCGACCTCAAGGCGCCACCGGAGCAGCTGCCCGAGCGCATCGCCGCGACGCTGGACCGGCTGCGCAGCGCGGAGAAGGAGCTGGACCGTCTGCGGGCGGCCGCGGTGTTGGGCAGCGCCGGAACCCTCGCCGAGGGCGCCGAGATCGTCGGGGCGACGCGCCTCGTGACCGCCGAGGCGCCAGCCGGCGTCGGCGGTGGAGAGCTGCGTTCCCTGGCGCTGGACGTGCGGGGCCGGCTGCCGCACTCCGAGGCGGCCGTCGTGGTGCTCGCTGCGCCCGGGGAGAAGGGCGTCAGTTTCGTGGCCGCCGTCAACGACGCCGGCCAGTCCGCCGGGCTGTCGGCGAACGACGTGGTTCGCGGGTTCGCCCCGGTGCTGGGTGCCCGGGGTGGCGGCAAGGCCGACCTCGCTCAGGGCGCCGGAGGGGACGCCGGGAAGCTGCCCGACGCATTCGCCACCGTCCGCAGGTACGTCGCGGAGCGTGGCGCTACGTGAGCGTGGTGAGCGCGATGACCGGGGTATGGCTCGGCGTGGACGTCGGCACGGTACGCGTCGGCGTCGCCCGCAGCGACCCGGGCGGCGTGCTCGCGAGCCCCGTGGCGACGCTGCCGCGCGCCGGCAGTGTCCACCAGCTGGCCCGGCTGGTCGGCGAGCACGCAGCCGTGGGGGTCGTGGTCGGCCTGCCGGTGACGCTGGCCGGCCGCGAGGGCGCCTCGGCGGTGTTGGCCCGCGAGTATGCGGACCAGTTGGCACGGGTCATTTCCCCCATACCAGTCGAACTGGTCGACGAGCGGCTGACCACGGTAGCCGCAGAGCGTAGGCTCGCCGCGCGCGGTGTTCGCGGGAGGGCCAGGCGGGCGGTGGTCGACCAGGCGGCGGCGGTCGAGATTCTGCAGCACTGGCTGGACGCCCACCAGGCACAGTCGGACGACCCTGCATGAGCACCCCACGAAATCGCTCCGCAAAGAACGCTCCACGGTTTCGCGGGGGACCCCGCACAGACGACCAAGATGGAGTGCGCCCGTGAGATTCGAGCCCTCGGACTCGACCGAGGCCTCCGACCCGCACGGCCTGCTCTTCGGCAACGACTACGACGACGAGCCGGTCACGCACTACGGACCCAACAGACCACGGCGGGGGGGCTCCCGGCGCGCCAGGCGGCCAGAGCGGCAGCGACGGCGCTGGCCCGCCACCGTGGCGGCCATTGTCATCATCGCGCTCGTAGCGGTGCTCGGCTGGTTCGTCGCCCGCCCGGCCATCGAGCGGCAGCTCGCCGCCAAGGACTGGTCCGGGCCGGGCACCGGCCAGGTACTCGTCGAGGTGAACCCGAGCGACACCTCGGCCGACATCGCGGCCACGCTTGTCGACCACGGGGTGGTGGCCAGCAAGCGGGCGTTCACCGACGCGGCGGACGCGGACAGCAACTCGCGCTCCATCCAGCCCGGGTTCTACCGGTTACGCAAGCACATGGCCGCTAAGCAAGCGCTCGCCCTCCTCCTGGAGCCGTCGGCGCGAGTGTCCACCGACGTGACGATTCCAGAGGGCCTCGTCGAGCAGGACATCCTCGTCCGGCTCGCCAAGGTCCTCAACGTTCCGGTCACCAAGATGCAGGCGGCCGCGGCGAACGTCGCCGGTCTCGGACTGCCGGAGGGCTACACCGTCGGGTCGAAGCCGCCGAAGGCCGCCGAGGGCTTCCTGTTCCCCGACACCTACAGCTTCGACCCGGGCACCACGCCCGCCGACGCGCTCCAGGAGCTGACCAGCGAGTTCACCGGCGTCGACCGTGACATGGGCTTTGCCGACGCCGCGCACAAGATGGGCCTGACTCCGTACCAGGCGCTGATCGTCGCCTCGATGGTCGAGGCCGAGGCGAGGTTCGACACGGATCGCGCCAAGGTCGCCCGGGTGATCTACAACCGGCTCGCGCACCACATGCCACTCGGCATCGACGCGACCAGCGTGTACGGCGCGAGGCTGGCCGGCGAGGATCCGTCCAAGATCGACTTCAACAAGCCCTCGCCGTACAACACACGCGTCGACAAAGGCCTGCCGCCGACGCCGATCGGCAATCCGGGACGCTCTGCGATGACGGCGGCCGTAAAGCCGGCGGCCGGTCCGTGGCTGTACTACGTCAACGGCGACGCACAGGGGCACCTGTACTTCACCGCCAGCCCCGATGACTTCCAGACTGCGGTAGAGCGGTGCCGCCGAAACCATTGGGGCTGCTCATAGCGTGCCACGCGGCAGTGCTCGGCCGGCCCATCGCGCACTCGCTCTCGCCGGTCCTGCACGGCGCCGCTTACCGAGCGCTCGGGCTTTCCTGGACGTTCACGGCGGTCGAGGTCGGGACCGGCGAGCTGGCCGCGTTCCTGGCGTCATGCGGGTCGGAGTGGGTCGGGTTCGCCTGCACGATGCCGCTCAAGCATGAGGCGCTGTCCGTGGCGTCGGCGGTAGGTCCACGGGCTACCGTGGTGGGCGCCGCCAACACCTTGCTGCGCCGCCCGGACGGCGGATGGTCGGCCGACAACACCGATGTGGCCGGCATTATCGCGGCGCTTCGCGAGTGCGGTGTGCGGCCGGCAACGGCCACCGTTTTGGGGGCGGGGGGCACCGCGCAGGCAGCGGTGGTGGCACTCGCCGAACTCGGGCTGACGCGATGCACGGTGCAGGTGCGGGACGTGACACGCACCGCCGGCGTCCGGGCCGCGGCGCAGCGGGCGGGCATCGACGTCGAGCTGGGACCGCTCGGCGACCCACCCGGCGAGCTGGTCATCTCGACGCTGCCGCCCGGGGCCGCCGATCCGCTTGCCGCCGGCGAGTGGTCCGCCGAATGCGCGGTGCTCGACGTGGTGTATGCGCCGTGGCCGACACCGCTGGCCGCCGCGGTGGCCGCCGGAGGCGGGACGGTGGTCGGCGGCGCGCTGATGCTGCTGCACCAGGCGGCGTTGCAGGTCGAGCTCATGACCGGCCGGCCGGCGCCCGTCGCGGCAATGAGGGCCGCCCTCCGGGAGAAGGCGCCCGGTGCCTGAGCTACCCCGGATGCGCTTCGGCACAGCCACGGCGTGGGAGGCGTGGCTTGCCGATTTCCACGCCGCCTCGCCCGGGATATGGCTCGAAATCGGCAAGGCCGGGCGTGGCGTAGCGACCGTCAGCTATGCCGACGCGCTCGACGTGGCGCTGTGCTTCGGCTGGATCGACGGGCAGAAGCGCTCACTCGGCGACACAACATGGCTGCAGAAGTTCACCCCGCGCGGGCCGCGCAGCCGATGGTCGAAGATCAACCGGCAAAGGGCGACGGCGCTGATCGCCGCCGGCCGGATGCGGCCGGCGGGGTTGGCGGAGGTCGAGCGTGCCGAGCGGGACGGCCGTTGGGAGGCGGCGTACGACAGCCCCAGCACGGCGACCGTGCCGCCGGACCTTTCGGCCGCACTCGACGCCGATCCCGCTGCACACGCGTTCTTCGCCACCCTGGACAGCCGCAACCGTTACGCGATCCTGTACCGCGTCCAAGCCGCGCGGCGTCCGGAGACCCGGGCGCGGCTCATCGGGAAGTATGTAGCTATGCTGCATAACGGTGAGCGACTCCATCCCTGATCGACGTTACGCTGGAGCACACTCCCACTCCTACGCTTCCGACCATGCGCTATCGAACTCTCGGCGGCACCGGCACCGAGGTCAGCGTCCACTGCCTGGGCGCCATGATGTTCGGCGCAGTCGGCAACCCCGACCACGACGACCGCTCCCGCATCATCCGCACCGCGCTGGATGCCGGGATCAACTTCATCGACACCGGCGACATGTATTCGGCCGGCGAGTCGGAACAGACATGCGGCAGCATAAGCTGCTGATGATCTTGGACTTCGGGTCTCATATCGACCCCAACTCCAAGGTCACGACT
>JBKOXO010000023.1:0-7759 GCA_046744105.1 Actinomycetota bacterium
GAGCAGGCCCGCGCCGACGCCGACGCCCGCATCGCCGGAACGGTGCTGGCCCTGCCCGGGCTGGTCGATCACGCGGGCGTGCTGCGCCGGGCGCCGAACCTGCCGGCCTGGAACGGCGACACGCCCGCCGAGACGCTGCGCGTACTGCTCGGAACTGACGTCGAGGCGGGCAACGAGGCGAACTTGGCCGCCCTGGCCGAGGCCGCGGCCACCGGGCTGCGGGACTTCGTCCACGTGTCCGGCGAGGTGGGAGTCGGCGGCGGCGTGGTGCGCGATGGCCGGCTCTACACCGGGGTGGGCGGTTTCGCCGGCGAGCTGGGGCACATCGTCGTCGATCCGGACGGACCGCCGTGCAGCTGCGGCGGCGCCGGATGCCTAGAGCAGTTCGCGGGCCTGGACGCCCTGCTCGACACGGCTCGCGTCCATGACGTCGACGAGCTGGTCGTGCATGCCGTCGAGCCGGCGCCGCGGGCCGCCCTGGAGCGAGCAGGGCGGGCACTGGGCATCGCCCTGGCTGCCACCGTGAACCTGCTCGACGTGCGGGACGTCGTGCTCGGCGGCGTACACGCCCGGCTGGCTCAGTGGCTCACCGCTCCGCTGCAGGCGGAACTGGAGCGCCGGGTCGTCAGCCGCGAGCTGGCGCCGGTGCACGTCCACGTCTCCGAGCTCGGACCGTACGCCGCAGTCCGGGGCGCGGCCGGCTCGGTGGTCTCACGCGTGGTGGCCGATCCGCTCAGCGTGTACTGATCTGCGGTTCCAGTACCCGGTCGAAGCCGACCTCGCGCCGCGGCCCGACCAGGGGGCACGCCAGCGTGGCCCGGATGTCGGTGCTCGACGCGCCCACCCACAGTTCGACGTCGCCCGGCTCGACGATCCGCCGGCCGTCCCGCCCCGTGTAGGACGCCAGGTCGGCAGAAAGGTCGAACGTCACCGTGGTGGCCTGCCCCGGGTCCAGGTCCACTCGCGCAACGCCGATCAGCTGCTGCACCGGCCGGGCGACTTCGGCGACCGGGTCGTGCAGGTAGACCTGGACGACCTCCGACGAGGGCACGTCGGCGTCGTTGCGCAGCTCCACCGTCACCGTGCAGGTGCCGTCGGTCGGCCACGGTCCGGGCGTCGCCGACACCGAGCCCCAGGTGACGGGGGCGTACGACAGTCCGTGGCCGAACGCGAACAGCGGTGTCGGGTCGATCGTGCTGCCGTCCGAACGTGCCGCGGCGGGTGCGGCCAGGTACGTGCTCGGCTGGCTGGCGCCCGCGGCGGGGAAGCTCACCGGCAGCCGTCCCGAGGGGTTCACTCGCCCGGCGAGCACGTCGGCCAGAGCGCATCCGCCCTCCTCGCCCGGGAAGAAGCCGCAGAGGACGGCGGCCAGCCGGGATACCTGCCGGGACAGCTCGTACGGCCGCCCGACGAGCAGCACCAGGACGACGGGCGTACCGGTGGCTAGGAGCGCCTCGAGCAGCTCCTCCTGCCGGCCCGGCAGCCGCAGGTCGGCCACGTCACAACCCTCGCCGGACGTTCCCGCTCCGAAGAGCCCTGACCGGTCGCCCAGCACGACGACGCACACATCGGCATCCCGGGCCACGCTCGTCGCTGCGGCGATCCCTTCCGAAGTGCCGCCGAGCACGGGGCAGCCTTGCTCGTACGTCACGTCGTACGTATCGCGCAGTGCATCCAGCACGGTGGGTGCGTCGATGCCCAGCGGCAGCTCGGGGTAACTCGCGCCGACGTGTACCGGGAACGAATAACAGCCGAACAGCGCCGTGGCGTCGGCGGCTCGCGGGCCTACGACGGCCAGCCGGGGACGTCCGCGCAGTGGCAGGGTGCCGTCGTTGGAGAGCAGCACGATGGAGCGCTGCGCCAGCCGACGGGCCAGCGCCCGCGACTCGACGTCGTCCAGATCGATGGGGCCGTCGGCCGGCTCAGGTGCCCAGCCTGGGTCGAGCAGGCCGAGTTCGAACTTTTGCGTGAGGACGCGTTCCACCGCTCGGTCGATCAGCGCCTCGGCAACGGTTCCCGAGGACACGGCCTCGACCAGCGGTGAGCCGTAGCAGTTCACGGCTGGCAACTCCACGTCGATGCCCGCCGCCAGCGCCTGGCCCGCGGCGTCTCCGCGCGACACCGCCACCCCGTGCAGCGTCTCCAGGAAGGCGACGGCGAAGTAGTCCGAGACGAGGGTGCCGGTGAACCCTGCCCGCCCGCGCAGCCAGTCGGTGAGCAGCGACGCGTCGGCGGCCACGGGCAGCCCGTCCAGATCGCAGTAGGAGTTCATCACCGACCGGGCACCAGCGTGCAGAGCCATCTCGAACGGTGGCAGCAGCACGTCGGCCACCTCGCGATGCCCGACCGGCACCGGCGCGAGGTTGCGGCCGGCCCGGGAGGCCGAGTAACCGACGAAGTGCTTGAGCGTCGCGACTACGCCCGCGGACTCGAGGCCGCGGACGTAGGCGGCGCCGATGGCCCCGACGAGGAACGGATCCTCGCCGATCGTCTCCTCGACACGGCCCCAACGCAGGTCACGCACCACGTCGAGCACCGGAGCAAGGCCCTGGTGCACGCCGAGCCGGCGCATGTCGCTGCCGATGCGGGCGGCCATCTGCTCGACGAGCGCGGGGTCGAAGGACGCTCCCCAGCACAGCGGCGACGGGTACACCGTGGCGTGCCAGACGCCGAGCCCGGTCAGGCACTCCTCGTGCGCCAGCGCCGGGATGCCGAACCGCCCGGCTGCCATGATCTGCCGTTGCGTGCGCGCCAGGTCGCGTGCGCCGACAGCGGGGTCGATCGGCGCGCTGCCGAAGACGCGGGTGAGCTGGCCGAGGCCGTGCGGCAGCAGCGCCTCGTAGTCCTCACGCGGCGTCACGAACTCCGACAGCATCGGGGCCACTTCGCGGCCTGTGGACTCCATGCCCAGCCACGCGCTGTACAGCTGGGCTGCCTTTTCCGGCAGGGTCATGCGGGCAATGAGGTCGTGTACCCGCTCGGTAACGGGCGCGGAAGGATCGCGCCACACCTCGACCGGCTCGGCCGTCACGCCGGCGCTCGCGTCGATCGGCGGGCCACGAGATTCGTCGGCAGCGTGATGTGCGTGACCTCCGCCGGCTCGCCCCGGATCAGGCTGATCAGCAACTCGATCGCCCGATGGCCCATCGTCCGGATCGGTTGCTCCACGGTGGTCAGCGGCGGCGCGCACAGCGCAGACTCAGGGATGTTGTCGAACCCCACGACGGAAAGGTCGTCCGGCACGCGCAGGCCCAGCTCGGCCGCGACCTCCACGGTGGAGATCGCGGAGACGTCGTTCGCCGCGAAGATCGCGGTCGGCGGGTTCGGCGAGTCGAGCAGCCGCCGCGCCGATTCGGCGGACACGGCCGCATCGTATGCGCCGGGCTGTATGAGCTCCTCGTCCACCAGCGCGTCCATCGCGCGGCGGAAGCCCTGCTCACGTAGCTGCGCCGACTGGAGGTCGGGGCGGCCGCTGAGCATGGCGATGCGGCGGTGGCCGAGTTCGAGGAGGTGCTCGGTGGCAAGCTGCGCACCACGCAGGTTGTCCGAGTCGATGGTCGGTAGGTCGGACGGGCCGGTGTGCGGGTCTACCGCAACTATCGGCGCTCCGTAATTCACGTCGATGACAGTGGGTGTCACGATGACGGCCCCGTCGACCAGCGTGCCGGACAGTCGCGACAGATACCGTCGCTCCCAGCCCACGTGATCGCCGGCGCGCCCGCCCGCCGAGTAGATGACCAGCTCGAAGCCGCTGCCGCGGATCGCGTCGGCGGTGCCCTTGAGCAGTTCGGTGCTGAACGGCTCGAGGTCGGCGACCAGGATGCCGATCACGTTGGTGCGGTGATTGCGCAGGCTCTGCGCGACCAGGCTTGCCTCGTAGCCCATCTCCGCGATCACCGCCTGCACGCGCGCGTAGGTCGCCGCGGAGACGCCGTAACGCTGGTTGATGACTTTGGAGACTGTGGCAACCGAGACGCCAGCCCGTGCGGCGACGTCGCGTATCGTGACTCGGCTACTCGGCTGCACCGGCTGAGGATAGCTGTGTAAAACGTTATCGACAACGATTGACATCCCCGAAGCACGCGCGCAAACTCTCCGGAATCGCGGGCCTTTATCGGGCCGAGTCGGCGGCGAGGAGATGACCTACATGCGCACGATCCGAACCACAGCCGCTCTGGCACTTGTGGCGACCGCGACGCTCGTCGCGGCGTGCAGCAGTAGCAGTAAGGGCGGTGGCGGTGGCAGCGGCACCAGTGGCGGTGGCGGCACCGGTGGCGGTGGTGGCAGCAGCTCGGCCGGCGCCGCACCTGTCACGCTCACTTGGTGGCACAACGCCAACCAGGATCCGGGTCGTAAGACCTGGCAACAGATCGCCGACGCCTATCACGCGGCCCATCCGAATGTCTCGTTCAAGATCCAGCCGATCCAGAATGAGCAATTGAAGGCGAAAGTCCCGCTCGCCCTGCAGGGCAGCAACCCGCCGAGCCTGTACAACCAATGGGGCGGCGGCGCGCTGATCACCCAGGTGCAGTCGGGCAAGGTCATGGACATAACCCAGGCAGTGTCGAGCTGGGTCAATCAACAGATCGGCAACGCCGCGAAGGGCTGGCAGCTCGACGGCAAGCAGTACGGCATCCCCTACGACCTGCACGTAGTCGGGTTCTGGTACCGCAAGGACCTCTTCCAGCAAGCCGGCATCACCACGCCGCCGACCACCATGGACGAGCTGAACGCCGACGTCGCCAAGCTCAAGTCCGCTGGCATTGCGCCGATCGCTGTCGGCAGCAAGGACCAGTGGCCGGACGCTTTCTGGTACGACTACTTCGTGCTGCGGGAGTGCCCGCAGAACACTGTCCAGGACGGCATCAAGAACCTGGCGTTCGACGATCCGTGCTTCGTCAAGGCCGGCCAGGACCTCCAGACCTTCCTCAACACCAAGCCGTTCCAGCCGAGCTACCTGGCCACGTCTGCCCAGCAGGGCGCGGGTAGCTCGGCCGGTCTGGTCGCCAACGGCAAGGCCGCCATGGAGCTGCAGGGCGACTGGGAGCTGCCCACCATGATTCCGCTGACACACGACAAGAACTACGCGAGCAAGCTCAGCTGGTTCCCGTTCCCGGCGGTCAGTGGCGGCCAGGGCGACCAGCGCGCGGCTCTCGGCGGCGGTGACGGCTTCTCGTGCACCACCAAGGCGACCGACGCGTGCCCGGACTTCCTGAAGTACATCTCCAGCACCGATGTGCAGACCAAGCTCGTGCAGACGACGACGGCAACCCTGCCGTCCAATCCCGCCGCGGTCTCCGCGATCACGGACCCGACGCTCAAGTTGGCAGAGAACTACCTCAAGGACACCCAGTACAACCAGCTGTACTTCGACCAGGCGCTCACGACCGACGTCGGTCTGGCCCTCAACAAGGCCATCGCGGACTTCTTCGCCGGTAAGGGCTCGCCGGAGGACATACCGAAGTCGGTCGCCAAGGCCGCCGCGCAGCAATAGCAGGAATGGCTACTGCCGCTCCTGCGAAGACGACCCCCGGGGCCGGTCGTGCCGTCACGGCACGGCCGCCCCGGCGCCGGCGAACCAGCCTGCGCACCCGGCTCGAACTGATCGTGCTGCTCGGCCCAGCGCTGCTGCTGTTCCTCGGTTTCGTGCTCGCGCCGATCGTCGTCGCCGTCTACTACAGCTTCTACAGCTATCACGGCTTCGGCCCGCTCACCAACTACGTAGGCCTGCGTAACTACCACACCGCGCTCTCCGATCCGACGTTCCGGCACGCGATCTTGAACAACATCCGGATCGTGGCGCTCTCGCTGATCATCCAGGGCCCGCTGAGCATCGGGCTGGCCCTGCTGCTCAATCGCAAGATGCGCGGTCAGGCGTTCCTGCGCCTGGTGGTGTTCGCCCCGTACGTGATCGCCGAGGCGATTACCGCGGTGGTCTGGCTGCTGATGCTGCAGCCGGACGGCGTGGTCAACCGGGCGCTGAAAAATGTCGGGCTGGAGAGCCTCATCCATGACTGGCTGGGCAGCCAGGACCTGGTGTTCTACACGGTGTTCGTGGTGTTGACCTGGAAGTACATCGGCTTCGGCATCATTCTCCTGCTCGCCGGGCTGCAGGGCATTCCAGGCGAACTGCGCGAGGCAGCAGCCATCGACGGCGCGACGCCTTGGCAGTCCACTCGGCTCGTCGTGTTGCCACTGCTGGGGCCGACTCTTCGGATCTGGATCTTCCTTACCGTGATCGGTTCATTGCAGCAGTTCGACATGGTCTGGGTGCTGACGCAGAACGCTCCGGCCGACGCACCGACGACCATGGCGACGTACATGTTCGAGCACGGCTACCAGCGCTACTCGTACGGATACGGCAGCGCCGTCACCGTGATCCTTTTCGTGATCTGCTTCGTGTTCGCGGTGTTCTACCAGCGATTCGCGCTGCGGCGCGACGTTCAGGGCGCGCTGACCGGGAGGGCCGCATGACCGCCGCGGAAGCGAGGCAGCGCTCCGTACCGTGGGGAACGGTGGCGGCGTATGCGGCCGCTGTGGTGATCGTCATGATCACGATCGTCCCGCTCCTGTACGTCGTGCTGGGCGGGTTCCGGACGACGGCAGACATCAACGAATCCCCGGCGGGCCTACCCCGTCACTGGGTGTTCAGCAACTACCGGCAAATCCTGACGTCGGGCGACTACTGGCGCTACTTCGGTAACAGCGCGCTCGTGGCCGCGATCGCCACCGTCCTCGCCGTCGCGCTCGGCGCGATGGCGGCGTTCGCATTGTCCCGGTACAGCTTCAAGGGGCGCGAGGTCGTCTACACCCTGTTCGCGATCGGCCTGCTGTTCCCCATCGGGGTCGCCTCGCTGCCGCTGTTCCTGACGCTGAAGCGCCTCGGCCTGCTGGAGAACCTGTACGGCCTGGCGCTCGCCGAGGCGGCGTTCCAACTGCCGATCACGATCATCATCCTGCGGCCGTTCATGCACGCGATTCCCGTCGAACTCGAAGACGCGGCGGTGGTGGACGGCTCGACCCGGCTCGGCTTCTTCTGGCGGGTGCTGCTGCCGCTTTCCGCGCCGGCGCTGGCGACCGTCTCGATCCTCGCATTCGTCACCACGTGGAACTACTACTTCCTGCCGTTGCTCGTGCTCAACGACCAGCAGCACTACACGCTGCCGCTGGGCGTGGTCAATCTGCAGACCGAATACACGCAGGACACCGCCCGCATCCTGGCGTTCACCGCGCTGTCGATGCTCCCGGCGCTGGCATTCTTCGTGTTCGCGCAGCGGCGCATCGTCGGCGGGCTCACCGGCGCCATAAAGGGTTAGCCCCATTACTTCGCATTACACTCGCCCGTGATCTTGGCAGGTTGACCCTAACCGGCGCTGCTGAAGGTGACCATGTTCCACGACGCCGGCGGCAGGGTGACGTTGAGTCCTCCGGCACCGTGACGCGAACGGTCTTGGACACCTCGAGGCAACCGGTCGCCACTCCAGCACGACACTGCGGCCTGCGCCTACCACGCGCTCTGCTCGACACGCCTGAGGTCGGCGAGTCAAACAACGCCGCCGGCCCCTACCTCACGGACTGCGATCTACTGTCGTACCCCCTCGTGAGCCTGAGTACGGGACATCGTCGAAAGTTTTCGAGACAGGTCCGAACCGAGGTACCCATCACTCCGCGAAGAATCCAGCGGAAATCCCGGCACTCTATTGACGTCCGTCGGGCGGAAGCCTAGTCTCCAGCTGATTCTCCGACCCGGCATTTCGAG
>JBKOXO010000222.1:0-14270 GCA_046744105.1 Actinomycetota bacterium
CTGGAGGCGTGCGAATCGGCCCGTGACTTCCGGGCGTTCATCGACGGGCTCGACGAGTGCTTCGGACGCCTGTCGCGGTTTCCCAAGCCATCGGTGGCCGCCATCCACGGCATCGCGTACGGCGGCGGCCTGGAACTGGCGCTCGCCTGCGACCTGCGAGTCGCGGCGCCGGACGCCCGCCTCGGCGTTCCCGAGATCAAGCTGGGGCTGCTGCCCGGCGCCGGTGCCACGCAACGGCTCCCCCGACTGCTGCCCGTCGCGGTCGCCAAGCAGCTCATCCTCACCGGCGAGCCGATCTCCGGCGAACGAGCCCACCAGCTGGGGCTGGTCAACGAGGTCGCCAAGGACGTCCTCGCCCGGGCTTCCGAGTTGGCGGCGACCCTCGCGGCCGGTGCGCCGCAGGCACTCGCGGCGGGCAAGCAGCTCGTCGAGGACGGCGCCTCGCTGAGCCTCGACGCGGCCGTGCACCTGGAACGGGAGACGGTGGCCGGCCTGTTCGGCACCGTGGATCGCGAGATCGGCCTCCGGGCGTTCCGGGCCCGCACTCCCCCGGCGTTCACCGGCCGCTGACGGCGGGCTCCTGGTAGTCGCGGCCGCGGATGAGGCGCACCGGCGTGTAGATCAGCACGTCCTCGTCGCGCTGATTACGGATCGTGTTTCGGGTCGTGACGACGCCCCGCTCGCCGGTGCCGGCCTTGCGCGATTCGGTGACCTCGACGATCACGTGCAGGGTGTCGCCGACGTAGGCCGGCCGCTTGATCGTGAGATCCATCGACATGAACGCCAGCCCCGTACCGTGCAGTACGTTCGTCTGCAGCACGAGGCCCTCGCCGAGGCAGTAGACCAGCGCGCCCGGGACAAGGCGGCCGGTGTAGCCACCGCCGGCGGCGTGCTCGGCGTCCCAGAACAGCGGCTCGGTGAAGCCGCCCCAGGTCACGAAGGTGACCAAGTCGGTCTCGGTGATGGTGCGCGACGCGGTCCGGAATACCGTCCCGACCCGCATCTGCTCGAACGTCTGGCCGCTCACCAGCAGCGGCACGTCAGAGCCGGCCACGCTTGCCCTCCTCGGTCGCCCGGAAGTTCGGGGCACGCTTCTGCCGATGGGCGGCGACACCCTCGTGCACCTCGGGCAGCCCGAAGCCGTAGAACTCCATCCCGAGGGACGCGTCGAAGATGGGACCGGCCTGCCGATACCAGTTGTTGAGGCTGTACTTGGTCCAGCTGATGGCCGACGCCGGCAACTCCGCGAGATCGCGCGCCACCGACAGCGCCGTCTCGTACACCCGGTCGTCGTCGACGCACAGCGAGACGAGTCCGATGCGCTCGGCCTCCTCGCCGGTGAGTGTCTTGCAGGTCAGCAGGTAGTACTTCGCCTTGGCCATTCCGCACAGCAACGGCCAGCAGATCGCGGCGTGGTCGCCCGCGGCGACGCCGAGCCGGGTGTGGCCGTCGACGATGCGGGCCGACCGCCCGGCGACCGAGATGTCGGCCAGCATGCCGATGACGAGTCCGGCGCCCACGGCCGGTCCGTGGATGGCGGAGACGACCGGCTTCGAGCAGTTGATGACGCCGTAGACCATGTCGCGGGCCTCGCGCATGACGCGCGTCCGTACGGCCGGGTCGGCGGCCATGCTCTCGATCATGGCGAAGTCGCCGCCGGCCGAGAACGCCTTGCCCTCGCCGCGCACGACGACCGCGCGAACGTCCTCGTCGTCGTCGATCACGGGCCAGATGTCGGCCAGGTCGCGATGCACAGCCGGGCCGACCGCGTTGAGGTTGGGCCCGTCGAAGACGATTTCGAGCAGGCCCGGTTCCGGCCGTTCCAGGCGGAGACTGAATCTCTCGTAACGGTCGCTCATGCTCAACCTTCCCCTGCTAAGCTTCTGTCGAATCGTACAACTAATTTGTATGATGGTGGCCTGCCGGGTGAGGAGCAACGCGATGGATTTCACGCTCACCGACGAGCAGCGCGAGCTGCGTTCGATCGTCCGCAAGTTCCTGGGAGCGCGCTCGCCCGAGCCTGAGGTCAGGCGGCTCATGGCCACTCCGGAGGGCTACGACCCCGACGTCTGGCGGCAGATGAGCGACCAGCTCGGACTGCAGGGCCTGGTCATTCCCGAGGAGTACGGCGGCGCCGGGTTCGGCTACGTCGAGCTGGGGCTGGTGTTCGAGGAGATGGGACGCGCGCTGCTGTGCGCGCCGTACTTCTCCACCACGCTGGCCGCCGAGGTGCTGCTGCGCAGCGGGGACGAGGACGCGAAGAAGCAGCTGCTGCCGGGCATCGCGTCCGGCGAGACCATCGCCACGCTGGCGCTGCTCGAACGGGCTTCCGGCTGGGATGCCGACGACGTCGCACTGACCGCCACGCACGGCGCCAACGGCTGGACGCTCACCGGGCAGAAGAAGCACGTGCTCGACGGACACGTCGCCGGCCTGGTGTTGGTCGCCGCCCGTACGCCGGCGGGGGTGAGCATCTTCGCGGTGAATCAGGGGTTCACCGCCACGCCTGTCGAGACGATGGACCAGACCCGCAAGCAGGCCGAGCTGACGTTCGACAGCACGCCGGCCCGGCTCGTGGGCGAGGACGGCGCCGGCTGGGCGGCAATCGGACGCGCCCTCGACACGGCGGCGATCCTGCTCGGCGCCGAGCAGGTGGGCGGCGCCTCGGCCGCGCTGGACATGGCGGTCGACTACGCGAAGGTGCGCATCCAGTTCGGCCGGCCGATCGGTTCGTTCCAGGCGATCAAGCACAAGTGCGCGGACATGCTCGCGGAGACGGAGTCCGCCCGGTCCGCCGCCTATTACGGCATGTGGGCGCTGGCCGCCGATGACGACGACATCCCGACGGCGGCCCGCCTGGCCAAGGTGTACTGCTCGCAGGCGTACATGCATGTCGCCGCCGAGAACATCCAGATCCTCGGCGGTATCGGGTTCACTTGGGAGCATCCAGCCCACCTGTACTTCAAGCGGGCGAAGACGTGCGAAGTGCTGCTCGGCACGCCGGCCTATCACCGCGAACTGCTCGCCCGGCAACTAGGCCTATGACTGCCGTGATCGTCGAGGAACCCGTCCTCTACGAACCAGGCGGCGATGGCGTGGCGGTGGTGACGCTCAACCGGCCGGAGCGGCGTAACGCGTGGACGGCGACGATGGAGCACGCGTACTTCGACGCGCTGGCCGCAGCCGGTACCGACCCGGCAATCCGCGCGATCGTGGTGACCGGTGCCGGCGACTCGTTCTGCCCGGGGCTGGACCCCCAAGCGCTCGACGCGGCGGCGCAGGGCGCCCGCTACGACCACGACCCGCGGCCGCGCACCTTCGCCACCACGATCCCGAAACCTGTCATCGCGGCGATCAACGGCAACTGCGCCGGCATCGGGTTGACCCAGGCGCTGTGCTGCGACGTGCGCTTCCTCGATCGGCGGGCCCGGCTGAGCACCGCGTTCAGCCGCCGCGGCCTGCCGGCCGAGGACGCCGCCGCCTGGCTGCTGAGCCGGATGGTCGGCCACGCGCGCGCGCTGGAGCTGCTGCTCTCCGGGCGGGTGTTCGACGCGGACGAGGCGCTGGCGCTGGGCGTCGTGCACCGGGTGGTCGACGACGGTCACGCGCTGGCGCGGGCTACGGAGTACGCGCGCGACCTCGCGGTCAACGTCTCGCCGCATTCGATGCGGATGATCAAGGCCCAGATGTACGCCGAGGACACCCTGCGAGAGTCGCTGTCCCGGGCGCGCGACCTGGTTCCCGTCGCCAAGCGGCATCCCGACTTCGCGGAGGGCGTCGCCAGCTTCGTCGACAAACGCCCGCCACGGTTCACCTCGGAGGCCTGAGCGTGGAGATCGAATTCGCCCCGGAAGACCGCGCCTTCGCCGAGGAGGTGCGGGGCTGGCTGCGAGAGCACCTGGTCGGCGAGTTCGCCGACTACCTGGGCGTGGGCGGCGCCGACGACGCCGAGGCGTGGGACGTGCGGCGGCGCTGGGAGGAGGAGCTGTCGGCCGGCGGCTGGCTCGGGCTGACCTGGCCGACGGAGTACGGCGGTCGCGGCGCGACGCTCGCCCAAGAGGTCATCTTCGAGTACGAGTACGCGAAGGCACGGGCGCCGTACCGCGTCGGCACGCACGGCCTCGACCTGTTCGGGCCGACGCTGCTGCGATTCGGCAACGAGGAACAGAAGCGCCGGTTCCTGCCAAGGATCACCGCGGTCGAGGAGTTCTGGGGGCAGGGCTTCAGCGAACCTAACGCCGGCTCCGACCTGGCGTCGGTGCGTACCTCCGCCCGGCTCGACGGCGACGAGTGGGTCATCGACGGGCAGAAGATCTGGATGACGTTCGGCGCTTACGCGGACTGGCTGTACGTCCTCGCGCGCACCGATCCGTCCGCCCCGAAACACAAGGGTTTGTCGCTGCTGATGGTGCCGGTCGACCAGCCGGGCGTCGACGTGCGGCCGATCCGGAACCTGGTCGGGGCCAGCGAGTTCTGCGAGGTGTTCTTCACCGAAGCACGCACCGGGGCCGACCTGGTCGTCGGCGGAGTGAACGACGGCTGGCGGGTGGCCCTGGGCGCACTCAGCGTCGAGCGGGGCACCCTGCTGATGCCGATGCAGATGCGCTTCGAGCGCGAGGCGGACGCCCTCATCGCGCTGGCGCGTTCCCGGGGTGTCTCGCCCGGGCTGCGGCAGCGCATCGTCGACGCCTGGGTCAGCGTGCACCTCATGCACACCACCAACCTGCGCACGCTGGGCGAAGTGCTGCGCGGCGATGAGCCCGGCCCGCAGGCCACGACCAGCAAGCTGTTCGCCACCGTCCAGCACCAGCGCCTGCTCGAGCTGGCGATGGAAGTGCTCGCCGACGACGCGACGACGTTGGGACCGGGCTATCACCCGGACGCCTGGCAGCGCGCTTACCTGATCTCGCGAGCGGAGAGCATCTACGGCGGCACCAGCCAGATCCAGCGCAACATCATCGGCGAACGCTTGCTCGGCCTGCCCAAGGAGCCGACCCCGACCAGCTAGGCAAGGGTCGTCGGCTTGCTCTGCGCTCAGGCGGCGCGGCGGTCGCCAGCCGCGAGGGCGGCGCTGTGCTCGAGGATCGCCGCGTGGAGCCGGTCGTACGCGGCCGCGATCCAGCTGTCGACCCGGGACTGCTGGGCGATGTGCAACGCGACCTCGGCGTCGTACAGGCGGCGTGCGGCGGCCTCGCAAGCATCCTCGGCCCGGCGAGCTCGGAGCGCACTGACGAAGCCACTGGTTATGGACGTCATCGCGTCCTCCTAGAAGTCAAGCGGATCGACGCCCACCGTACAATGAGTTAAATAATTTAGTCAAGCTGTCAGTTGCGCATGTAGGCTCCGCCGGCGATGTTGACCACCTCGCCGGTCACGTACCGTGCTCGGTCGGACGCGAGGAACGCGACCGCCTCCGCGATGTCCGACGTGTCGGGCAGGTCGCCGAGCGGACCGACCGGCGCCTGCCGAGCGAGCAGCTCGGCGTTGTCGTCGGCGAACTTGGTGCCCTTCACCACCCCCATGGACACGTACACGGCGCGGATGTTGTACGGCCCGCCCTCATGCGCCAGCCCGCGGGTGAGCGCGCTCAGCCCGCCTTTCGTCGCCGCGTACGGCGCCTCGATGCCACCACCGCCGACGTCCGGGGCATAACTGCCGACGTTGACGACGACGCCGCCCCCGGCGTCGCGCATCAGCGGCATGGTGCGCCGGCAGAGGTACCACGCGCCGGTGAGGTTGACTCGCATGACCCGGTCCCAGTCGGCCGGGTCGTAGTCGAAGATGCTGCCGAGGACGTTGACGGCGGCGTTGTTGACGAGGATCCGTACCGGTCCGACGCGGGCCGTCACGTCGTCGACCACGGCGTCGATCTGGTCGCGGTCGCCGGCGTCCAGCGGGTAGCCGACGACGGTGGCCTTCGGATAGTCGGCCGCGATGGCGGCGGTCACCTCGCGGGTGCGGCGCTCGTGAACGTCGGTGACCACGACGGTGGCCCCGCCGGCCGCCAGCCGCCGCGCGACGGCCTGCCCGATGCCCCGCCCCGCGGCGGCCGTGACGAGCGCGATCCGGTCGGCGAACTCTGCCGGATCTACGGACACGCTCACGAGCGGCGTACCTGGGACCACGGGATGTCCTTGTCGACGCGGACGTCGCCCGGTAGGCCGAGCACCCGCTCGCCCAGGATGTTATGCATGATCTCGGTGGTGCCGCCCTCGATGGAGTTGGCCAGGCTGCGCAGGAACTGCAGCTGCGGTCCGCGGTGCTGCAGATCCTCCTGCGGGGCGTGCCCCATGCGGTACCCCTCCGGGTAGAGCGTGGCGTCCATACCCATGAGATTCATGGTGAACGACCACACCTTCTTGTTCAGCTCGGCTGAGATCATCTTGCCAATCGAGCCGTCTGGGCCGGGTGTTCCGGCCGTCCGCGTCTGCAGCGCCCGGATGTTCGTCAGCCGCAATACCTCGGCCTGCACCCACCAGTGCACGAGCTCGTCGCGCACCGCCGGGTCGTCGTAGCCGTACCGGCGCCAGGCGTGCAACGCCCCGTCGATGACGCCACCACCGCGGGGCGGGACGATCCCGCCGATGGCCACGCGCTCGTTCATCAGCGTCGTCAGCGCGACCTTCCACCCCTCGCCGACGGCACCGAGCCGGTTGGCGTCCGGCACGCGCGCGTCGGTGAAGTAGACCTCGTTGAACTCCGAGTCGCCTGTCATCTGAATCAGTGGACGTACATCGACGCCAGGGGCGTGCATGTCGACGACGAAGTACGTCAGCCCCTTGTGCTTCGGCAGGTCCGGGTCGGTGCGGGCGAGCAGCAGTCCCCAGCGAGCGAGGTGCCCCACCGACGTCCACACCTTCTGCCCGTTGACCACCCACTCGTCACCGTCGCGCACCGCGCGGGTCGACAGGCCGGCGACGTCCGAGCCGGCACCCGGCTCGCTGAACAGCTGACACCACGGCTCCTCGGCGGTGAACAGCGGCCGTAGCAACCGGTCGAGCTGCTCGGCGGTGGCGTAGGCGAGCAGGGTGGGCGCGCCCATGCCGACGCCGATCGGATTGAGCCACATCGGGGCGGGCGCGCCGACTTCGGCCAGCGGGATGTCCACGAGCGGTTGCAGATTGGGCTCGAGCCCGAGCCCGCCCCGTCCCTCGGGGAAGTGCACCCAGGCGAGGCCGAGGTCGAACTGGCGACCGAGGAACTCAGTGGCGTTGCCCGGGTCGCACTCGGACAGCAGCTCGGCGACGAGGGCACGTACCCGTTCGGCATCTGTCACTTCGACTCAGCCCCTCTTCTAGGTATCTTATTTAACTATATCCTCAGGAGGCATCCAGTGGCTGACGACATTGTCCTGCTCGAAGTCGACTCCGACGGAGTCGCCACCATCACGCTCAACGAGCCCGAGCAGCGCAACGGGTGGAGCGCCCCTGTGGAGAACCGCTATTTCGACCTGCTCCGGATCGCCGACCACGACCCGGCGGTTCGCGCGGCCGTCCTCACCGGCGCCGGCACATCGTTCTGCCCGGGCCTGAGCATGGCTCGACTCAAGAAAATCGCCGGCACGAGCCTGGACGTGACCGACCGCCGCCCGCAGTACACGCCGCGGCTGTTCCGCAAGCCGTTGATCGCGGCGATCAACGGCGCCTGCGCCGGCATCGGGCTGGTGCAGGCGCTGATGTGCGACGTGCGATTCGCCGCCGACGGGGCTCGCTTCTCGACCGCCTTCGCCCGCCGGGGCCTCGCCGCCGAGTACAACATGGCCTGGGTGCTGCCCCGGCTTGTCGGCGTCGAGAACGCCCTGGACCTGTTGCTGTCCGGCCGGACATTCGACGCGGCCGAGGCGCATCGGCTGGGCCTGGTCAGCCGGGTCGTCGAACGCGACGCGGTCCTGGCTGCGGCGCGCGACTACGCCCGCGACCTTGCCCGCAACTGCTCGCCCGCGTCGATGGCGACGATCCGCCACCAGGTCTACACCGACCTCGACGCCGGATTCGAGGACGCGATGCGGCGCTCGGCCCGGGTCATGGACGCATTCGCCACCAGCGCCGACATGCGCGAAGGCGTGGCCAGCTTCGTCGAGCGCCGGCCGCCCGCGTTCGCGGCGCTGCCGGACGAGTTCGACCCCGAGCGGGTCACTGGCGCTCGGACGCCAGGCGCGCGCCTGACCGTCACCGATGCCCTGACCTGACCGAGCCATCGCACCGCGGCACCGTCAGGTACGAGGCGTTCCTGGCCGGCCCGACGGATGGCGGATCGGACGCGAGCCGGCCTACGGTACCGGCGGTCGCGCACGTCACGAACTAGGCAGGCCGAGCACCCGCTCGGCGATGATGTTGCGCTGGATCTCCGACGAGCCGGCGTAGATCGTGCCGGCGCGCGCGTTGAGGAACGCGCCCAGCCATGATCCGGTCGAGTTCGGCGCGCCGGGGTCGTCGGTGCGTACCGCCCGCAGCGGCGGGCGTCCCTGCGGCGCCAACCCGGCCACACCCTCGATGTCCAGCGCCAGCTCGGTGGCCTTGACGTGGTACTCGCTCCAGTAGAGCTTGGCCACCGACGCGGCCGCGCCGAGCTCGCCGTCCTGCAGGGACTGGGTCAGGATGCGGTAGCCGAGGTACCGCATGATCTCGACGCGGCCGTAACACCAGGCGAGACGCTGTCGGATGAGGGGATCCTGGTCGCGCCCTCGCTCGCGGGCCAGCGCTAAGAGCCGGTCGAGCTCGGCCCGGAACAGAATCGGGTTGGTTGCCGCCTCCTCGCCCCGCTCGTGCCCGAGCAGCGTCATCGCGACGGACCAGCCGCCGTTCACCGGGCCCACGACGTGATCGGCCGGCGTGCGAGCGTCGGTGAAGAACACCTCGTTGAACTCGGGCTCCCCGGCCAGCTGGCGGATCGGTCGGATCTCGACGCCCGGCTGGTCGAGCGGGCACAGCAGGAACGAAATGCCGCGATGTCGCGGGGCATCCGGATCGGTGCGCGCCAGCAGGAAGATCCAGTTGGCGTGATGCGCCTCAGACGTCCACACCTTCTGGCCGTTGATCACCCACTCGTCGCCGTCGAGCACGGCGCGGGTCTGCAACGAAGCGAGATCCGAGCCGGCGTTCGGCTCGGAGTAGCCCTGGCACCAGCGGTCGTCGCCGGAGAGGATCCGCGGCAGGAAGCGCTCCTTCTGGTCCTCGGTACCCCAGCGCAGCAGCGTGCTGCCGAGCATCTTGATGCCGAACAGGTCGGTGTGCTCGCCGAACGTCAGCCCGGCCCGCGCCAGTTCCTCGACGAGGACGACCTGGTGCAGCTTCGACAGGCCGCGCCCGCCGTAGCGTTCCGGCCAGGTGATGCCGAGCAGGCCGCGGCGGTGCATCGTGGCACGCCATTGCCGGGCGAAGGCCTGCGCCTCGCTGCGGGACGCGACCGCGCCGATGCCGCGCCAGTCGCTGGGCAGCTCCTCGGCCAGCACGGCCCGCACCTCGGCGCGGAACGCCTCGACGTCGGCCGGATAGCTGATGTCCACGCGACCTCGCAGGCGAGACGAAGGCGACAGGTCCTGGCGCCGGCCGCCCAGAAATAGTACAACAGGTAAACCACTTCTCTACTTCGAAGACACTGAGGAGTCGCATTGGGCGGCGTGATCGCGTACGGCAGCTACGTCCCGTACCACCGCCTGGATCGCCGGCGGATCAAGGACGTTCTCGGTTCAGGTGGCGGCAAGGGCACCCGTGCCGTCGCGTCCTACGACGAGGACACGACGTCGATGGGTGTCGAGGCCGCGCGCCTCGCCCTGGCCGACCTGCCCGATCGGCGCGTCGTCGAGCAGCTGTTCTTCGCGACGGCGAACCCGGCGTACGCGGACAAGACGAACGCGACGGCGATCCATGCCGCGCTGTCGTTGCGGCCCGAGACGCTCGCCGTCGACATGGCCGGCGCGGTGCGGTCCGGCGTCGGGGCGCTGCTCGTAGCCGGCCAGTCGCCGGTGCCTTCGCTCGCGGTGCTCTCCGACATCCGCACCGGGCTGCCCGGCGGGGCCGACGAGCGCGACGGCGGCGACGCGGCGGCGGCGTTCGTGTTCGGCGGCGGCGCCGATCAGCCCGTGCTCGCCGAGCTGATCGCCACCGCGTCGGCGACCGAGGAGTTCCTCGAACGCTGGCGCACGCCGGGCGCGCCCACCGCGCGGGTCTGGGAGGACCGCTTCGGCGAGGAGGCGTACGCCCCGCTGGTCGAGGCGGCGCTCGCCGACGCGCTCAAGCAGGCGTCGATCACCGCCGACCAGGTCGACCATCTCGTGGTGGCCGGTCTGCACGCGCGAGCGGTCAAGCGGGCGATCAAGACGAGCGGGGTCCGCCCCGAGGTGGTGTCCGACGACCTCGTCGCGCAGGTCGGCAACTCCGGCACGGCGCACGCCGGTGTCCTGCTGGCCGACGTGCTCGATCGGGCCGTCGCCGACGAACTCGTGCTCGTGCTGGTGCTCGCCGACGGGGTGACGGCGCTGCTGCTGCGCACCACGGCCGCGCTGGCGTCGCACCGACCAAAGCGTTCGACCCGCGCTCAGATCGAGGCGGGCAACTCCGGGCTCGACTACGGGTCCTACCTGTCCTGGCGGGGCTTCCTCGACCGCGAACCACCGCGGCGCCCCGACCCGGAGGCCCCGGCCGCCCCACCGGCGTTGCGCCGGGCCGACTGGAAGTTCGGGTTCGTCGCGTCACGCTGCACGCAGTGCGGAACGAGAAGCCTGCCACCGGACCGCGTGTGCCAGCACTGCCACGCCGTCGACCAGATGGCGCCCGAGCCGCTGGCCGACGTCGCCGGCACGGTCGCGACCTACACGATCGACCATCTCGCCTTCACCCCCAATCCGCCTGTGCTCGTGGTGGTCGTCGACTTCGACGGGGGCGGGCGGCTGCGCTGCCAGCTCACCGACGCCGCGCCGGACGAGGTGGCGATCGGGCTGCGCGTGGAGATGACGTTCCGGCGGCTGATCACCGCCGCCGGCGTCCACAACTACTTCTGGAAGGCCCGGCCGGTCCGGTCGTAAACAGGGAGAACGTCATGGGTTCGCACGGCATCAGGGATCGCGTCGCGATAGTCGGCATGGGCTGCACCAACTTCGGCGAGCACTGGGACAAGTCCACCGACGACCTGCTCATCGAGTCGGCCACCGCGGCGACGGCGTCCGCAGGCATTGCCCTGGACGACCTGGACGCGTTCTGGCTCGGCACGATGGGATCCGGCACGTCCGGGCTGACGCTGAGCCGGCCGCTACGCCTGCCGTTCAAGCCGGTCACCCGGCTGGAGAACATGTGCGCCACCGGGTCCGAGGCGCTGCGTAACGCGTGTTATGCAGTGGCGTCGGGCGCCTACGACAGCGCGATGGCGATCGGCGTCGAGAAGCTCAAGGACTCGGGCTTCTCCGGCCTGGTCGGCGCGCCGCTGCCGAACGCCGGCGACGACGGCAAGAACGACGCGACGGCACCGGCGAACTTCAGCCTGCTCGCCCCGGCCTACGCCGAGCGGTACGGCGTCGATCCCGAGGAGATGAAGGACGTCCTGACGCGGATCGCGTGGAAGAACCACCACAACGGGGCGCGCAACACGCGGGCCCAGTTCCGCAAGGAGGTGCCGCTCGACACGATCCGCAACTCGCCCAAGATCGCCGGCATGCTCGGCATCTTCGACTGCTCGGGCGTATCGGACGGCAGCGCCGCGGCCATAGTCGTCCGCGCCGAAGACGCGCACCGCTACACCGACAAGCCGCTGTACGTGAAGGCGCTGTCGTTCGTCGCCGGCCCGGCGACCGGGCTGAGCGACCCCGCCTACGACTTCACCACCTTTCCCGAGGTGGCCGCCTGCGCCGAGGACGCCTATCGGCAGGCCGGCATCACCCACCCCCGCACCGAGCTCGCGCTCGCCGAGGTGCACGACTGCTTCACGCCGACCGAGCTGGTGCTGATGGAGGATCTCGGCTTCTCGACGCGCGGGCAGGCATGGAAGGACGTACTGTCCGGCACGTTCGACCTCGACGGCGCCCTGCCGGTGAACCCCGACGGCGGCCTCAAGGCGTTCGGCCACCCGATCGGCGCGTCCGGGCTGCGGATGATGTTCGAGGCCTGGCTGCAGCTGCGCGGCGAGGCACCGCCCGAGCGGTCGCTGCGGTCGGTCGCCGAGGGACGCACCATGGCGCTGACCCACAACCTCGGTGGCGGCCCCGGCGAGTGCGTGTCGTTCGCCGCGGTGGTCGGCTCGCAGCGGAGTTCGTGACATGGCCGTCGAGCGGTTCCCGGTCGAGGCCGGGCACGTCATGACGTTCGCCCGGGCGATCGGCGACCCCGAGCCCGAGCGTGTGATCGCGCCACCCACCTTCGCGATCGCCAGCGGACAGTTCGACCCGGACTACCCGCTCCGGCCAACGCCGGGCGAGGAGTGGTACGGATCGGGACGCGGGCCGGGTCTCGTGAAGGAAGGCGCCGGTGGGCTGCACGCCGAGCAGCACTTCGTCTATCACCGGCCCATTCGCGTCGGCGACGTGCTCACCGCGCGCACCTATGCCGGCGAGCCCTGGCAAAAGTCCGGCCGCTCGGGCCGGCTGCTGTTCACCGAGCAGATCACCGAGTTCCGTGACCGGTCCGGCGAGCTCGTCGTCACGATGCGCGCCGTCGGCGTCCAGCGAGAGGCGGCTTCCTGATGGGACTGCGGGCCACCGACCTCAAGGTCGGGCAGTCGTTCGAGACAGTGGTGGTCGACGACCTCAAGCGCACGCAGATCGTGCAATACGCCGGCGCATCGGGGGATTTCAACCCGCTGCACACCGACGAGGTCTATGCCCGCGAGATTGCCGGCTATCCGGGCGTGTTCGCGCACGGCATGTTGACGATGGGGCTGACCGGACGCGCGCTCACCGACCTGGTCGGCGACGATCGGCTGCTGCGGTTCGGCGTGCGGTTCACCGCGCAGGTCTGGCCGGGCGACACGTTGACGGTGCACAGTACGGTCAAGGACGTGACCGAGCAGGACGGCGTCCCCGTCGTCGAGCTGGACGTCGTGACCACCAACCAGGACGGCACGAACGTGGTGACCGGCTACGCTGCGGCCCGCCTGGATACATGAACTTCAGCTTCAGCCCTGAGCAGCAGGAGCTGGCGGCCAGCGTCCGGCGGTTCCTTGCCGCGAAGGCGCCGGAGCCGGACCTGCGCGGCGCGATGGCCAGCGACCTCGGCTACGACGCCACGCTGTGGTCGCGGATGGCCGACGAGCTGGGCCTGCCGGGCCTCGCCATTCCGGAGTCGTACGGCGGCGCGGGCTTCACGTTCCTGGAGCTGGGCATCGTGCTGCAGGAGATGGGCCGCGCGCTGCTGTGCGCGCCGTTCTTCTCATCGGTGGTGCTGGCCGCGCACGCCCTGCTCGAGTCGGGCGACGAAGCGGCCGCCAAGGAGTGGCTGCCTCGCATCGCCTCCGGCCAGCTGCTCGCCACGGTTGCTCTACCGCGGCACACTCACGTACGGGCTACGCCGGGCGAGGGCGGCTGGCGCCTCGACGGTGTCGCCGAGTTCGTGCTGGACGGGACGGTCGCCGAGCTCGTCGTGGTGGCCGCCGGGCCCGAGCTGTTCGCCGTGCGCGAGGGATTCACCCGGCATCAGGTGGACGTCTTCGACGCGACGCGGCGCCTGGCCCGGCTCGAATTCGACGGCGCCCCGGCGGACCTCGTGTCCGGCGACGCCGAGGCCGTGCTGAGCCGCACCACCGACCTGGCCGCCGTCGGGCTGGCCGCCGAGTGTGTCGGCGTGGCCGAGCGGGCGTTGGAGATGGCCACCGAGTACGCCAAGCTCCGCGTGCAGTTCCGCCGGCCCATCGGGTCGTTCCAGGCGATCAAGCACAAGCTGGCGAACGTCCTGCTCGAAGTCGAGGCGGCCCGCTCCGCCGCCTGGTACGCCCTGTGGGCCGTCACCGCCCGGCCGGACGAGGTCGCGGTGATCGCTCCCCTCGCGCTGGCCACGTGTGCCGAGACGGCCTACCTCGCCACCACCGAGAACATCCAGGTGCACGGCGGAATCGGCTATACCTGGGAACATCCAGCCCACCTGTATTTCCGCCGGGCGACGACGTCCCGGCTATTGCTGGGCGATCCGGCCGAACTGCGCGAGACCATGCTGCAGCGTATGGGTCACTAGGTACGTGATCCGGTCGAGTCGACACTTAAGGACTCGGCAGCGCGTCACGCCGTCGGCAGGACGCCAAGCAGGACGCCGGTCCTTGGCTGACAGCTTGGTAACCACGTCGGCCCAGAC
>JBKOXO010000104.1:0-14656 GCA_046744105.1 Actinomycetota bacterium
CCCCAGGCGTGGGAGCAGCAGCGCCAGCAGCCGTCATGGGAGCAGCCGCAAACCTGGGAGCAGCCGTCGTGGGCGCAGCCACCGCGCCGGCGCCGCACCAGGGTGCCGCTGATCGTCGGGCTGGTGGCCGTGCTCGCCGCCGGGCTGGGCGTCGGCGGTTACCTTCTCTTCAGAGGCAGCAGTTCGCCGACGCTCACGTTCGACGGCAAGGCCATCGACTTGCCGGACAAGCCGCTGCAGCAGACCGCCGCCGTCGTGCGGTCGCTCGTCTCGTCCCGGCACGGCGCGCAGAGCAAGGACACTCGCTGCTACTACGCGCTGCGCACGCAGCCGACGCAGGACGCCAAGAAGAGCGACGTCGACGACTCGATCTGGTGCGGCCCGGTGCTGTTCGTCGACGGCGACCCGAGCAAGCAGTACCTCCGCTTCCCGCTCAACAGCCAGCCGGCGGCCGACGGCAAGGTCACGCTGACGCCGTCCGGGCAGCCGGCCTCCGACGACCCAGAGGCGGTGCCGTCCGGACTCGAGCTGAAGCGTCCGGACAAGGCGAGGCCACCCTCCGGTGCGGGCGGCCTGTCCGTACCGGCGCCCCCGCCGGCCGCCAAGAACGCACTGCTTGCCGCCGACCTGGGCAGTGCGACTGTCCCTGCCGCGCCGCATGGTGCCGTGATCGGTTCCATCAACGGCGGCGTCACGATCACCAAGTTGGGCACCGTCAAGCGCTACGGCAGCGGTGACGCCGCGCGCAGCGCACCGAGCGGCTACAAGCTGATCGCGTTCCGGCTCACCGGCGCACTGGGCGACGACGGAGTGCCGGCCGACCTCAGCAGCGACGCCGCGGTGTCGATCAACAGCGGCGCGGCGCACAAGCTGCCGAACGCGGCCAGCGATCAGTACCTCGTCGTCGCCGTGCCGAAGTCTGCCCGGTCCGTGGACCTGGTGCTCAACGACGGCGGGTACAAGCAGACCCTGTCGCTGCTCTCCGGCAAGCCCGGCGCCCACAACATCAAAGTGCTCGCCCGCTCGCACCGGCACAGCGACGTGCGCAAGAGCGGCACCGTCCGGTTCGCGTACTCACAGACGGTCGGGTTCCCTGACGGCAGCAGCGGTACCAGCCAGACCGGCACGTTCACTGTTGATGGAGCCATACTGGCGTTCAGGCTGCCGAGCAAGCACGTGAAGGCGAGCAGCACGAGCAAGGCCCTGCTGTACGTCGAGATCGGATTCACGGTCCCGGAGAGCCCGGGCCGCAACTTCGGCTTCCCGCCCACGACGATGACGTTCCGGCCTACCGGCGGAGGATCGATCAAAGCCCGGAACGTCGCGACCGCCGCCGACCGTATCTACAACATCTTCGAGGTGCCCGCGGACCTGACGTCCGGAACGCTGCGGGTCGCCGGGTCGTCCACGACGACGTTCGTCAACTCCAGCAGCACCTACACGACGACGATCGCCACCCCGATCAGCCTGCTGGTCACGTTTCCGGCGGGGTGAACCGTGGCCTGGGCTCGAAGCCGGCGGCGCGGTAGCACTGGTCGATCAGCTGCATGGAGGCGACCGCGTCGTCGGCGTCGATGGGCAACGGCTCGTCCTCGCGCAGCCGGGCGGTGAACGCCTCGAGCTGGTACGTGTAGGACGGGCGGGTGCCCAGCTGCTCCACCCGTTCACCCGCGGGCGTGGCGACGAAGATCCGGTCATCGCGCTGCGGCAGCACGAAGTTGGCAGCGGTGGCGACACCGCGGCTACCGACGATGCGGCACGTCATCCGCTCGAAATCGCCGGCCATGTTGCATCGCGCCGAGCCGACGGCGCCGTCGGGGAACTCCAGGTCGGCGTCGAGCCACTCGTCGACGCCGGGCTTGCCCTCGCGCGCCTCGCCGCGTGCCGCGACGACGTTCGGCTCGCCGCCGCCCCACGGGGCCAGCATGCGGTGCGCATGCAGGGCATAGCAACCGAGGTCCATGAGTGCACCGCCCGCGAGCGGCAGCGACCAGCGCGGATCGTCGTCGTCCGGCGGCGGGATGATCATGACTGCCTCGACGCGCTCCAGGTCGCCCAGCTCGCCCGATTCGAGCAGCTCGAACATCCGCTGCATCACCGGATGGAACACGTAATGGAAGCCCTCGAGCACCGCGACACCGGCCTTCGCGGCCGCGTCGCGTACCTCGGCGGCCTCCTCGGCGTTACTGGCGAACGGCTTCTCCGACAGGACGTGTTTGCCGGCCTCGACGGCCGCGCGGTTCCACGGGCCGTGCAGCCCGTTCGCGAGCGGGTTGTAGATCGCCTCGACGTCCGGGTCGGCGATCACCTCGGCGTATGAGCCGTGCACGCGCTCGATCCCGTACTGCTCGGCGAAGGCCTCGGCCCGCGCGCGATCACGTGCGCCGACGGCCACCAGGCGGGTGCCCGTGTCGCGGGCCGGTGCGACGATGGCGCGCTGCGCGATGCGGGCCGCGCCGAGGATTCCCAGGCGAAGCGGTTCGGTCATGCGGGAACCCTAGCCCTCACGCCTGGGCGCGGACCCTGGCACGCCCTACCAGCAACATCCCGATAAAGCCCACGCCCAGGGCCGCCAGCACGCCGAGGTTTGCGAACGCCCACGCGCCGGACTTGCCGCCGAGCCCGAACGGACCGAGCAGGTAGCCCTGCCAGTGCAGCCAATCGGCGTACGTGTTCGTGACGAGCCCCCAGCCCAGCGCGGTGCCCACCACGATCAGGGCGACGGGCAGCACCGCCACATCACCGTACCGGCCCGTACGGTCGAAGAGCTCGGCCTCGGCGTAATCGGCCCGGCGCAACGCGATGTCGGCGAGCATGACGCCGCACCACGCCGCGATCGGCACGCCCAAAGTGATCAGGAAGCCCTGGAACGGCCCGATGAAGTTGTGCGAGAAGAAGACCACGTAGACGGTGCCGGCCACCATGATGGTCCCGTCGACAAACGCCGCGAGATAGCGCGGGATGCGCAGCCCAGCGGTGAGTAGAGCAAGGCCACTGGAGTAAATGTCGAGCACTGCCCCGCCGATCAGGCCCAGTACGGCGACTACCGCGAACGGCACCAGGAACCAGGTCGGCAGGATCGTGGTCAATGCCCCGATCGGGTCGGCGCCGATGGCGTCACTGAGCGACGACGACGAGCCGGCGAGCAGCAGCCCGAACACGAGCAGCACCACCGGCCCGAGCGCCGCACCGAAGGTCGTCCACCCCACAACACCTGCGCTCGACGAACGGCGCGGCAGGTACCGGCTGTAGTCGGCGGCCGCGTTCACCCAACCCAGCCCGAACCCGGTCATGACGAACACGAGCGCGCCCACTACGTCCTGCGCCGAACCGCTGGGCAGGGCCGAGACGACGTGCCAGTGAACATGGTCGGCCACGAGGCCGATGTAGACGACGGTGAGCACTCCGGCGATGATCGTGATCAGCGCCTGCAGGCGCATGATCAGGTCGAAGCCGATCACGCCCGCGGCCACGGTGATCGCCGAGACGACGATCAGCGCCACGACCTTCGTCGGCGTACCGCCACCCCAGCCGAGCCGGTGGAACACCGTCGACGTCGCCAGCGTGGCCAGCACGACCAGCACCGTCTCCCAGCCGACGGTGAGCACCCAGGACAGCACTGCCGGCAGCCGGTTGCCACGCACCCCGAATGCGGCCCGGCTGAGCACCATCGTCGGCGCCGAGCCGCGCTTGCCGGCCAGCGCAATGAACCCGCACAGCAGGAATGACACGACCACGCCGATCACGCCTGCGATCGCCGCCTGCCAGAACGACACCTCGAAGCCCAGCACGAACGCGCCGTAACTGACGCCGAGTACCGAGATGTTGGAGGCGAACCACGGCCAGAACAGGTCACGCGGGCGTCCCTTGCGCTCGTCCTCGCCGATGACGTTGATGCCGTTGAGCTCGACGCCGCGTGGTGCTTCCAGCACATCGGTCATGGGCACTCCGATCCTCGGTCCTGCTAGCGCAACAGCGCGCAGGCGGCCAAATGATCCCGATAGAGTCAGCAGCCGTGCCGGAGCAGCCGCCAACGCTGGACGATCCGCCGGCGACCGTCTCAGATCCGCGAGCCCTACTGCTGCGTTACCTCGACTGGTACCGCGAGGCGCTGTTCCGCAAGGTCGAGGGGCTCTCGGACGAGCGGCTGCGCACACCCGTCGAGCCGCTCGGCTGGTCGCCACTCGGGCTGGTCCAGCACCTGGGCTGGGTCGAGCGCCGCTGGATGCGCTGGGGCTTCGCCGCCGAGAACGTCCTCGCCTACCCGGACGAGGACGAGTGGCGGGTGGCCGCGCCGATGTCCGAGGTCGTTGCCCGCTACCGCGCTGAAGTCGCCCGCTCCCGCGAGCTGGCCGCCACGCACAACCTCGACACCCCGTCTCGGACCGGCGGCCGGTTCCCCGACCCCGCGACCGCGCCCACCCTAGGACGCATCCTGTTCCACCTGCTCCAGGAGTACGCCCGGCATGTCGGCCATCTCGACGTTGCCCGGCAGCTCATCGACGGCGTCACCGGCGAGTGAGGCGAGCGATCAGTCCAGGCCGCCGAGCACGTTCTGGTCCCAGTCGATCACCGAGCCGGTCACGACTCCACTGCGGTCCGACAGCAGGAACACCACGAAGTCGGCGATCTCGTCCACCTGGCCGAGCTTGCCCATCGGCAAGCGCCGCGCCGCCTGCTCGCGCCAGTCGTCGGATGCGTCGTGGAATCTGCGCTGCGTGACGTCCTCACCCTCGGTGTCGGTCCAGCCGATGTCGAGCCCGTTGATGCGGATCCGGTCGAAGCGGTGCGCGTGCGCGGCGTTGCGGGTCAGCCCGGCCAGGCCCGCCTTGGCGGCGACGTAGGGCGCGAGGTACGGCTGCCCACCGTGCTCCGACGAAGAGATGACGTTGACGATCGTCCCGGGCGCGCCGCGCCGCAGCATGTCGGCCACCACCGCCTGCATCGCGAAGAACGGTGCTCGCAGATTGACCGCGATGTGCGCGTCGAAGAGTTCCGGCGTCGTATCGAGCAACGTGCCCCGCGACGTCAGCCCCGCCGAGTTGACGAGGCAGTCGACGCGTCCGTGTGCCTCGACCACCGCCGCCACCGCCCCACGCACCGCTGCCACATCGGCCATGTCCGCCTGGACGTAAATCGCGCCCAGCTCGGTGGTCAAGGCCTCGCCGAGTTCCCGGCGGCGCCCGGTGATCGCCACCGTCGCACCTTCCCGCACCGCCGCGCGGGCGATGCCCGCACCCAATCCCTGCGTCGCACCGTTCACCAGGACGACGCGGCCGTCCAGCAGGCTCATGCTGCACGCCGTTCTGCGTGAGCCGCGAGCTCCGACCGCAGCCGCGCCGGTTCCCAGCGTTCGAGCAGCGCCTGCCAGATGATGTCGGCCTGGCTCGGCGGCGCCAGACCGTCGACGGGCGGATCGCGGTCGAGGTTCGTCGGGAACGCGTAGCCCTCAGCGGCCGCGCTCACCACGTTGCGCCGGACCTCTTCACCGGCGATCCGCAGCATGGCTGGGTAGAGAGCATTGCACATCGCGACGCGGTCGACACTCTCCATGGCACGCCCGAACGGCGACGAAACCTGGAGGAGGTTCGCCATGCGCCGGATCGTGCTCGACCGGTTCGTCCCGGCGGCGTGGAACACAGCCGGGTTGAAGAACACTGCGTCGCCCTTCTGCAGCGGCAGCTGCACCCGGTGCCGATCAAAGTAGTCGCGGAATTCCGAGCGGGACGCGGCGAGGTAGCCGGGCAGGTAAGTCTGCGAGTACGGCAGGTATAGCGTCGGCCCGCTCTCGATCGGCATGTCACAATGCGCCACCGCGCCCTGGAGCGTCAGCATCGGCGACAACGCCTGCACATGCTCGGGGTAAGCCTCGATCGCGGCGGCCGACTGGAAGCCGAGGTGGTAGTCGCGGTGGGCCACCTGCGCTGCACCCCCGGGATTCACGACGTTCACCTGGGACGTGACCTGGTAACCAGGCCCCAGCCACGCCGCCGACACGAACGCGATCACGTCGCTGGCGTAGTAGTCGCAGAACACGTCCGGCGCGCAGAGCGCCAGCTTCTGCAGGGCATTCCACACCCGGTCGTTCGCGCCGGGCTTCGCGAAGTGATCGCCGACCGACGGCTGCGACGCGATCATCTCCTCGAACGCCGCCGTCGCCCGGTCGACCGGCTCCGCGGCGAGCGCCCGGCGGAACACCACGACGCCCGGCCCTGCGCGCAGCGCCTGCACCAGTTCGGCGCGCAGCGCGTCGTCCAACGGCGGGCCGTTGTAGATCACGACGTTCTGCTCGACGCTCGCCGCGTGTGGGTACTCGTCCGGATCCGTGGTGCGCTCGACCAGTTCCCGGAAGTCGTCCAATCGGCAGGTGGCGGCGGTCATGGCACCAGCGTAGAAACCCAGCTGGCATGTCGTGTTCCGGCCAAAGACGGATTTATGTCGGCGCTGTTGGCTAACGTCCAGGCATGCGCCTTCGAGCCCTGATCACCGTGGTCGTCTCAATCGCCGCACTCGCCTCGGTCCCGGCCGTTGCCGCGTACGCGGCGCCCTCGGCGACGACCCCGCGCGCCACCGTCACCTACGCGCACCTCACGCTGCCCGGCGGCGCCTGGGCCGCCGTGTACTCCGACGGGCTCGCCGAGGTGCACCGCGCCGGCCGGGTGGCCGTCCGGCAGCTACCCGTGCTGGGGCCCGGTGCCACGGATTCGGCAACCCCGCAACTGCCCGGCAAGGGCGACGTGATCGCCGAGCTGGCCCGCGACCCGGGCACGCCGTACGCGGCGCAGCAGGTGGTGGTGATCTACCGGCCGGGCGCGGCGACGCCGCAGGCCACCCTCGCCAAGCTCGGCGTCGACCGCACCCGCCGTGCGTTCGCGGACGCGGCGCACCTGGGCACCATGCGGGCGAGCGCGGAGCAGGCAGTCGGTCAGCCGCTGCTCGGCTTCGAGAACGCGTATGTCCTGCACCTCACCCGCTCGTCCGTGGCAGCGGCGGTTGCGACGCTGCGCGCCAACCCGGACGTCGCCTATGCCGCGCCGAACTGGACGGTCACCACCGTGCACCCGCCCGGGCAGGCGGCGCCCGCAGCCACGGCGGCGGCAGCCACCGCCGCGGCCACGGCGGCGCCAGGCGTCCCGAGCAACTACACGCTGACCTCGAGCGCACAGGCGCTGCTCAACCGCCCCGGCGTCGACGCGGTGCCCGCGTACCCGGCCCTGGCCGCGCGTGGCCAGCTGCCCGGCCAGGGCGAGATCATCACCAACCTCTCGCTCGGCACGCTCACCGATGCCTCGGCGGCTGCGGACACCAGCGATCCGTGCAATTTCTACGCGTCCGTGTACGGCCCCACCACGATGGTCCGGAACGGCCAGCGCTACCTCGACTGGCCGTCCATGCCACTCATCCCCACCTACACCGCTGACTCGAACGGCGTCGTCGACCCCACCGGCGAGACGTGCGGCGACGACCCGACGCTGACCGAGGTCGGCCTCGACTTCTCGATGATGGCGCCGCTGCCGCACGACCGGCAGCGTCCCGAGGCGCTCGGCACCGGGCTCACCGACCTGCTCGGCATCGCCCCCGGCGCCTCATACCGACTGGTGCTGCCGAAGTCCGCCGGCGGGGCGTCCACCGATGTCGACGCGGCGCTGCTCGCCGCCGCGAACCAGACGCCGCGCCCGAGCGTCATCACCGCCTCGCTGGAGTTCGGCTACGACCAGTTCGGCTTCTCCGGGCGCTACTTCGAGGACGATCCGCTCACCCACTCGATCGTCACCACGATCGTGCACGCGTACCACATCGTCATGTGCGTATCCTCCGGCGACGGGTTGCGCACATTCACGAATGCGCCGGTGTCGCCGTCCGGTGGCAGTGTCGCAACCGAGGTCGGCAAGCCCGAGACCGACCTCAACGACGTCGGCTTCTCCGACGCGCCGTCGCGCGACGAGGACTCCGGCGCGATCGACGTGGGCGGCAGCACGCTCGACGACATCTTCGCCGCCCCACCCGGCAACCTGCGCAACGCAGCACTGCGCGCCCAGCACGCCTTCCCGGCGACGCGATACACCGGCGCGCGCAACTACTCCAGCGGCTTCGGTTCGCGGGTGAACGTGTCCGCTCCCGGTGACAACGTTCTGAGCTTCGCGCACCCGATGGGCGGCGGCCCGCAGGCGGTGCAGGTACTCGACGAGGGCGGCACCTCCGCATCGGCACCCGAGACGGCAGCCGCCGCAGCCGTCGTGCTCCAGGTCGCCCGGCTGACCGGCAATCACAAGTTGCAGGATCCCCTTGCGGTACGGCAGTTCCTCGCCGATACCGGCACGCCGCTGCCTGACCCCGAGCAAGCGGACCAGCACCTGAACGTCGGCCCGCAGATCGACATCGGGCGCGCGGTCAGCACGCTGCTCGGCACGCCGCGCCCAGGCGTGGCCCGGGTCGCCGTTGAACAACGCCAGCAGGCGAGCGCTCTCGGCGGGACGATCAGCACCGTCACCGACCCGGCGAACATCCCGCTGACCGGCCGGCTTGCCGATGCGTGGATCACCATCGCGCCCGATTGGCTCGGCCTGCCCGGTGGCGCCACCTTCGAACTGAGCGGCCCGCGGGGCGTACTCGCCACGACGCCGTGGGCACGGCTGCAGCCGGCCGACATCCTCGGCCAGCCGCTCGCCTCGTCGACATCGCGCACCGTGGCGCTGCACTACACGGCGTCGGTCGGTGGGCGCGTCATTGCGAGCACCGACATCCCCCTGACGTTCGGCCCCACCGACGGCACCGTGCAAAGCGTCACGGCGCCGCTGGTGCCGCCCGTGGTCCGTGGGGCGACGATCCCTGTGCACTACGACATCAGCCGGCTGACCGGTGCGACCGACCCGATCCTCGTCGTGTCGCAGCCGGGACGCATCGAGTCGGCCACCGGACTGTTCTTCCGGCCGGCGTTCACCGCCCCTCTGACCGTACCGACAGGTACGGTGGACGTTCCGGTGTCCGCGCTGCCGGGCGCAGGCATCTACGGCATCGGCATCCAGGACGCCCCGGGCGGCTGGTTCAGCGCGAACCGTTCGACGTTCGCGTTCACCCGAGTGGCCCCGCCGTCCGACGCGCAGCCTGCTCCCCCGGCACTCGGCGACGGTGCGCACTACCTGGAGGTGCCCTACCACGGCTCGTTCCAGCTGAGCTACGACGTGCGCGACGTCCCGCGCGCCACGGACGCGGTTGCCGAGTTCAGCGCACCCGGGCCCACCACGCAGAACAACTACAAGCCGTTCAACAACCCGAACGGCAGCGTGCGAGACGCCAACGGGCATGACACGGGATCCGTCGCGTTCGTGCCGCTGTCCGGCACGCACGGCACCGTCACGCTCAACAGCGGCACGCTCGGCCTCGACCCGACGATGAACCACGTGGTCCGCATACTGCCCACCCGGGGTGGTGTGGCCGCCGGTGAGGCGAGCGGGGTGAGCACGATCAGCATGGACGGCGTGCTCGCCGCCGACGGTGGCTTCGCGAACAACGGTTTCGGCGTCGACGAGCACGGCGGCGCCGGCATGCTGACCTCCGACCAGGCGCTCGCCGGCGGCGGCACACTCGCGAGCGTCGAGCGATTCGACCAGTCGAGCATGCGTCCGACTTCCACGGTCGTGTCGTCGACGACGCATCTGTACGAAACGATCGATGGCTGCGCCGGGCTGTTCCACGACGGCGTCGGACTGTACGGCGACTTCGACCCGGCAACCGGCAGCGAGGCGTTCCGTACCCTCGCAGGCGGCGCCTGGACGCCCCCCGACTCGCTCGGCAACGTGTTCTGCGCCGCGCACAACCAGGACACCGACGATACGGCGATCCTCAGCAGTGCGGGACATCTGCAGGTCTCGACGTCCGACATCGCCGCGAATACGTTCAGCCAGCCTGTAGACCTGTCCCCTGCGTGGTCCGGGCTCGCCGCGCCGGCCCTGAACGGCTTCGCCCAGGACACAGCGACCAACCAGGCCCTCGTGTCGGTGAGCGACGGGGCAGACCCGTCGAAGCCAGCGCCGCTGGTTACCGCCGACCTGCCCAGCGGCGCGGTGCGTGCGATCCCTGGCGTCACTACCGGATTCTCGTCCGGTGTCGCCGCCGACTCAGTCACTCATCGGGCGGTCGTCGGCTCGTTCGAAGGCTTCGGGGTGTACGACCTGGCGGCGGGCAGCGGCACCCTCGTCCAGCCCGGCGGCAGTACCTACGAGCAGCCCGCCGCCGACTCGACGCGCGGACTGTTCCTGGTCCGCGAGGTGGCGCCGCCGGACTTCTTCGGGGGTACGCCCAACAACAATGCGATGTCGGCGGTGATCGTCACCGACGAGCACGGCACGGTGCTGCGGCGCATCGAGGAGTTCAACTTCTTCAGGGTGTTCCTGTTCAACATGGGTGACTACTTGCAGCTGGACACGTCACGCGGGACCGCGTTCACGTTCGGCCCGGGCGCTCAGCAACTGTTCCCGTTCAGCTACCAGCGCTAGCGGAGCTAGTCCGGCAGCAGCGGTACGGTCAGCCCGGGGTCGCGGCCCAGCAGCACACCCCGGGTGACCGCCGCGGTGCCGAACCGCTCGCGCACCTCGTCCAATGCGGCGTCGAGCGCGCCGGCGGTGTCGAAGGGCAGCGGCAGCTGCAGGGCGCCGTCGTTGTCGAGGTTGGCCACCGTGATGCCGACGAGCGTGATGCCGCGCGCGGCGATCAGCGAGGCGGCACCGGCCAGCAGCGCCCGCGCGGCAGCGAGGATCGTCTCGGTCTGCGCGGTCGGGCGCAGCAGCGTATGCGAGCGCGTCGCCCGGCTCGCGTCATCGAAGCGCAGCCGCAGCACGACGGTGCGCCCGATCCGCCCGGCGGCACGCATCCGCCGGGTGACCCGCTCGACGAGCCCGACGAGCGTCGCCTCGACCTCGCCGGGCGACTTCGGACGCCACCCGAGCGCGCGCTGCGAGCCGATCGAGCCACGCCGGCGGCCCACCTGCACCGGGCGCGGGTCACGGTTTCGCGCCAGCGCGGCGAGGTGCCGTCCGGACGCCCGTCCGAGCATCGACACCAGTGTCGGCTCGGGCAGTTCGGCCACCTCGTGCACCATGAAGATCCCCCGCTCGTGCAACTTGGCCGCGGTGACCTGTCCGACGCCCCAGAGCCGCTCGACCGGCAAGGCGTGCAAGAACGTCAGCTCGCGTTCCGGCGGCACGACGAGCAGACCATCCGGCTTGGCCACTCCGCTCGCGACCTTGGCGAGGAACTTGGTCCGAGCCACGCCCACCGTGATCGGCAGCCCGACCTCGTCGCGAACCCGGTCGCGCAGCCGCACCGCGATCTCGGTGGGCGTGCCGGACACGGCGCCCAGCCCGCCGACGTCCAGGAAGGCCTCGTCGATCGACAGCCCCTCGACCAGCGGCGTCGTGCCCCGAAACACCTCGAACACCGCCTTGCTCGCGTCGGAGTACACCGACATCCGGGGTGATACGACGATCGCGTGCGGGCACAGTGCACGTGCCTGCCGGCCGCCCATCGCCGTGCGCACGCCGAACGCCTTCGCCTCGTAGCTCGCCGCGAGAACGACGCCCACCCCGACGATCACCGGACGGCCCCGCAGCCGCGCATCGTCGCGCTGCTCGACTGACGCGTAGAACGAGTCGAGGTCAGCATGCAGGATCGACGCCGTGTCCCGGGACACGAACATATGTTCGCACAGACCACCGTCCATTTGATCCAAACTTCTTGCAGGGTGGTGACCGGGCCATCTCCCGCCTGGGGTCGGGTCGGGTTGCCCCGAGGGCCTGACAGGATGTCCGCGTGTCGGCTGGTCGTCCTCGAAAGCTCGCACCCGACGACCCACGCCTGGGCAGCGGCGCGCAGCCGGCGCCGGTGCAGCTTTCGGATGATGCCGTGTGGACCCGGCTGAGCGCGGGCGCAGACCTGCAGGTGGCGAAGACGGCCACCGACGTGGAACTACACGAGAGTGTCCTGACCGGCGTGGACCTGTCCGGGCGAGATCTGCGCCGACTGATCGCTCGCGACGTGCGTTTCGGGCATTGTGACCTGTCCGACGACATGCAACTGACCAAAGCTGCCCTGCTGCATTGCGATCTGCGCGAAGCGAGCTTCCGCGCGTGCCAACTGCGCAACGTCGACCTGCACGGTTCCCAGATCGACGACCTGCGTGACATCAGCGGACTGGCCGGTGTGGCCGTCGGCGCCGACCAGGTCGTACCACTGGCACTCGCCCTGCTCAACACCTTCGGCATCTCCGTAACCGATCAACCCCGAATGGGTGGCGTCGAATAGCGCCTCACCCTGCAACTTTCTTGAGGCAGCACAAGCGTCTGCCGCGTAAAGTTCAAAGCCTGCGCCGCTACCGAGTTCGAACGCCCTGGATCGCGAAGCGTTCCACCGCCTGCAGGTGCCCACCGGTTGAGGCAGCGATCATCAGCACCGGGTCGGTTGCTCCGGTGAACGAGATGCTGGCCGACCACGGCTGGTTGTTCCCACCCGCGGGCTTGCAGCACGACGTCCCGAGCGGCGCTGTCGATGACAGCTGCCGGACGGTGACGCTGATGCTCTCGTCCACGCCGGTGATGTGTCCGCCGACCTCGATCGGCGACGTCACGAGGCTTCCGTACGCCGGGGTTTCGATCGAGAAGGTCGTGTCGTCGCTGCCGACGACCTCCCACGGGGAGCTCGCGTTCGGGCCGAACCGCACGAGGTGCAGCACGGCTGCCGTGCGCGCGACGCCGTTCGGGTCGCGGTAGCCGACGCCGATGTGCGCGCCGAGCGAGTCGTAACGCCTGCTGGTCACGGCGTCGAGTTCCTTGAAGCCGAGGACATCCTGGGTGAACGCGAGCGCGGTGTCCGGCGCGCTGGCGTGCCAGGGCTGGTGTCCGCCAGGGAGGCCGTTGACCTCCCAGTCCTTTGCCTGCGCGTAGTCGGCGAACGGCCACAGCGGCTGGTACCCGAGATCGAACGCCGCCGGTCCGGGCGAGTTCGCGCCGGACGACGAGGGCGGCGTGGAGGGCGACGGAGACGACGAGGGCGCGGAGGGCGACGCGGACGACGAGGGCGCGGAGCGGGCTGTCGTCGGTCTCGATGTTGGCGTGCTCGCCTTCGACGGGCCGGGCGCCGGGTTGGTCACGACCGGCGTGGGCGATGCTGTTGGGCTATGGGCCGGGCGCGCGTGCCCGGAGTGCACCACGCTGATCACTGCGACCGCACCGGCCACCACAGCGATTACGGCGGCGGCGGCCAGCAGCGGCGGCAGCCACCGACTGGTGAGGCGCGGACCGTGCGGAACGCGGCTCGGCTCATCGGGCGCCGGCACCGGCGACGGCGGCAGGTCGGCCTCGGTGAGCTGGCCCGCTCGGGCGTTGAGCGCGGACCGGATCCGCTCGTCGACGTCGTTCACGACGCACCTCCTAGCAAGGCTGCGATGGCGTCGCGTCCTCGCGATGCCATCGACTTCACCGCACCGACGGAGATACCGAGCGCGACCGCGACTTGTGGCTCGGTCATCTCGGACCAGTACCGCAGCACGATCACCTCGCGCTGACGGACCGGCAGCCGCCACAGCGCCGCGATCACTTCACGGTGTTCCTCAGCGAGCAGGACCCGTCGATCGACGCCGTCGGCCGTCATGGCCGCCTCGTCCGGCTGCGGATGCTGGCGCACGGTACGCCGGCGGCGCAGCACCGAACGCGCGCCATTGACCACGCAGCGGCGCAGGTAAGCCAGCGCGGCCTCCTCGCTCGCCAGCGTCGCCCACTGCCGATGCACGGCAGCGAATGCATCCTGGGCAACGTCTTCGGCGGTCTCCCGATCGTCCACCAGCAGCAGTGCCAGGCGGACCATGTTCAGACGCTGCGCGCGGTACAACCGCTCGACGCCAGCCGTGTCACGGGCTGGCGCGGGCCTGCCTCGAGATCGGCCGCTCAGTATCACGGTCCCCATCCGAACCCCCCACGTCCAGCATGGTCCCTTGCTGAACTAGACGTTCGGCAACGCCAACGGTTGCCAAACCGGAGACCGAAAACCCGAACGATCTGCCGCCCATAGGCGGTTCAGACCGCCGCGCCCGAGCGCCGCCGCGGCGGCGTGGGCATCGCTTCGCTCCCGCAGCCGCCTACGATCGCCGGACCGGATAGCTCAGGTGCGTCACCCGATCGCCGGCCACGATCGACGGGTTCTCCAGCATCAGCGGGGGGTTCACGATCTCGCCGAAGAACCGGATGCCGGTGCCCAACACGCCCGGCGCGAGGTCCACCGCGACCTCGTCGACCAGTCCGGCGTCGAGCGCCTGCCGGCCGATGTCGCCGGCGGTGACCGTCACGTCCCGGTCACCGGCGAACGCCCGTGCCTGCTCGATCGCGCTGGCGACGCCGTCGGTAACGAACGTGAACGGCGCGTCCGCGACGTCCCAGTTGGTCGGAGCCTGATGGGTCACCACGAACACCGCGTCACCGACGGGCGGCCGGCCGCCCCAGCCGTTCGTCAGGTCGAACAGGCGTCGCCCGATGACCGCCGCGCCGACCCGGCTCCAAGACGAATGCACATAGTCGGCGCTCGCCCGGCTCACGTGAAACACCCGCTCCGGATCGCCAGGCGCGATCGCGACGTCGCCGTTGTCGTACCAGTCGAACAGCGGCCCGAC
>JBKOXO010000190.1:0-7695 GCA_046744105.1 Actinomycetota bacterium
GCCCTGGCCGGTGGCCCGCACTGCCTCGTTCGCCGCCGGCCTGGCTGTCTGCGCGTATGCGACGTCCGGCGCGATCGCCGTCTACGACAAGGCGCTGTTCTCGGCACACATGCTGGGGCACCTTGCGCTGGTGATGGTTGCCCCGGCGCTGTTCGCCGCGGGACGACCCCTGGGGCTCGCGGTCGAGGCAGGCTCGCAGCGCGTCGAGCGGATCGCACAGGGACGCGTCGTCACGTTCCTGACCGCGCCCCCGGTGGCGCTCGCCTGCTACACCGGGGTGATCGTCGGCAGCCACCTGACCGGATTGATGGACACGATCATGCGCTCCACCGCCGCCGGGCAAGTGGAGCACCTGGTGTACCTGCTGGTGGGCTTTCAGTTCTTCGTGCTGGTGATCGGCGACGAGCCGATCAGGTGGCGCCTCTCGACGCCCGCCCGATGGGGCCTGCTGGCGCTCGCGATGGCGGTCGACACATTCACCGGCGTGACCCTGATGATGTCGAGCGCGGCCGTCGCGATGTCTCCGCCGGCTGATCTGTCCGTCGACCCGCTCGCCGACACGCACACCGGCGGGGCGATCATGTGGGTCGGCGGGGACGGGATCATGGCCGTGGTCATGATCGCCCTGGTGATCGGCTGGCTGCGCACGTCCGGACGCTCGCTGCGCGACCGGCACAGCTGGTTGGAGCAGGCTCGCGCGGCCACGCTCTCCGACCGGGCCGGCGGAGACGGCGAGGTCGACGATGACGAGGCCCGGCTCGACGCCTACAACGCATGGCTGGCGCGAGTGGCCGAACGCGACCGCGCCGGGCACTAGAGCGGCCGGATCGCGCTGCGCAGCATCTCGCCGATATCGCCGAGCACGTGCCGGCCGCCGCTGACGATCATCCGCCCGTCCACGAGCACGGTGTCGACGTCGGCGGCGGAGGCTGCGAACACCGCCTGTGCCGGGTCGACACCGGCGGTGCGGACGGTGTCCAGCCGCACTGCCACCAGATCGGCGCGCAGGCCCGGAGCGATACGTCCGGCGTCCGGCCAGCCCAGGGCGTGGTGGCCGGTCAGCGCGGCGACGAGCTGCGCAGGCGTGAACCGCCCACGCCGGCCGGTGGCCAACCGCTCGTGCATCTCGAGGGCGCGCGCCTCCTCCAACATGTCGATCACCGCGTGCTGGTCGGTGCCCAGCGTGATCGGCACGCCGGCGTCGTAGAGAAGGCGGGACGGCCCGATGCCGTCGGCAAGATCACGTTCTGTCGTGGGGCAGACGCTGACGCTGCTGCCGGAGGCGCCCAGCAGCGTGATGTCGGCCTCGGTTACATGTGTGGCGTGCACCGCGGTGGTGTTCCCCCCGAGCGCGCCGGCGTCGGCGAGCAGTTGCGCCGGGGTCACGCCGTAGGCGGCCAGGCACTGCTCGTTCTCGGCCGGCTGCTCGGAGAGGTGGACATGTAGCGGCCGGCCCACGGCCGCCTCGACCACCTCGGGCAGCGCGTCACGCGGCACGGCCCGCACCGAGTGGATGGCCGCGCCGCTCACGCTGTGCTCGTCCGGGGCGAGCGCGGCGAGGCGATCCGCCCACGCCGCCACGCTCCCGTCGCCGAACCGTCGCGCTACGCCGGAAAGCGGCTGGCCGATGCCGCCGTTGAGGTAGCACGCGTCGAGAAGCGTGATCCGGATGCCGGCGTCCCGGGCGGCAGCGCGCAGCGCCTGCCCCATGACGTTCCGGTCGGCGTACGGGCGGCCGTCCGGGGCGTGGTGCAGATAGTGGAACTCGCCGACGGTGCTCACCCCGGCAAGCGCCATCTCGGCGTAGGTGGCCCGCGCCAGCGCGAAGTACGAGTCCGGGTCCAGGCGCCCGGCGACGGCATACATGCGCTCGCGCCACGTCCAGAACGTCCCCGACTCATGCGTGCGTCCGCGCAGTGCCCGGTGAAACGCGTGACTGTGCGTGTTGGCGAACCCGGGGAGCACCAGCCCGGGGAGCGGCACGTCGCCGGGCTGTCGGGCCCCAGGCTCAACGGCGGTGATCCGTCCACTGTGGACAGTGATGCGGACGCCGGAGGTGATGCCATCGCACAGCCAGGCGTGCGGGGCGAAGAACGTGCTCACTGCGCCAGATCTTGCAGCACCGCGGTGAGCGCCTCGACGCCGGCCAGGCAGTCGGCGTGCTCGGCGAACTCGGCCGGCGAGTGCGATACCCCGGTGGGGTTGCGCACGAACAGCATTGCGGCCGGAATTCCTTTGCCGGCAAGGATTCCGGCGTCGTGGCCGGCGCCGGTGCCGAGCTCCATCGGGTCGCCCAGCACGGCGGCCACCCGCTCGCGCAGCGGCCGGTCGAACTCGGTCTCGTCCGTCCATGACTCCTCGGCAGCCGGCGCTCCGAGCGACGCGATGACCCGCCGCACCGCGTCGGCCCGTGGCGCCCGGGCATCGACCCAGGCGGTGACCCGCGACGGGATGGCGTTCACGCCGTTCGGCTCGACGCGCACCTTGCCGCAGGTGGCCACCGCGCCCTGCCGCTCGGCCGCGTCGCGGGCGGCCAGCACCAGCCGGGCGTAGTCGAGCATCGGATCGTGTCGGTCGGCCAGCCGGGTGGTGCCCGCGTGGTTCGCCTCGCCGATCAGCTCGACACGCCACCGTCCGTGCGGCCAGATCGCGGTGCCGACCCCGATCGCCGCGCCGAGATCGACCAGGCCGCGCCCCTGCTCGACGTGCAGTTCTACGAACGCGCCCACCCGGCTGACCGCCTCGGGGTCGGGGGCCGGAGCTTCCCGGCCCGCGGCCCGCAATGCCTCGGCCATGCTGACGCCGTCGCTGTCGCGCAGGGCAAGTGCCCGCTCGGGCGCGAGCCCGCCTGTTAACAGCCGCGACCCCGCACAGGCAAGCCCGAACCGGGCGCCCTCCTCGTCGGCGAAGTTCACCACGCCGATGGGACGCGAGGGCACGAATCCCTTGCTGCGTAGGGCATCTACCGCACAGAACGCCGACACGACCCCGAGGGGTCCGTCGAAGGCCCCGCCGTCGGGTACGGAGTCGAGGTGGCTGCCGGCCACGACGCCGGGCTCGTCGGCGGACGACGTGCCCCACCAGGCCCACTGATTGCCGGCCCGGTCCTCGACGAGATCCAGCCCCCGTGCCAGCGCCGCTGCGGCGAACCACTCCCGCAGCGTCAAGTCCGCAGACGTCCAGGCAAAGCGTCCGTAGCCGCCCGAGGGCAACCGGCCGACGGGCGCCAGGTCGGCCCACAGTGTGTCGAAGCTCACCGCCCCAGCTGTCAGGCCAGACCGACGCTGGCCAGCCAGTCCTTGGCTACCTTGTCCGGGTCGCCGCTGCCCGCCTGGGCGACCAGGCTGGCTAGCGTCTTGGTGTCGAGCTTCGCTGACACGGCGTTGCACGCGTCAACCATCGGCTGGGTCAGCTTCGACTTGGTCGCGATCGGCACGACGTTCTGTGCGGCGAACATGCTCTTGGGGTCGGTCAGGGACACGAAGTGGTTCTGCGCGATCGACGAGTCGGTGGAGAAGATGTCGGCCGCGTCGATGGTGCCGTTCTTCAGCGCGGTGACGGTGATCGCGCCGCCGGCCTGCAGCGGCGTGAAGCGCCCGAACGTGACGCCGTAGACGCTCTTCAGCGCCGGCACACCGTCCGGACGGGTCTTGAACTGTGCCGGCGCACCCAGCGTCAGCTGGCTCGCCACGGACGCGAGATCGCCGATCGACGTGAGGTGATACTTCTGCGCGGTCGCCTGGGTGACGGTGATCGTGTCGCTGTCCTGGGCAGCCGCGTACTGCAACGCGACCTGCTTCGGGTCGAGCTTCTGCTTCAGTGCGGTGTAGACGTCGCTCGGCTTCTTGGCGGTCGCGGACGCGTCCAGGTAGCTGAGGATCGAGCCGGTGTACTCGGGGATGAAGTCGATCGAGCCGTCGCCCAGCGCCTTCATGTAGATGGGACGCTCACCGATGTTGAGGTGCTTGCTGACCTTGACGCCCTTGGCCGACATGGCATCGCCGTAGATGTCGGCGAGCAGGACGTTCTCGGGGAAGTCGGCCGAGCCGACCGTGATCGAGCCGGGGCCGGCCGGGTAGCCGCCGGCGCCGCTCGCCGTCTCGCTCGCCGAGCTCGACGCGGTCGCCGCGGCCGAGGTGAGCGACTGCGTCTTGCTCGAACTGCCGCTGCTGCCGCAAGCGGCGAGCGCGAGGACGGAGGCCAGCATGCCTGCGGCGAGCAGATAGGTGCGCTTCATATATCTCTCCTTCGTTTTTGCGTCCATTTCAGGTCAGATCAGGCCCGCGCGAACTCCACCTCTGCGACCGATCGGCTCGCGCGCCGGGAAAACCGCTCGGAGACGCCGGGCGACACGATCAGCCGTTCGACCCCGATCAATGCCAGGTCGGCGACGACCGCGAGGACAGCGACGACGATGGCAGCGCTCACCATCGCCGGGTAGCCGCTGTGCGGGTCGTTGATCGTCTGCGTGCCGTCGATGATGAGCCGGCCCAGACCGCCGAGGAACGGCGCGTACGCGGCCACGGTCGCGGTGGCGATCACTTGCAGCGTCGCACTGCGCAGCCCGGACATGATCAGCGGCAACGCGATCGGGAACTCGACCCGGCCCACCACCTGCCCGCCGGTCATGCCCATGCCCTTCGCCGCGTCGCGAACTGCCGGGTCGACGTTCTGCACGCCGGCGTACGTATTGGTCAGGATCGGTGGAATGGCCAGCACTACAAGCACGATCTCGACTGCAACGAAGTACCGGAACGTGCCTGCAGGCACCAGCCCCGGGATGGTCGTAGTGGCGTGGATCTTGGGCGATAGCCAAATCACGAGCAGCACGACGAACCCCAGCGCCGGCACGGCGCGCAGCCCGTTGGCCAGGCCGGCCACCGCCAGCACACCCCGGCCGGTGTGCCCGATCAAGAGGCCGAGCGGCAACGCGATCAGCGTCGCGATGGCGACCGCGATCAGCGTGTAGTACACGTGCTCGCGGATGTGCACGAGCAGTCCACTCGGACCCCACCAGTTCGCCGGATCGTTGAGCCACACACCCACCCGGTCGAGGTTGAGGCCGCCGTTGTTGTCGGCCAGCGCGCTCATCGCGCAACCACCGCCCGTTGCCAAGGCGTGAGCAGCCGGATGCCCAGCACGATCACCACGTCGAACAGCAGCGCGAGCACGATGATCAGGATCAGGCCGAGCAGGATCGGCGGCAGCGAGTTCAGCTGCGATCCCTCGGTGAACAGCGTGCCCAGTTGGGCTACGCCGAGCAGAGACGCCACCGACACGAGGCTGACATTGGACACCGCGGCCACCCGAAGTCCGGCGCCGATCACCGGCACCGCGATCGGCAACTGCACGGCGAACAGGCGTTGCCGATTCGTGTACCCCATGGCCGACGCCGCCGAGAGGGTGGTGGTCGAGACGGACGAGAGGCCGTCGGCCACCACGCGGACAAGCAGCGCCACTGTGTAGATGGTGAGGGCCACCGCCACGTTGATCGGCGCCAGGATCTTGGTGCCCAACAGGCCCGGCAGCACCAGGAACAGCACGAGCGACGGGATCGTATAGGCCAGCCCTGCCACCGTCACCAACGGCGGGTACGTCCAGCGATAGCGATTGGCCAGCCAGCCCATGGGCAGCGCGATGATCAGCCCGACCACCAGCGGCAGTGCGGCGAGCCAGACGGTGGTCCAGGTCCAGTGCAAGACGTCGCTCTGGTTGTCACGGAAGTACGTCCACACGTTCATGACGTGCCGATCTCCACCGGGGCGCGTCGCGCTTCCTCGGCGTGGGCCTCGATGCGGGCCAGCACTTCCGACGCCCCGATCGTGCCGGCGAAGCGGCCGTCGCCGTCGACGACGACGCCCCGCCCGGTGGGCGAGGACAGTGCCGCGTCGAGCGCCGCGCGCAGCGTGCCGCCCTGGGTGGCCAGGGTGCCGCCGAGGTTGAGCAGTTCCGGGGTGATCTCGCCGGTGAGCGCGCTTCGCGGCACGCCGGTGAGGGCCAGCCACCCCTGGGGCTGCTGGTCGGCGTCGACGACGAGCACCCAGCCGTCACGGGCCGCCCGTGGCGCGTCGGCCAGGTCGGACCCGAGGGCGACCGTGCGCTCGTCGTGCAGCGGCAGGGCGTCGGCGACGGTGAACCCGAGGGCGCGGTAACCCCGGTCACGTCCGACGAAGCCGGCGACGAACGCGTCGGCCGGCCGGGAGAGCAACTCGGCCGGAGTGGCGAACTGGGCCAGCCGGCCGCCGACGCGCAGCACCGCGACATGGTCGCCGAGCTTGATCGCCTCATCGATGTCATGCGTGACGAACACGATCGTCTTGGCCAGTTCACCCTGCAGGCGCAGGAATTCGTCCTGAAGTTGGGCGCGCACCACGGGATCGACTGCGGAGAACGGCTCGTCCATCAGCATGACCACCGGGTCGGCGGCCAGCGCCCGGGCGACGCCCACCCGTTGCTGCTGCCCGCCGGACAGTTGCGCCGGGTAGCGCTTCGCGAACTCGGCCGGCAGGCCGACCCGCTCGAGTAGTTCCATCGCCTTGGCCCGGGCTTCGCGTCGGTTCTGCTTCAGCAGGAACGGCACGGTGGCGACGTTGTCGACGACGGTGCGGTGCGGGAAGAGCCCGGCCGCCTGGATGACGTAGCCCATGCCGCGGCGCAGCCGCGCGGGCGGCACCGTCGAGATGTCCTTGTCGTCGAGCCAGATCCGCCCCTGAGTGGGGTCGATCATCCGGTTGATCATGCGTAGGCTCGTGGTCTTGCCGCAGCCCGACGGACCGACCAGCACGGTGATCTGGTGCGACGGCGCCTCCAGGCTCAACTCGTCGACGGCGACGGTGCCGTCGGGGAATCGCTTGGTCACCGACTCGAACCTGATCATTAGCCGGCCACCTCCCGCTCGGGGCGCACCACGCCGAGCTGCGCGGCCAGCCCCTGGGCCTCGCGGGCCACGATCTGCCCGTAGTCGTGCATCGTCCGGTCGTCGAGGCGAAACGTCGGGCCGAGCAGGTTGAGGGCCCCAGCGATCCCGCCGGGACGCCGGATGGGGGCCGCAATCGCGGTGACGTCCGGCTCGACACGGTCGCGTTGGGCGACGTATCCCGCCTCGGGTACAGCACCGCGCAGCGCGTCGCCGACCGCCAGCCCCTCGTACGGCATGGCCCGCCCGACCCAGCTGGTGTGCCGCACTGTATGGGTTCCCTCGACCATCGCGACGTAAATCGCGGTGCTGTCGGGTCCCTCGATGCTGAGGTAGGCCGATTCGCCGGTGGCAGCGACTATGCGGCGTAGCGCCGGCTCGGCCATGGTGACTAACGCCTGCCGTCCCAGCGACGCCGCGCCGAGTTGGATGAGCCGCGCGCCGGGGTGGTAATAACCCGCCTCGTCGCGGTGCACGAACGCCGCTCGTTCCATGGTGCGCAGCAGCCGCAGCGCTGTGCTTGGTGCGAGCTGGGCGCGGCGTGCACAGGCCGCGAGGCTCAGCGGCGCGTCGGCACACACCTCGGCGAGCAGCTCTAGCGCGCGCTCGACTGCTCGGGTGGGTGCCCCCGCGACACTCGTCATTCGTCAGCCTTGTCTATGGGAGAGATCAGGTTTGCCGCCTCGTGGAATGCTGCTTCCGTCAGATGGTCCAGCCTTCACTCTCCGCAGGCTTGGCTGCAACGCCGTTTCCGAATCGTTACCTCGGGGCCCCGCGAT
>JBKOXO010000218.1:0-9658 GCA_046744105.1 Actinomycetota bacterium
GAGTTACCCAGACCATCGGGGCCGATCGACAGGCGTGCCGGCCATGCGATCTTGGGGTCGTCGAGAATCGTCGGGCCGGGCTCGATCCGGTCGAGCACCTGCTCGACGATCTTGAGGGACTCGTGCATCTCGGCCACTCGCACCACGAGCCGCGCCCACGAGTCGCCGCGATCGCTGGTCGGCACCTCGAAGTCGAACGTCTCGTAGCCGAGGTACGGAACGGTCTTGCGCAGATCCCATGGCAGCCCGGCCGCGCGCAGGAGCGGGCCGGTGATGCCCAGCGCGATGCAGCCGTCGACGCCCAGCCAGCCGACGTCCTTGAGCCGATTCACCCAGATGGGCTGCGCACGCACCAGCGTGTCGAGATCGTGCAGCTCCTTGCGCATCTCACTGATCCAGTGGCGGATCGCGTGTGGTGCCTCGTCCGGCAGATCCTGGGCGACACCGCCCGGTCGGATATAGGCGTGGTTCATGCGCAGCCCGGTGATCAGCTCGAACACGTCGAGGCACTTCTCGCGCGCCCGCATGCTGTTCGTCATGACGGTCAGCGCGCCGAGCTCCATACCGGTCGGGCCGATCGTCGTCCAGTGCGAGGAAACGCGGTTCATCTCCATCAGCAGCACCCGGATCAACTGCGCCCGGGCCGGCGCCGTCAGGCCCAGCAGCTGCTCTACAGCGAGGCAGTACACCGTCTCGTTGAAGAACGACGACAGGTAGTCGGCACGAGTCAGGAACGTCACGCCCTGCGTCCACGTCCGGAACTCGGTGTTCTTCTCGATGCCGGTGTGCAGGTAGCCCACGACGGGACGGCAGTCCGTGATCGTCTCGCCCTCCAGCTGCAGGACGAGGCGCAGCACGCCGTGCGAGGAGGGGTGCTGTGGCCCGAAGTTGACCACGATGCGGTCGTCGTGAACGTCGCCGAGCACCTCGCCCCAGTCGCCACCGCTGACGTTGTAGACGGTGCCCTCTGTGGTCTCCCGCGACGTTGAGTAGACGTCACTCACGGGTGACCCCGAACGCGATGAGCGCTCGCGCGAAGAGCCGCGCCGCCGCGACGCGGCCGCGCCGACAGACGCGAGCGGAGACTCGGATTCACCCGAGCGCAGCGAGCGGTGGAGACGAGGATCCGCCCAGGCGCGACGAGATCAGTCATCGGTATGCCCTCCGCTCGTCCGGCGGCGGGATCGTCGCGCCCTTGTACTGCACAGGGATGCCGCCGAGCGGGTAGTCCTTGCGCTGCGGGAAGCCGTCCCAGTCGTCGGGCATGAGGATGCGGGTCAGCGCCGGGTGGCCGTCGAAGATGATGCCGTACATGTCGTACGTCTCGCGCTCCTGCCAGTCCGCGGTCGGGTACACCGGCGTGACCGACGGGACGTGTGGGTCCTCGGCAGTGACCGCTGTTTCGAGGCGGATGCGCCGGCGGTACGTCATCGAAGTGAAGTGGTAGACCGCGTGCAGCCGGTCGCGCGCACCGAGGTAGTCGACGCCGGACACGCTGGACAGCAGCTCGAAGCGCAGCGCCGAATGGTCGCGCAGCACGCGCGCGAGCTTGCGAACGTGTTCGCGCGCCACGTGCAGGGTGAGCTCGCCACGGTCGACGACGATCTTCGTCACCGCCTCGTCGAACTGCGGGTACGCACCGGCCAGGGCGTCGACGACCTCGTCGAAGTAGCCGCCGTACGGGCGCTGCGCGGCAGGCGGCTCCCAGGGCTGGCGCACCAGCCCGCCGTATCCGGAGGTGTCGCCGCTGCCCTCGACCCCGAACATGCCGCGCTGCGGGGCCGGCAGATCGCCGGGCGTCTCCCGGAAGACGGTCGCCTTCTCGATCTCCTGCGCCGGCTGCTCGGTCGGCTCAGTCATCGACGCCCTCCCCTCCCCTGCGCGAGTCCCCTTCGCGAGTTGTTCGACCGTCCGCGCGCTGGAGCGCGCCGAAGGTCGAACAAGTCGAGGAAGAACGCGATCACCGGGCGAACCTCTGCGTGGACGGGATGAGCTCGACCTTTTGATCGGCCAGGCGCTTGACACGTTTCGGGCCGAGCGGTTCATTCATGATCTTGTGGTGCAGCTTGAGCACCGCGTCGATGAGCATCTCGGGACGCGGCGGGCAGCCGGGCAGGTACATGTCGACGGGCACCACGTGGTCGACGCCCTGGACGATCGCGTAGTTGTTGAACATCCCGCCCGAGCTGGCGCACACGCCCATGGCGAGTACCCACTTCGGGTCCGGCATCTGGTCGTAGATCTGCCGCAGCACCGGCGCCATCTTCTGGCTGACCCGGCCGGCGACGATCATCAGGTCGGCCTGTCGCGGCGAGGGCCGGAACACCTCCATGCCGAAGCGCGCCGAGTCGAAGCGCGGCGCGCCGAACGTCATCATCTCGATGGCGCAACACGCGAGCCCGAATGTGGCCGGCCACAGGGACGACTTGCGCGTCCAGTTGACCAGCTTCTCGACGCTGGCCAACAGGACGCCATCCGGCAGTTTCTCCTCGAGGCCCACTATTCCTCCGGCTCGCAAGCGCTCATCGGCTTAGTCCCAGTCCAATCCACCACGGCGCCATACGTAGGCGTATGCCACGAAGACGACAAGAATGAAGATGATCATCTCGACGAGCAGGAACAGCCCGAAGTCCTGGCCGCTCACGGCCCTTGTCTCGACCGCCCACGGGTACAGGAAGATGATCTCGATGTCGAAGACGATGAAGATCATCGCGGTTAGGAAGTACTTGATCGGAAAGCGGTGCGGGCCGATCGGCTGTGGTGTCGGCTCGATGCCGCACTCGTAGAAGTCCAGTTTCGCGCGGTTGTATCGCCGCGGGCCGATGAACGGCGCGATCGTGACCGAGAAGAGCGCGAAGGCTGCTGCGAGCGCGAACAGCAGCACAATCGGCAGGTATGGCGCCAGCATCCTTCTCTCTCCTTCCAGCGTTCGCCAGGCTAATCGCCGGGCGGGGTCAGCGAACCGCGGGGGTGAGCCTCCGAAGTACGGTGATGACCCGGTCCGACACGTCTCCGTCGCGGGGGTCGTGCAAGTTGGCGAGCAGCTTCAACACGAACCGCATGAGAGCCGGATGCGGCAGCCCGTGCCGGGTGCACGCGCGCATCACGGCGGGTCGTCCGATGAGCTTCACGAACACCGCGCCGAGCCGGTAGTAGGCGCCCCACTCGGCCGCCATGCGGGCCGGGTATGCACGGAGGGCTCGTTCGCGCTCCGGGCCGGCCGGCCGAGTCAGCGCGTCCACTACCGCCTCGGCCGCGAACCTGCCCGACTCCATGGCGTACGGGATGCCCTCGCCGTTGAACGGGTTGACCGCGCCGCCGCTGTCGCCCACCAGCAGCATCCCCCGGGTGTAGTGCGGGGTGCGGTTGAAGCCCATCGGCAGCCCGGCGCCACGGGCCGGCCCGACGGCATTGGCCTCGCGCAGTCCCCAGGGCTCCGGCGTCCCGTCCAGCCAGCGGGTGAGCATGCCCCGGTAGTCGGTCTTCTGAAACGCTGCGGAGGAGTTCAGCACGCCGAGGCCGACGTTCACGGTTCCGTCGCCCATGCCGAAGATCCACCCGTAACCGGGCAGCAACCGTTCCCGGTCCGGGTCGTTGACATGACCGTCGTGCAGTTCGAGCCACGACTCCAGGTAGTCGTCGTGGGTGCGTGGGCTGCGGTAATAGCGGCGTACGGCGACACCCATCGGGCGCTTGTCGTTGCGATGCAGGCCCAGGTGCTGAGCCAGCCGCCCGGACACACCGTCGCAGGCCAGCACGACGGGCGCGTTGTAGAACGCGGCGCGCTTGTCCGGGCCGGTCTTGGCGGCGACTCCTACCACCCGTCCGGCGCGGTCGAAGACCGGCTCGGTGGCCGCGGTCTGCTCGTGCAGGACGGCACCCGCCTTGACCGCCCGACCGGCAAGCAGGGAGTCGAGGTCGGCGCGCGGACGCACCAGGCCGTAGGAGGGGAAGCTGGTGAGCGACGGCCAGTCCATGTGCAGCCGCAGACCGCCGCCGATCACGCGCAGCCCCTTGTTGTGCAGCCAGCCGGCATCCCGGCTGACGTCGACTCCCATGTCGAGCAGCGCCCGGGTGCCACGTGGGGTCAGCCCATCACCGCACACCTTCTCGCGCGGAAATGTCGCCTTCTCCAAGAGCAGGACATCGAGTCCGGCGCCGGCCAACCAGTACGCAGCGCTACTGCCGGCTGGGCCGGCGCCAACCACGATTGCGTCCGCGTCGTAGCGTTGCGAGCCGGACGCTGCTTCCGGCATGCGCGCTCTCCCGTCCCTCGCGCCTTGTGAACGGCTTCACGAGCTGTATTTCCGAGTGTAGGCGCGCGCTGAGAGCCGGCTCTTAGGGGGCGGGCACGGCGGTCACAGACATGCGTCGAAGCCGAGCGCGCGGGTGTTCGCCGCATCCGGCAACGCCCGCGGCGACGACGTCTGCAACGCCAACATCAGCACCGCGCCAGCAACCTGCGTGCCGGTCACCCGGATAGCGTCCGGCCGCCCCGTCACCATCTGGTTGATCACCGGCGGTGCGGCCGCGCGACCCTTGACGTTCGCCTTCGCCGCAGCTTCGCCGGGGAACGCGAGCGCGGCCCTGCCGGTGTGCGCGGATGGCGACGTCACGGCGACGGCCTCGGCGGTGAAAGGCGAGAACGTGCCGAGTCCGGCGATCTGCTGACGCAGTCGCGCCGAAGGGGTGTCGCGCCGGAAAATTGCGGTGATCGGCTGGCAGGCTTGCTCGCCTACCGCAACCAAGGCGCCGACCGCCTGGCCGACACGCTGCGCCACTGCCTGCACGTCCGGGCGGCTGGCAAACGACGCGCCGCCGGCGAAAATGCCGTTCACGGTCGCGGCGGCGAAGCCGGCAACGAGCAGATGCCGCTTGGCGTCGATGGCGACGACGTGCATCGCCTGCTGCCAGAAATGCTCCACGCCGGCGCTGCCGGACAAGCTCTTGCCGGTTAACACGTCGCGGCCGGCGACGGTCGCCTTCGTATAGCCGAAGGTTGCGAGCTTGGCTTCGACGGCGCCCAGGTCGGTCGCGTCACCGAAGCGCAGCACCGTGGCTGGACCGGTGTTCGGCCGGATGACATCGGCCTCCCAGAGCGCGTCCGCGGATTGGAAACCGAGGTCGGTCGCGAGCAGCTTGTCGTAGGCGACGAGGGTGCCCGCGAACGCGGGACTGCCGGCGCTGCTCTTGTGCCCCAGCGCCGCCCAGTCGGTGAACAGCACCGTGGTGGCGTCACGCGGCGCGACCGACAGCGCGGCGGCCAGCCCGCTGGCTGACGACGACGAGGACGAGCTGCATGCAACCGTAGTTGTCACAACAAGCACAGTGACGGCGAATAGCCGCAATACCCGCATGCCGCGAAACCGTATCGTGAGCCCCGTGGACATACGAGATGCGGCTGCCGCGGATCTCGATGCCACCACGCTGTACAAGATCCTCAAGCTGCGCGTGGACGTGTTCGTCGTCGAGCAGTCATGTGCGTATCCGGAGCTCGACGGCCGCGACCTCGAGCCAGGCACACGGCAACTGTGGATCGAGCGGTCCGGCGACGTGGTGGCGACGCTGCGAGCCCTGGACGAGGGCGCGGCGCTGCGTATCGGACGAGTCGCCACTGCGGCGAACGCGCGCTCTGCCGGGCTTGCCGGGCGGCTGATGCAGCGGGCGCTGACGCTGGCCGGGGACCGCGACGTGGTGCTCGACGCGCAGTCCTACCTCGCCCGGTGGTACGAGGGTTTTGGGTTCGTGCAGGACGGGGACGAGTTCGTCGAGGACGGCATCGCGCACGTCCCGATGCGCCGCAGGGCTACGCGGCGTGAAGCTGGAGGCGGCGCTCCGACAAGCCGTCCGCTATCTCGCGCCTGACCTGCGCCCGCGCCCGCGCCCGGGCCCGCTCGAAATACCCCTTCGGGTCGGCGAGCATCTGTTCAGCGCGGTCGTCGGTATCGGCGACGAACATGCCATCGGCCATGCGCTACACCCCCTCGCAGACAGGGTACCCGGTCAGGAGCCGTAGGCCAGCGCGTCGGCGAGCAATCCGGCCAGTAGCCGCAGCAGCGGAAGATCACCCTCCGTGAGATCGCCGGGCAGCAGCGAGTCCACGGTGAGCAGCCCGAACGCCCGCGAACCGGCCACCACGGGCACCGACAGGAACGTCCGGTAGTCGTGTGAATGGGTCGGATCCCAGCCGGGTGGCGGTGCCACCAGGACGTCCGCACAGAAGCGGTGCTCGTTGCTGGCGAGCAGCTCGAACACCGGCTCGCCGACCGTCGTGCGCTCGACGAATGTGGTACGCGGGCCGCCGGCGCGTCCCTCCGACAGTTCGGGCCGCAGCGCGCGTGGCTTGCCCTCATCGAGGCGGAACCAGCACGCACGGACCCGGTCCGGGCCGATCAGCAGCGACGCGGAGTAGAGCACCATCGGCACGGTCTGCTCGCGCAGCGCGATGCGGTCCTTCGTATTGGACGTCACGGCGATGCGCCCGATCTGGCGGACGATCGGGTCGAGCGAATCGTTCATCGCGGTGCGCATGTCGATCGCCACGACTTCGGCCGCCTGCCGCTCACGTTCGCGGCGGCGCTGCTCGACGGCCTGGACGACGACGGCGGTGGCCACGCTGAGCAGGTTGATTGCGATCCACCACGCCCGGGCGCTGCCGTGCAGACTGCCCGCGCTGACGGAGGCGAGCGCGGCCAGCGTCAGCGCCGCCACCGTCACGCCGGTGGTGATGTAGAACCGAACGCCGCGCCCACCCACCCCGCGACGGTATCGGAGCGGGCAACCCGGACATCACGCTCGGCCTGGGTCGGCTAGGCGCGTAGGGCGAGCACCAGGCTGACCGTGCCAGCCACGGCGCTGAGGGTACGGACGTGATTCCAGGCCATCCATCCCGTGTAGAAATGCGACCACGTGCTGTCCGCGCCGGCGGCATCCGGATCGACGCGCATGAGGGCGTCGTTGTGCGGAACGTGGTACATGACCGTGATCAGTACGCTGACGAGATAGAGCGCGCAGCCGGTGAGCTGCCAGACTGCGGGGGAGTCGTCGCGATGCCGGAAGCCGGCGATCACGAGCAGTATGCAGACGATGGCGGTGCCGAACAGCGCCAGCATGAACAGTGGGTTCGGAGCCGCCTTGTTGATCGAGTTCATCGCGCTGATCGCCTGCGCCGGGGCAAGCCGCCGCAGGGCCGTCATGACGAACGTAGAGAACGCGAAGTACACGCCGGCGGTGACGCCGGCACCGATCGCCGCGGCGACGGTCAGGGCGCGGGCGTAGCCGTCGATCATCGCGCCCACACGCCGGTGGCCGCGGCGGCGCTGGCGTAGTCGGTGAAGTCGCGGGCGCGGGTCCCCAGCACACGTTCCACATCGCCGGTCAGGTGGGCGTTGTGCCCGTCGAGCACACGGACGATCAACTCGGTCAGTGGCGTGACTTCCTCGACCGGGATACCGGCCGCCACGGCGCCCGCCGCGGCGCCCGCCGCGTACTGCTCAGGCGCGACGGCGACGTAGCTGACCTCGCGGCCAGTGGCTCGACTGAGCTCCGCGGCTGCGTCGGCGAAGCTGAGCAAGCGCGGCCCGGTGAGCTCGAAGGTCGCGCTCGTGTGCTCGTCGCGGGTAAGTGCGGCCACGGCGACTTCGGCGAGGTCGTCGAGGTCGAGGAACGGTTCGGTGACGTCACCGGCGGGCAGTGCGATCACCCCGTCGAGCACCGGGCCGAGCAGGAAGTGCTCGCTGAAGTTCTGCATGAACCAGGCGGAGCGCAGCACGGTCCACTCGGCACCGGCCTCGCGAACCGCCGCCTCCGCCGGCTCCGCGTCGGGCTCGCCGCGTCCGGACAGCAGCACCATGCGCTGCACCCCATGATTGACCGCCGCTCGAGCGAACGCGCCGACGCGGTCCGCCGCGCCGGGAAAGGAGATGTCCGGGTAGTAGCTGATGTACGCCGAGTCGACGCCGGCGAGGGCACCGGGCCAGGTCGCGTCGTCGTCCCAGTCGAAGCGAGACGCGCCGCTACGCGAGCCGATCCGCACCGAACGGCCGAGCTCACGCAGCCGCGCGGCCACCCGGCGTCCGCTCTTACCGGTCCCGCCAAGTACGAGTGTTTTCGTCATGGCACCGAGTCTTGCGGGGCCGTGCGAGACGGTACATTGCTGAATCGCTCGCAGACATTCGTTATCGTCTCATCGTGGATGCGTTTGTCGGCTTCTTGAACGGACCGCGCGCCCGGGGCGCGTTTCTGCTTCGTTCGGTGCTCGACCCGCCGTGGTCGCTGCGCATCCGCGACGAGGCGCCGCTCACGATCGCTGCCGTCCTGCGCGGCAGCGCCTGGGTGTGCTACGACGACGACGAACCTATCGAGTTGCGCGCCGGCGATGTCGGGGTCATGCGCGGCCCCGACCACTACACCGTGGCCGACCCGCCGACGACACAGCCGCAGGTGATCATTCATCCAGGACAGCTGTGCACCACGCTCGAAGGGGTGAGCGTCGCCGAGTCGATGCGCCAGGGCGTCCGGACATGGGGCACCAGCCCGCACGGAGAGTGCGTTGTTCTGACCGGCGCGTACTCCTGCGACGGCGAGATCGGCCGCCAACTGACCGGGGCACTGCCGCGGCTGATCGTGCTGCGCGCGGGCGAGTGGGACTGCCCGGTCGTCCCGCTGCTGGCCGACGAGATCGACAAGGAGCAGCCCGGGCAGGAGGCGGTGCTCGACCGGCTGCTAGACCTGCTCGTGGTCGCGGTTCTGCGTGCCTGGTTCGCCCGGGGCGAGGCGCCGGCGTGGTATCGCGCGCACGCCGATCCCATCGTTGGCCATGCCGTGCGGTTGTTGCAGAACAACGCGGCACACCCCTGGACGGTCGGCGCGTTAGCGCGCGAGGTCGGGGCCTCGCGCGCCGCGCTGGGCCGGCGGTTCACCGAGCTGGTCGGCGAGCCGCCCATGGCGTTCCTGACTGGATGGCGCCTGGCGCTGGCCGCCGACCTGCTGCTCGAACCCGACGCGACGGTGGGCGCGATCGCCCGCCGCGTCGGCTACACCAGCCCGTTCACGTTCAGCACCGCGTTCAAGCGCCGGTACGGGATGAGCCCCCAGGCATACCGCCGCGCCGCCGCCTAGGGCGCGTCCCCTGCCCGACGTGTGGATGAGTTCAGACGGACGCGTCGCAGATCTGCCACACTTTCGCCGTGCCGTTTTCGGCAGATGCCCCAAGTGCCATACTCCGTCGCGTGCGCGCGCATTGCCTGTGGCTGCTATGTGTGCTCGCCGCCGGCGCGCTCGCCGGATGTACGAGCGACCAACCCGCCCCAGGCGACACCTCCACGCCGACGCCGGGCACCACCTACTCGCCGCCCCACTACTCCACTGCGCCGGCCAGCACGCCGCCAATCACAACCGGCCCCAACGTCCGCCCCGGCGAGAAACCACCAACCTTCCCCAAGTCGCTCGAGACAAACGTCCCCAGCGCCGCGGACACGTTTGCTGTGTATTGGATGCAGACGCTGGACTGGGGATACGCGACCACGGATTCAACTCTTGCAAAGCATGCCTTCCTACCCGTCTGCACGGACTGCGAGCGCTTTGTGAAGATCTTCGACGATGCCCGCGCCGCGGGTGAACACTTCCGCGGTGGTCGGATCTCGTTTGAGAAGAGCAC
>JBKOXO010000099.1:0-5082 GCA_046744105.1 Actinomycetota bacterium
GCGTCAGCGTGAATCGACGCATTCTCTTCATTTGTAGGATTCCCCCGATCTGCAAATACTGTGGCTCGGCGGCGCTGTCCTTTCTGCGCTCTCCCTTTCCTAGTTGGGAAGGACGAAGCTCCCGCCGCGATTGGAGGGTCCTGCCCTGGATTGAGGTCTGATGTCAGCGGCCGACCTGCACCCCGCCCTGGGTCATCCCGGATTGCCTCTGCATCACAACACCCCCGAAACACGCCTGGCATCCAAGCCGCAACGTGCGTTTGACGTATCAGGCGGGCCCTGCATACCACGGTGAAGGTCACCGCGCCAGCCTCGGACGCACTTGCTTAGAAATCTGGGAGAGTCGAGCCCAAGCCGCCTCGTGGTCGCCATGGCGAGGCGGGTCTGCATCGGCGCGGCGCACACGTCGAGCGCGTTGGCGACCCGGCCTGCGGCCGACGGTGAGGGCGTTCCCGGAAAGTCGCTGGTCCCGACGGCGGACATATAGCGGCTCTTCGATCTTGACCCGGCAATGCCGGTTCTGACCGGTTGACGGCGCGCCTGAAGGAAGGGGCCCGTGACCTCTTGAAGTCTTGCTGTTGCTGAGGCAGCAGACGAGAGAGGCCACGGGCTTGGACCACGGTATGACGATTCTGTTCGACCTGTCCGGAGTTCGCGTGCGACACGTCGAACGTGACGAGTCCGGCGGCCGGGTGGTGCATGTGGAGACCGCCGCCGGGTACGCGGCCGGCTGCCCGGCCTGTGGGATGGTGTCGACGTCGGTGAAGGAGTGTGTGGTCACGACGCCGCGGGATCTGCCCTACGGGGAAAGGGAAATCTCGCTGGTCTGGCACAAGCGCCGGTGGCGCTGCGCGGAGGCGAGCTGCGCAAAGAAGTCGTTCACCGAGGCGATCGACGAGGTGCCGGCGCGGGCGCGCACGACCGGTCGCCTGCGGCGCGCGATCGCCGTGGCGGTTGGAGATGCCTGCCGGTCCGTGGCGGAGGTCGCCGACAGCTTCGGGGTGTCCTGGCCGACCGCGCACGCCGCGGTCGTGCAGGCCGCCGAGGCGGCCCCTGCCGAGCCGGAACCGACCACGGTGCTCGGCATCGACGAGACCCGCCGGGGACGGGTCCGATGGCGCTTCAGCGTCGAGGAGAAACGTTGGATGCGCACCGACGCCTACGACACCGGCTTCGTCGACCTGGCCGGCGATCAGGGCCTGCTCGGACAAGTCGAGGGCCGCACCAGCAACTGCGTCGTGGACTGGCTGCACGCCCGAACACCGCAGTTTCGGCAGGCTATCCGGTACGTGGCCATCGACCCGGCCGCGGTCTACGCCAAGGCAGTGCGCGAAGCGCTGCCCAACGCCACCCTGATCGTCGACGGTTCCACTGCACCCGCACCGCGCGGGTAGCAACAGCGGCTTCGACATCATTGCCCGCCCAAAATTGAAGGGCCATTATTGCCGGGTGGTTAATGCCGGCGAGCGCGCAGTTACAAGGATCTGCGTAATGCAAGTGACGGCCCAGCTTGCAGCAGACTGCGTCCGAGCCGGCTGATCCACACTCAGGGCAATGACCTCGCTGAGGGTCGCTCGCGAACGCCGAATCGGGGTCCCGCGTCGGACCACGCGACGTCCGATGCGCCGCCGGATATGCGCATGCGCAGTAATCGCGTGGTCGTGCGGGTCGGCTGGCGGTAGGCGTGGTTAGAGCCAGGGGCGGACCCGGCCGAACTGGACGAGCTCGCCGTAGGTGTCGGGGCGAACCGGGTCGAGGGCAACGTGCAGCGGATCGGTCGCGGCCTCGGTCGGTGTCTGAGCGCCGCTCATGTCATCGAACCAGGGCCGTGATGCGGCCGTGTCGATCAGACCGGGGCAGACCGCAGCGATCAGCGTGCCGTGTGGCATGTCGGTGTCGCGGCGATCCCTGGCGAGCACGCGCACGGCGGCGACCTGGCCGACCTTGGAAGGGATGTTGACCCATTCGGGCCAGCCCTTGGCGCCTGCAGTTCCGTCCAGTACCGCGTCACGCCAGGCCAGCATCGTGGCATCCACGTCGTCCAAGGTCATCGTGTCGGTGTCGAAGTGCTTGTGCAGCGACTCGGGCAGGTTGTTGAGCGTGCCGAAGTCGCTGGCCACGACAAGCAACCGGCCGCCGGGACGTAAGATCGGGGAGAAGGCGCGCAGCATCCTCGTCGTGCCCAGGTTGTTGGTGTCCACGAACGGCCCGACGAGCTCGGCCCACGGCGTGTCAGGGGTCAGCCGGGCGGCAGCGTTGGAGATGATGACGTCGACCCCGCCGTGGCGTTCCCGCAGCTGCTCGGCGAATTCGGCCACTGCGGCGCCATCACGCACGTCGAGAACGTGCGTGTCGACGTTCGCGACCGGCGCGCTGATCCGCGCTGTAGCAGCGCGGAGACGTTCGGCGCTGCGGCCAGTGAGGTAGACGCTGTCGCCAGGCGCCAGGCGCCAGGCGCTGCGCCAGACCCTCGGCAAGGGCAAATCCGAGGCCTTGGTTAGCGCCGGTAACGAGCGCGATCCGACTCACGCACCCCACTCTGCCGCACGGGATCGGCGCACGGCGAGTCGACGTCGCGCCAACCTGGGCCACCACGTCGTTCGTCACGATCAATATCGCGGGAGCCATGCCCAGGACCCCGCAGAGCCCGACCGCAAGCGGATCGGCTTACAAGTCCGCCAAGATCACCATGCGGTGAGCAGTCGCCCCGGGTTCGCGGACACGTGCGCGGAGAACCACCCGCGCCGCTAGTGCTCAACCGACGGCCGCGCAGGCGTGGAGTAGGAGCCGCAGTGGCCGCGAGGGCGGGCCGGGCGATACGGCGAGGTAGGTGTGCGCGGTCAGTCCGGCGAGGCGTCGAAACGCGATCCGACGGACCGGCACCTGATCGACGGCTGACGCGTAGAGCACGGTCCAGGAGGATCGTCCGTTTCCGATCTCGGCGAGGGTGTCCTGGACGTTGGTGAACGCTGGACCGGGCAGCGGATCGAAGCCCGCGTCGACGCAGGCGCGGATGATCAGGTCGTGGAACGCGGCGTTGTCCTCTCGGGGGATAAGCCGCAGCGGCAGGTCGCGTAGCTGCGGCAGGTGGACAATCGGTTCGGCTGCCAGGCAGTGTGTCGCGGGCAGGGCCACGGCGAGCGGCTCGCCCCACATCGGTAGCAGTTCGACTCCCGCCACGGCAGTCGCGTTGCGGACGAACGCCGCGTCCAGCCCACCGGAGCGAACCTGTGCGATCCGTTCGGCGGCCGAAGCGGCAACAAGCCGCACCTGCAGCGCGGGAGCGTCTCGTGCCAGCTCGGAAAGGACCTCGTCGAGCCGATCGCCGAGGCCCTGGCTGGTGCCCAGGCGCAGGATGCCGTCGGTGCCGGCGACGATCTCGGCGGCGACCTGCCGGGTCCTCTCGACCGCGGACAGGACGTTGCGCGCCTCGGGCAGCAGCCGTTCGCCGGCCGCGGTCAGCCGGACGTACCGGGAGGTACGGTCGAACAGTTGCACGCCAAGCTCGCGTTCGAGTCGCCGGATCTGCTGGCTGACCGCGGGCTGCACGATGTGCAACCGTTGCGCCGCGCGGGCGAAGCTCAGCTCCTCGGCTACCGCGGCGAGGTAGACCAGTTGCCGGATCTCCACGCGACCCCTGCCTATCACGGCTCGTGATTGCTGCCCGGTACAACCGCTACTTGGTCGCGGGCTGTTCCCCTGATGGGCTGGGAGTCATGAAGGCCATCCTGAACACACCCAGTGGACCTAGCATCGCCGAGGTCGACGATCCCCGTCCGGGCGGGGCCGAGGCACTCGTGGCGGTGCGGGCGTTTTCGATCAACCGGGGCGAACTCGCCCTGCTTGAGACCCGCACCAACGACTGGCGCCCAGGCCAAGACATCGCCGGGGTCGTCGTCGAGCCGGCCGCCGATGGCGCCGGTCCACCGGCGGGCACCCGTGTCGTAGCGCTCGTGGAGCAGGCCGGCTGGGCCGAGCTGGCCGCCGTGCCCACCACGCGGCTGGCCCCACTGCCAGACGAAGTGACGATCGAACAGGCCGCTGCGCTGCCGCTGGCCGGCCTGACCGCACTGCGCACCCTGCGCCTGGGCGGCAACCTGCTCGGCCGCCGCGTCCTGGTGACCGGCGCCAGCGGCGGACTCGGCGGCATGCAGGTGCAACTCGCCCTCGCCGCCGGCGCCCAAGTCACCGCCGTCACACGGACGCAGCACGAGGAGCAACTACTCCGCCTCGGCACGACATCCGTCGTCGCCGACCCCGCCGACGCGGACGGCCTCTACGACCTCGTTGCCGACTGGGTCGGCGGCGCATCTTTAGCCGCCGCGCTGGGCAAGGTCGCCCCGCGCGGCATCGTCGTCCTCGGCTCCGGCAACCCGGACAAGACCCCGATCAACATCTACGACTTCTTCGGCCACGAGGGCGCGCGCCTGGTCAGCTACCTGTCCTACGCACACCCCGAACCCCCCGGACCCGACCTCACGATCCTGGCCCGCCTCGTCGCAACGGGCCGCCTCGACCCCGTCCTCGGACTCCTCGACGCCTGGACCCAGCTGCCCGACGCGATCAACGCCCTCACCGAGCGGCGCATCACCGGCAAAGCCGTGCTCACCGTCAGCTAGCCAGCCGGACCGGGTTCGGTGAACGTCCCCGGCGAGTGGGGCGCCAACAGCAACAACCTCCGGGTTAGAAAACGGCTCATCTGCGCCGAGCTTGCGGCGCACGCTGAGCGAGCAGAACGGATAGCGAGCGCCTGAGGTGAGCGTCGACTTGGGTCAAGCCGCAGCCGGCGCAGTGGGCGTGGCAGGCTCCGGCAGCGGCCAGGGCAGCACGGCAGTTATTGCCGGGTGGTTAACAGGGCACGTCTGGCCGTCGCTGGTGCGTGGTCGCGTACCTGATCATGGGTGTCGTCGGCGGGAGTCTTACTGGACCGGTGATGGAGCCCTCCGGGACGGCGACGCCGCGGCGGGTCGTGTGGCGAGCGTGGTGCCCCGGGGGGCTGGGCGTAGCCGGTGGCCGTTGATCCACCAGAAGCAGAATCCGATCGAGAGGACGGCAACGCCGGCGAACAGCGCGGTCTTGTAC
>JBKOXO010000066.1:0-19206 GCA_046744105.1 Actinomycetota bacterium
GCTCCGGCTGCGCTCGCTGCAGGACGAGACCGGCGGGTTCGCCGTCTTCATCCCGCTGCGGTTCCACAACGACAACAACCGGCTCTCGCACCTGCCGATGGCGCAGCCCGCCGACGTGCTGCGGACGTTCGCCGTGAGCCGCCTGCTGCTCGACAACGTCGATCACGTCAAGGTGTTCTGGGTGATGCACGGCGTGTCGACGTCGCAGCTCGCGCTGAACTACGGTGCCGATGACATGGACGGCAGCGTCGTCGAGTACAAGATCACGCACGATGCCGACGGGTTCGGCACACCGGACAAGTTGACCCGCAACGACCTGCTCGAGCTGATTCGCGACGCCGGTTTTCGTCCCGTCGAGCGCAATACCCGCTATGAGGTACTGCGCGAATACGACGCCCCGACCCCGCTCGCAGAGCGGCGAGCCGAACCTCAAGCAATCTGGGCATAGTCGCATGAAGAAACGCAACCCCGAACGCGATGAGCGCTTGCGCGAAGAGCCCGCCGCCGCGACGCGGCCCGCGCCAAAGGCGCGGAGCGGAGCCGCGGGTCCGCCCGAGCGCAGCGAGCGGCGGGAACGCGGATCCGCGCCAGGCGGAGTGGGTTTTGGCCGCTGGATGGGCGCCATGTGGCTCTATACGGTGCTGCGCATCGGGCTGTTCCTGGCACTGTTCGGGCTGCTGTGGCTGCTGGGCGTCAGGGGGTTCCTCGGCGCGATCATCGCGCTCGCCCTGTCATTGCCGCTGTCGTATGTGCTGCTCGCCAAGCCGCGGCAGGCGTTCGCCGCACTGATCGAGCAGCGGATCGAGGCTCGGCGCGCCAGGCAGGCTGACCTGGACGCCAAGCTGTCCGGCGACGAGGACTGAGAGACTGACAAGAGCGTGCCCCAACGGCTGACAAATCGCACTGGCCTGGGGCCGCGCGGCGGCGCACCATAGTGTCCATGAGTGCCCCGTCCGGAATCCGTATCGGCAACGACGAACGAGACGCCGCGATCAAGGCTCTCGACGAGCACATGAGTGCCGGTCGGCTCGATCCGGACGAGTACGGCGAGCGCGTCGCCAAGGCCAGCGTGGCCCGGACCCGCGACGACCTCGAGCCGCTGTTCGTCGACCTGCCCCAGCCGCACCCGTTCGGCTACCCGCCGCCGCCTCGCAAGGGGCCGGTCGTAGCGGCGGATAGGGTGTTGCGCCGCTACGGTGGCGAGTCCCCGGTGGTGCGCCTCGCGATGTTCGTACTAGCCGTCGCTGCCGTCATCATCATGCTGCCGTTCGCATTCGCCGCGGCAGTGCTGTTCTTCGTGGTGCTGCCGGTGCTGGGGTGCGGCGGCTGGCGGCACGCTCCCTGGTACCGCGGGCGCCTCGGCCGGCGCTGGTAGTGCCTGCGGGCACTGCACCGCAGCCATCCGCGCCCGTCGTTGTGCTGCCCGGCGGGCCGCTGCAACTGTCGCGGTACCTGGGCAACCTCGGCGGCCTGGATGCCCGTCACGAACTGGTCGTGCTCGAACTCCCACACCGCCGCGTCGACCAGATCGTGCCCGATGTCGAGGCGCTGCGTGAGCGCCTGGGCCGCGAGACCATCGACGTGATCGCCCACTCCGCGGGCAGCAACCTCGGCGTGCTGTACGCCGCCGCCTACCCGGACCGGATCGGCAAGCTGGCGCTGATCACGCCGAGCCTGCGCGCGGTCGGCGTCCGGCCTACCCCGGACGAGCAGGCTGCCATCTATGGACAGCGTGCCCACCAGCCGTGGTACGCAGCTGCGCGGGCGGCGATGGAGGCGTGCGACGCCGGCACCGAAAGCCCCGAGCAGCGCCAGCTGGCGTGGGCGTTGGTCTACGGGCGATGGGATGCAGCCGCCCAGGCGCACGCAGCTGCCGAGGCAGAGGAGGCCACGCCTGGCGCCCAGGCGATCTACTACGCCGACGGCGCCCTCGACCCGGAGGCGACACGGACCGCGCTGGCGAAGGTCACCGCCGACGTGCTGATCATCGTCGGCGCCGCCGATCCGATTACGCCGGGACGGCTGGGCCCCGAGCTCGCCGCGCTGTTCCCAAGCGCCGAGGTCGTGGTGCAGCCCGGCGCCGGCCACTTCCCCTGGCTGGACGATGCGGCCTGGTTCACCGAGACAGTCAGCAGCTTTCTAGCAGGGCGGTGATTTCGCCCACGACCTGACGTGAGCCGGCAATGTGCCAACGATGCCCGCCGGCCTCGGTCACACGCGTCGCGCCGCCGGCGGCGCGCACCAGCGCCACACCGGGCAGCCAGTCCCAATCGGGGCAGTCGTATTGCATCCAGCCACCGAGTCGGCCACCTGCCAAGGAGGCAAGCTCGATCGAGCCCGAGCCGAGCATGCGCACCGTCGCGGCGGCCTGCAGCACCCGCAGCAGCGGCAGCCGTACGCCGTCGTCGGGCAGCGTCGCCGGATGCATGTAGCTCGCTACCGAAACCTCCGCGAGCGGCCGCCCGTCCGTGACGTGCACCGGCACGCCGTTGCAGGTGGTCTGCGTGCCCCGGCCGCCGAGCCACAACTCGTCGCTTTCGACGTGGTAGACCGCGCCGAGCAGCGGGCCGTCCGCATCCGCTAGCGCCAGCGCCGAGCACCAGAACGGCAACCCGGACAGGAAGTTGTAGGTGCCGTCGACCGGGTCGATGAACCAGGTGCGTCCCTCAGCGGTTATGGACGTGCCTTCCTCGCCCACCACACCGTCGCCCGGCCGGTCGGTGCGCAGCCGGTCGACGATCAGTTCCTCCGCGGCATGATCGGCCTCGGACACCACGTCAGACGCGGACGTCTTGCGTGTCGTCGACAGCCCAGCGCGCCGCATCGCCGCGGCCAGCAGCCCCGCTTCCCGCACCAGTACCGCTGCGAGGTCGAGATCGTCGGCCATGACGTCGAGCGTAGGGTCGAGGCGATGAGCGAGTACCGCTGGGTGACATCGCGGCCGAGGAGTGCCGCCCTTTGCAGCGATGACTGCTCGCGCGAAGAGCCGTGACTATCGTGTCGGAGCGTCCCCGGGTCGGCCATATCCAGTTCCTGAACTGTCTGCCGATCTACTGGGGGCTGGTCCGCTCGGGGGCGCTGCTCGACGTAGAGCTGACCAAAGACACCCCGGATCGTCTCAACGACGCGCTGGTACACGGTGACCTCGACATCGGGCCGATCTCGCTGGTCGAGTACCTGCGGCATACGGCCGACCTGGTGCTGCTGCCGGATCTGGCGGTCGGCTCGGACGGCCCGGTGCTGTCGGTAAATCTCGTTGCGCAGCGCCCACTGGGCGAACTGGGACGGGTTGCGCTCGGCTCGACGTCGCGCACCTCGGTGCTGCTCGCCCGGATGTGGCTGGCCGAGGTGCACGACGTCCATCCGGCGTACTTTGCCTGCCCGCCGGAGCTCAGCGCGATGCTGCTCGAGGCAGACGCTGCCGTGCTCATCGGTGATGCCGCGCTTCGTGCCACGTATGAGGCACCTCGGCGCGGGCTCGCCGTGTACGACCTGGGCGCGGTGTGGCGTGCGTGGACCGGCCTGCCCATGGTGTTCGCCGTGTGGGCCGCCCGGCGCGGGTACGCCGAGGCCAACCCCGGGCTGGTGAAGGAAGTGCACGCCGCATTCGTGCGTAGCCGCGCCGAAGCGCTGGCGCATGTCGACGACGTCGCCGCGCAAGCCGCCCGCTGGGAGCCGTTCGACCCGGCGACACTCGCCCGCTACTTCCGCACGCTGGACTTCTCGCTGGGACCCCGGCAAATGGAAGGGCTGACCGAGTTCGCCCGTCGGGCAGCCCTCGCCGGCGCGGTGCCGGACCCCAGCCCGCCCACCTTCGCCGACATCTGAGCGCTGTGACGCTCGGGCATAAGCGGTAGGCGACGACCCAAGGACTCAGCCACAGGGCGATGAGCGCTCGCGCGAAGAGCCCGCCGCCCGCGACGCGGCCCGCGCCGAAGGCGCGGAGTGGCTCGCAGGATGCGCCCCTTGGGGGCGCAGCCGAGAGACACGCGCGGCGGATAAGGACAGCCGCGAAGGCGGGCGCAACTCCCGCCCCCCGGTCGCGCCCGCCTCAGCGGATGTCGGCCCGGCAAGGTCCCCCAACCCTCCGAGACGATCACTACTGTGACGCATCAGTGTTGCAGGTTTCTGGCATGATCGCGCGCCGTCCTGCCGTAGCGTCCACGAGCCCTCGTAGGCCCTGATATTGCTGGGCAAAAGCGGTCCCCCGGCAACTCGTTGAGACGCTCGGCTACGGGCGGAAGTACGGGAATTGGTGGTGCGGTGGACCGCACTCGCGGCGATCAGAGAGCTTCCAGCAACTCGTCCACGACCGCCAGTCCGGGACGGTGGCCGCTGCGCGCGAACAGCATTCGCGCGGCCTCCGCCTGCGAGGCGGCGCTGGCGAGGTCGCCCTTGTGAAAAGCAACCGTTGCCAACCGATGTAGCGCCTTGCCCTCGCTGATGCAATCACCCAGCCGGCTTGCCAGCGCCCGGGCCTGCTCGGCGAATTCGATCTCCCGGCCGAGGTCGCCGCCGGCGTCCGCGTGCGTGGCCAGCGCCAGCAGCGCGTCCAGTTCGGCGCCCGGGACCTGCCCGTGCCGCGCGACCTCCAGTGCGCGTTCGAGCTGCTGGGTGGCCACGAGCGGCGATCCGGACGCGAGCTGGACCATGCCGCTCGCGACCAGGGCGCGGGCGAACAGCTGCGCGTCGTCGATCGTGCGCGCCTGTGCCAGCGCCGCGCGAGAGTAGTGCGCCGCGTCGTCGGAACGAGCCAGGGCCAGCGCCGTGTGGACCAGCGTCACGAAGGTCTCGCCGAGCAGGGCCGGGTTACCCGCCTGCTCATCGAGGCGCCGCGCCGCCTGCATGTACTCCCAGGCCCGTTCGTAGTCGCCGCGCAGGTGGGCGATGATGCCGAGGTTGCCCAAGTTGACGTTCGGCTGGCCTGCCGGCAGCTGCTCGTTGATCGCCAGGGCCTGGTGGTAGTAGCGCTCGGCGGCGCCGAGATCGCCGCGGCCTTGCCGCTCGTTGTTGCCGAGATCGTTGAGGCAGGCCGCCTCCCAGAACCGCAGCCGGGTCTCCCGGCTCAGCCGCAACGCCCGCATGAACGCCGGCCGCGCCTGCGCGACCTCGCCGAGATCCTGGTGGGCGTTGCCGAGGTTCTCCAGCGTGGAGATCTGCGCCTCCCGCCAGCCCAAGGACGTCGCGGCCGAAAGCGCCTCGCGGTAATGCTGGATCGCGCTGCGCTGATCGGCCCGCGCGGCGTAGCCGCGGGCCAGGCACTCGTGCATTGCGACCAGCCCGTACGGGTTGCCGTCCCGCTCTGCGGCGGCCAGTCCCATGTTCGCCGTGGAGATCCACTCGTGACTGCGCTGACGTTGCCGGAAGACGCCGCTCGCCGCGTCAGCGAGCAGCCACGCCAGCGTGGGAAGGCCCGCCTCGGCTTCCTGACGAACCGTGGCGATCAGGTTCTCGCGCTCGGCGTCGAGCCATGCGCTGGCTGCCTGCGCGGAGGCGAACGTCGACGCCGGCTCGAGACCCGGTGCCGGCGGCACGATCCGGTGCGGGATGGCGGTCGCGGTGGCCTGCCGCGCGGACGCGACGTACCACCGCCCCAGCCGCTCGATCGCGTCGTGTCGCGCCGCCGCCGACTCCTCGTCCTCCGCGCGTTCTCGGGCGAAGGAGCGCATCAGGTCGTGGAACGCGAAGCGGTTCTTGGCACGCGCGATGACCATGCTGTACTCGACGAGATGGTGTACCGCGGCGCCGACGAGATCCGCGGACTCGCCGATCAGCGCGGCGGCAGCGTCCAGGCAGGTGTCCGGGGCGTCGGACAGGCTCAGCAGCCGGAACGCCCGCGCGATGCTGTCGGGCAAGTCGCGGTAACTCATGTCGAAGCACGCCTGCACGGCGCGATGCCCGGAGCGCAACACGTCGAACCGGCCGTTCGTGTGCGCCAACCGGTCGCGCAGATCGGGAAGTCCCCACGAGGGATGTGCCGCGACCTGTGACGCGGCCAGGCGCAGCGCCAGCGGGAAGCCCGAGCACAGGGTTACCACCTGGTCGGCGTCGCCGCGGTACCGGTCGACCTGCTCCGCACCCAGCACCGACCGCAGCAGCGCTACCGACTCGTCCTCACCCAGCGTGGCGATGCGGACGTGCAGCGCTCCGTCGAGGTCGGCGAGGAACCGGCGGCTGGTGATGATCACCGCGCAGCTGTCCGCGCCGGGCAGCAGCGGCTCGACCTGCTCGGTGTCGCGCGCGTTGTCCAGGACGATCAGGAAGCGACCGCGTGCGGTTGCCGACCGGTACAGCGCGGCCAACTCCTCCGCACGTTCGGGAAGTGCCGTGCGCGAGTGGCCGAGCGAGACGAGGAACTGCTCCAGCACGTGTTCCACCGCAGCCGGCTGCTCGCCGACCCCGCGCAGGTCGACGAACAGCTGCCCGTCCGGGAAGCGGGACTTGATCCGGTGCGCAACATGCACCGCCAGCGTTGTCTTGCCCAGACCGCCGGTGCCGGTGATCGCGGCAAGGGTCCGACCCGGCCGGCTGCCGAGGAGGTAGCCGGCAAGTCGTGCGGCCTCGTCGGTGCGGCCGATGAAGTCGGCCACCGCGGCAGGAAGCTGCGCCGGGGCGAGCCCGCCGGTGCTCGGCGCCGGGGCGTCCCGGTCTAACACGTCCCGGTACGCATCGAGCAGGTGTGCCCCCGGCTCGACACCCAGCTCATCGACGAGCAGGCGGCGGGTAGTGCTGAAGACGCTGTGCGCGTCGCCGAGCCGGCCGGCGGCCGCGAGTAGTTGGATGCGGCGCGCCGCGACACCTTCGTGTAGCGGCTCGAGTGCGGCGAGCTCGTCCACCACCGGGATCGCCCGCTCGGCGTGCCCGCCGGACAGCGCCGCGTCGGCGAACTCGACGACGAGCTGTGCGCGGCGCTGCTCCAGAGCGACGACGCGTGGGTGGTGTTGCAGCTCGACAAGATCGTCCAGGACGCGGCCGCGCCAGGCGTGCAGCGCATCCTGGTATGCCTCGAACGTGCCGGTCGCGCCGGCGAGGGCGCTCGCGTCGAGGCAGTCCGGCGGGATGCTGAGCTGGTAACGCTGCCGCGATGAGACGATGCTGGCCGCGCTGGTCAGCCGCTTGCGCAGCCGTGCTACATATGAATGCAGCAAGGCTGCGTATTTGACGGGACGGTGCGTGCCCCACAAGTACTCGGCAAGCTCATCTCGGGCTACGTACTCGTTCGCGTGCAGGGCGAGCATGCCGAGGATGACGGCCTGCTTGTGCCCGCCGACCGGGGTCGCCGCGCCGTCGACGAGCAGCTCGAGGGGGCCAAGGATGTTCACGCGGATCGCCCGCGTGCGACGACCGGCGAGCTCGGCGGGGTCGACGTCCAGGGCGCTGGCGAGTGCCGCAAGCGAGGCCGAGCGGGGGGTCGTGGTGCGCCCCTGCTCGAGATCGCGCAGCGTGCCGACGGAGATACCGGCCCGACGCGCGGCCTCGTGCTGGGTGAGTCCGGCCGAGAGCCGCAGCCGTCGCAACTTCGCGCTCAACTGCTCCGCTGGCACGTGAACGTTTCCGCCTCTCCGTGAGGTTCCAGTGTCGATCCCCAGCGGGTCGTGTTCAATTCGCGATTGCCCTAATGGGCAAGCTGTATTCATGGATCTGCTCGCTGCGTACGACGCCCAGGTGCGTACGGCGCTGGCTCGACGGCCGCCGAGCGGCGTGACGTGCGAGTGGGACGGGCCCCTGTTGCGCTGCACCGACCTGCGGTATCGCGGCTTCGTGGGCTACCGCAGCCTCGCGGGCGTCCCCGACATCGACGCACTGATTGCGCGTACCGTCGCGTTCTTCGCTGCGCGCGGCGAGGTGTTCGAGTGGAAGGCACACGGCCACGATCAACCGGCCGACCTGCCGGATCGGCTGCGCGCGCACGGATTCGTGCCCGAGGACACGGAAACGGTACTCATCGGTGAGACTGCGCTAATGGCACGCGAGCCCCTGTTGCCCGCCGGGATTGAGCTGCAAGAGGTGACGCACCTCGACGATTTCCGGCGCATCGCCGCCATGGAGTCGCAGGTCTGGAACGCCGACTGGTCGTGGCTGGCCGCCGATCTCGCCGGGCGCGACCCGTCGGAGCTGACCGTCCTGATCGCAGCGGCCGGAGACGCCGTCGTCAGCTCCGCCTGGCTCGTCTACAACCCGGGCACCGAGTTCGCCGGGCTGTGGGGTGGCTCGACCCTGCCCGGCTGGCGGGGACGCGGCATCTACCGGGCGCTGGTAGCCCGTCGGGCACAGCTCGCCGCACAGCGTGGCGTCAAATACCTGCAGGTTGACGCATCCGCTGATAGTCGGCCCATCCTGGAGCGGCTCGGCTTCGTCCCCATCACGACGACGACGCCGTACGTGTGGACGCCGCCTCGGTGAACCGTCGCAGGATCATCGCCCAGCCGCGTTCGTAGTCGTCGCGACGCTCGCTGAGTGCGGCGAGCTCAGCATCGGTGAGCTTGTCCCAGCCGCGGTGCTCGAGGTCGACGCGGGTGAGCGACGGGGCCAGCTCGCGGAAGCGTAGCTCCACCTCGGTGACACCGGGCGAGACGATGTCCCAGGTCAGCACGAACTGGCTGGGCGGATTCCAGGCGAGCAGCGTGCCCCACGTGCGCTGTTGTCCGTCGTCCCATGTCTCGTAGACCCGCCCGCCGGCGCGCCGCTCGACGGTCACGCCGGTCACGCGCTCTTTGCCCCGGGAGTGCGTACGCAACGGCCACCACTGGTCGAGCGCGCCGACGAAGACCTCGAAGGTGTGCACGAGGCCCGCCTGCACGGTCGTGGACTGCCGGATCGGTGGGCGATGCATCGGCGTGACCGTCACTGCACCTCCCGGCACCGAGCGCGAGTGCTCGGCGCGTAGGTGAGCTGTGCACCCCACTGGAAGTACAGCAATCGCTGCTCCGGTGGGTGCTCCGCAGAGACTAGGCCCGGCGCGGCGACCTTGCGATGCTCGCTCACCCGACCTCCTGGTGCTGGTCACCTGCGGCCTCAGCTTCGGCGAGCCGGCGGGCTACGGACAGCGACGAGGACCATAACTCATCGAGCAGGTCGCGCACTTCGCGCAGCCCTGCCGGCTCGCCCCGGTAGAGCCGACGGGTGCCGTCGCGGCGTTCGCTGACCAGCCCGGCGTTCTTAAGCACGGTCAGGTGCTGGCTGACCGCCGGGCGGGTCACCTCGAACGCAGCTGCGATCTGGCCCGCCGAGAGCTCGTCGTCGGCGACCAATCGCAGGATCGCCCGCCGCCTGGGCTCGGCGAGCGCCCGCAGCAGCTCGTCGGCGCGATCCGAGCCGCCCGGCGTCGCAGCCATAGTCTCACTTCCAGAGGCCGACCTGGTTTCCGTCCGGGTCGGTCAGCACTGCGACGGTACCCCAGCCCTCAGGCAGCTCCATGGGCTCACCGACCCGCTTGCCGCCGAGCTGCTCAGCCTTGGCGCGGTACGCCTCCAGGTCGTCGACCCGCAGGTAGATCTTCACGCCGGTCGGGTCGCCCGGGCCAGCGGCCGGGCCGATGCCCCCGCCGATCGCGCCGTCACCCGCGCCGGTGTCCACGAGGCCGTAACCGCTCATGCCCGGGCCGGGCGTGATCGTCCACCCGAACAGCTCGGCGTAGAACTTCTGCGCCCGTTCGTGGTCGTTGCTCGTCACCTCGAACCACGCGACTGGTGCTCCCATGATCGTGCTCCCTTCTGTGGAACGGACCATCGAGAGGTTAGTGGCGGCTTACGTAAGTGTCAACTAACGAAAGCCTTGCGCCCGGGTACAGGATTAGGGGAAAGACCACGACCTGATGAGGGAGCACCATGGATCGCGTCGCGCACTTCGAGATTGCCGTTGACGACAAGGAGAAGGCGAAGGCGTTCTATGCCGACGTCTTCGGCTGGCAGATTATGGACGTCCCGGTGCAGATGGGCGGCGGCACCGGTACGTACACGACGGCGATGACCACACCCACCGATCCGCAGACCATGCAGCCCACCGAACCGGGCGGGATCAACGGGGCGATCATCGAGCGCACCGGTCAAATCAACGCGCCGGTCATCACCGTGTACGTCGAGTCGATCGACGAGTGCCTGCAGAAGGTGACCGCTGCGGGCGGAACGGTTCTCGCGGGCCGCCAAGAGATCCCCGGCATGGGCGCCTACGGGTATCTGACCGACGTATCGGGCAACGTCATCGGGCTCTGGGAAAGCGCCAGCTGATCGCTCCATCCTCCGCAGTTGTTCGACCGTCGACGCGTCATAGCGCGCCGAGAGTCGAACAACCTGGCCGGGGAGCCGTCTAGGCTCTAGCTATGACGATCGCGGATGTCGTGGCCCGTGCCGCCGACGGCGGGCGCATCACCCCGGACGAGGCGTTGCTGCTCTATACGGACGCGCCGCTTCACGCGCTGGGCGAGGCGGCCGACGCGGTGCGCCGCCGCCGCTACCCGGACAACATCGCGACGTACATCATCGACCGAAACATCAATTACACGAACGTCTGCGTCACCGCGTGCAAGTTCTGCGCGTTCTACCGCCCGCCGAAACACGACGGGGGCTGGACGCACAGCGACGAGGAGATCCTGCGGCGCTGCGCCGAGGCGGCCGATCTCGGCGCCACGCAGATCATGCTTCAGGGCGGCCACTCGCCGGAACTCGGCATCGAGTGGTACGAGCGGATCTTCGCGGCGATCAAGCGCGAGTACCCGCAGCTCGTGCTGCACTCGCTCGGCGGCTCCGAGGTCGTCCATATCGCCCGCACATCCGGGTTGGACTTCGCCACGGTGATCCGCCGCCTGCACATGGCCGGCCTGGACTCCTTCGCGGGCGCGGGCGCGGAGATCCTCGTCCACCGGCCCCGCAAGGCAATCGCACCGCTGAAGGAGACGGGCGAGACGTGGCTCGACGTGATGGAGACCGCACACCGGCTCGGCGTCGAGTCCACGGCGACGTTCATGATGGGCACCGGCGAGACGAACGAGGAACGCATCGAGCACCTACGGATGATCCGCGACGTGCAGGACCGCACCGGCGGCTTCCGCAGCTTCATCCCGTGGACGTACCAGCCGGAGAACAACCATCTGCGTGGCCGCACCCAGGCCACCAGCCTCGAGTACCTACGCATGATCGCGGTTGCCCGGCTGTTCTTCGACAACATCAACCACCTACAGGGGTCCTGGCTGACTACGGGCAAGGACATCGGCCAGCTCACCTTGCACTTCGGCGCCGACGATCTGGGCTCGGTGATGCTCGAGGAGAACGTCGTGTCGAGCGCGGGAGCGCGGCACCGGTCCAACCGCACCGAACTGATCGAACTCATTCGCGGTGCCGGGCGCATCCCCGCGCAACGCGACACCCTGTACCGCCACCTCGTGGTGCACAGCGATCCGGCCGACGATCCGGCCGACCCGCGCGTGCACTCTCACTTCTCCTCGACGGCGCTGCCGGTCGTCGCGGCGAGCTGAGGCCGCTCACCGACGTCGGGCACAATGTCGCGCGATGAGTCGCGCCACCCTGGAGAAGCGGCCGCGGGACGTCGCGGCGATGTTCGACGCCGTCGCGCGCCGTTACGACGCCACCAACACCGTGATGTCGCTCGGCCTGGATCACTATTGGCGGCGTCGTACCCGGCAGGCGCTCGAATTGCGTCCCGGCGACCGGGTGCTGGATCTGGCCGCGGGCACCGGCGTGTCGACGGTCGAGCTAGCGGTATCCGGGGCATATGCCGTGGGCTGCGACTTCTCGCTGGGCATGCTGCGTACCGGACAGGCCCGCCGAGACCGCCGACACGTTCCGGTCGTCGCCGGAGACGCGCTGCGGCTGCCGTTCCGCGACGGTGCGTTCGACGCGGTGACGATCGCGTTCGGGCTGCGCAACGTAGTCGATACCGGGCAGGCGCTGCGCGAGATGGCCCGCGTGGTGCGCCCCGGCGGGCGGCTGGTGGTCTGCGAGTTCAGCCGGCCCACGGTCGCGGCGTTCCGCAGGCTCTACCTGAACTATCTGATGCGGGTACTGCCCGCGCTGGCCCGTCGCGTCTCCTCGAACCCGGACGCGTACGCGTACCTCGCCGAATCGATCCGTAGCTGGCCCGGACAACTCCAGCTCGCCCGGCAGATCGCCGATGCCGGCTGGGTGGACGTGCACTGGCGCAACCTGACCGGGGGCATCGTCGCACTGCACCGCGCCGACAGAGTCAGCTGACTAATCCGCCGGCCGCGCTCCCGGTTCGCTCCGCAAGAGTCGCTCATGGCACGAGCACTCATCGCGGCGTTCAAAGCAGGGGCGAGTGGCCGGCGTAGACGGCCTGCAATTCCGGGATACGCCAGTCGTCGCCGGTGACCATCTGCCGGCATCGGTAGCTGCCGCAGTGACAGCGCAGCAGGAACTCGGGGTCGGCAATGCACGTGGAGTAGTCGCACGTCAACTCCTCGCCTGCGCCGATATGACGGCGCGCGCTGAGCGTGTGGGCATCCGTCCACCACAGATTGGGCTCGCACGAGTGGTTCAGGGTGTGCAGCTGCGCCGTCGATGTCGGTGTGGCCGGGAAGGCGAGGACGGGGGTTCCCGCAGGGATTGGAGCCGTGGCGAACTGGCCACGACCTGCGATCTGTGACGGGCCGACGGTGACGGCTAGATGCAGGGTCAGCAGCTGAACGTTCCAATGACCTGGTCGCTGCCGTCGCTGCCGCTGAACTTGCCGCCCTTGAGGTCGTCGTTCAGCGTGCCGGACAGTGTGACGGCGTGTGGTTCGCCTGCGGTGTCGACGGTCGCCGAGGCGTTGTTGAACGGGCCGCCTGTCGGCTTGAGGACGAGACCGAAATAGTCGGGCGGCGCCCCGTCGAAGTCCGGGCCGACGAGCACGCCAACGTTGACGGAGAGGAAGGTCGCTCCCTGCACGCAGGAGCCGCCGTCGAGCTGGAACGTGCTGCCCCCGACCGTGCCGGTTGCCTTGGCGCTTCCGCCGCAGAAGACGTTTATCACGCCCTGGCGGCCCTTGGTGTAGCCGTTGCAGGTGCTGGGCGCGGCCGCCTGCGCGGTGCTCGTCGGCGCTGTGGATGACGCAGATTTCGAGTCGGTGTTGCTGCACGCCGCCAGCCCGATGATCATTAGGCAGCAGGCAACGGCGACTGCTCTTCTGTGGACCACCGCCTCATGCTCCTGGACAGGCTCACATCTAATCAAATCGGGCTCGGACGATCCGGGCGTTTAGTACTTGCCGCGGCGCGCCGGGCCGGACTTCCCGCGGTGGTCGGTCATCGCTAGCGTTTGCTGCGGCGGGCGGTCCGCTGGATGATCACCATCGAAGGAGAGCGTGCTCATGAGCTTCGAAGACGACGATACGGGCACGGGTACTGGCCTTGGCGACGGCGGTGCAGATGGTGCTGCCGACGGCGGCGGTGACGGCGGCGCCGGTTTCGGTGACGGCGGTGCGGACGGTACTGCCGGCGACGGTGGCGCCGACGGTGGTGCTGGTGACGCAGGTGCCGACGGTGACGCGGGTGCCGACGGTGCCGCCGACAGCGGTGGCGACGGTGGTGCCGGCTTCGGCGATGGCGGCGCCGACGGTGGCGCTGGTGACGGTGGAGCAGCTGACAGTGGTGGCGGTTACGGGCGCGACACCGGCGCATAGGCCGCCTGATCCCGCCACAACACGTGATTGACGGCCGAGGCACCGACAGGACTCGAGTCCCCCGGCCGCGCAGGGCCCGGCAGTGCTGCCGGGCCCGTCCACGTTTGCGCCTCCCGCAGGACGATGAGCGCTTGTGCGAAGAGCAGTGAGCATCACGCGAGCGCTCCTCGCTGGGCCACTAATCTTGCGGCGATGAGTGCGCTACGGCGGTGCATCGCGGTTCCGGTGCACGACTTCGCTGAACAACACTGGGCCCGCCGCCCGCTGCTGACCCGGGCCGCGCAGTTGCCTGCCCGGTTCGACGACCTGCTCGATCAGTTCGCGGTGGACGAGTTGGTGTCGCGGCGCGGGCTGCGGACCCCGTTCTTGCGCATGGCCAAGGATGGCGACATCGTCGCGCCCGCGCGCTATACGCGCGGTGGTGGTGCCGGCGCGGCCGCCGGCGATCAGGTCGCTGACGATCTGGTGCTCCAGCAGTTGGACGGCGGCGCCACCCTCGTGCTCCAGGCGCTGCACCGTACCTGGCCGCCGCTCATCACGTTTGCATCGCAGCTGTCCGGCGAACTCGGCCACCCCGTGCAGATCAACGCCTATATCACCCCGCCGCAGAACCGCGGCTTCGCGGCGCACTACGACGTCCACGACGTATTCGTGCTGCAGCTGGCCGGACGCAAACAGTGGCGGGTGCACTCGCCCGTGCTGCCCGACCCACTGCGCGACCAACCGTGGGAGCAGCGGCGTACTGCGGTCGCGGAGCGTGCGCGTGAGGCGCCGCTGATCGACGAGGTCCTGGCACCGGGTGACGCGCTGTACCTACCTCGGGGCTACCTGCACTCGGCCGTCGCGCTCGGCGAGCTGTCCATTCACTTGACGGTGGGCGTGCACGCGCTGACCCGTTACCAGCTCGTGCGACACCTGCTCGACGCCGCCGCGGATGACCCGGCGCTGCGGGTATCGCTGCCGATGGGCGTCGACCTCGGCGACCCCGCGGTGCTCGCGCCGCAGTTGCACGACACCCTGGCGGCGCTGCGCCGCCACCTCGACGAGATCTCAGTGGGCACCATTGCTGATCGGGTGACGAGCGACCTGATGCGCCAGACCCGTCCTGCCCCGATCGGGCCGCTGGAACAGCTTGCGGCTACCGGATCTGTGGGTGCCGCGACGCCGCTGCGCATGCGTTCCGGGCTGCGCTGCACGCTGCTGCGCGACGCGGCGGGGCTGCGCCTGCGCGTGCTCGACAAGACGGTGCCGCTACCGTCCAGCGCCGGGGCCGCACTCAAGACCGTGCTCGCCGGCGAGGCGTTCACGCCGGGGGAGCTGCCCGGCCTCGACGCCGCCGACCAGCTCAACCTGGCCCGGACGCTGCTGCGCGAGGCGATCGTCGTCCCGGCGCTGCCGTGAGCAGGCAGCCAGCGTGACGGCGCCGCATGCCGATACGCATCACCGGCACCCCCATCCACGAGAGACGCTCGACCGGTGCGCGCTGCGGGCCCAGCTGCGCGGGGACCCCATGCTCGGCACCGCCTTCCCGGCCAGCCGGTTGCTGCTCGTGGAGCAGCCCGGTCCCTGGGGGCGCACGGGGCTTCGCGGCTCGCGGTTCGACCACGCCACCGCCGCGGCGCTGGAGGCGCGCGCCGAGGCGGCCGGCGTGCGGGTGCTGGCGATCCGCCGGCCCGGACGGACGCCGCGCGGCGCGATTCGGAGGTGGGCCCTCGTCGACTGCCGGACCGGGCAGGAGTCGCTGCGCTGGGGGCACTACCACGAGGACGCGGAGCTGTTGGACGTCCCCTTGGACGGCTCGGCCGGCGTCGTCGACGATGCGCCGCTCTACCTCGTCTGCGCGCACAGCAAGCACGACACGTGTTGCGCAGTGCGGGGACGCTCGGTGGCCGCGGCGCTCGCCACGGAGCGTCCCGGCCGGGTATGGGAGTGCAGCCACGTCGGCGGCGACCGGTTCGCGGCGAACGTGTTGGTCGTGCCGGCCGGGCTGCTGTACGGACGGGTGCTGCCGTTTGCGGCGCCGGAGTTCGTCGAGGCGACTGAGCGCGGCGAGGTGGTCGGTGCGCTACTGCGCGGCCGGGTCGGCTTGAAGCCGGTCGCGCAGGCGGCGCTGGCGTTCGCTTACGAACACCTGGCAGTGCGACGGGCAGCGGCGCTGGCGGTCGTCGCGGTACGGGCGACCGGCGAGCGGGAGTCGGTCGTGCGCATCCGCGCCCCACACGGGCTGGTCGACGTCACGGTGCGCGTGGAGCGGATGCGCGGGGACGGGCTCACCTGCTCCCAGCCAGGTCCGGGATCGTTCCTGGCATTCCGGCCGGTGGGTGCCGTCGCCGTCGAGTAACGCTAGCGGTGAGCGGTTCGATAGTCCGACCCGCCGCTCAGGCGGAAGGAGGTTCGACATCCGAGCGACGCGTCCGGCGGGCGAGCTCAGGACGGCGGCGCGGCCAGCCGGCTGCGGGCCTCCGCGATCTCGGCCTCTGCCTCGGCACGTCCCGCCCAGGACGCGCCTTCGACGCTCTTGCCCGGCTCGAGCTCCTTGTACACCTCGAAGAAGTGCTGGATCTCCAGGCGATCGAACTCCGGCAGGTCCTGGAGATCATGCAGATGCGAGAGGCGCGGGTCGCGGGCCGGCACGCACAGCACCTTGTCGTCGGCACCCTTCTCGTCGGTCATCTGGAACATACCGATCGCGCGGCACCTGACGAGTACCCCCGGGAACAGCGGGTCGCCCGGCAGGAACACCAAGGCGTCGAGCGGATCACCGTCCAGCCCCAGCGTGTCCTCGATGTAGCCGTAGTCGGCGGGGTACTGCGTCGAGGTGAACAGCGTGCGGTCCAGCCGGATCCGCCCGGACTCGTGGTCGACCTCGTACTTGTTATGGCTGCCTCGGGGGATCTCGATCAGGACGTCGAACTCCATGCGCATAGTGTGGCGCACCGTGAGCGACGCTTGCGGAGCGAATCAGAGGCGCTCTGGCAGCGGCGCTTGCGGTCCGATAGTCCGACCCGCCCTTGGGGTGGGTAGGGGGTCAGACTGTTGAGGATGAGGCGCTGCGGATGCGGACCGTGAGCTGGCGGCCCGTAGGCGTCGCTGCACTCCTCGTCGTGCTGACCGGCGCCGCAGGCTGGGGAGCATACGCCGGCGTACGGAAGTGGCACGATCGTCCGGCCGCGACGCCGGCCGTCGCGGCTCCCGCGGGCGAGGAGGCATCCGCGGCAGCGCCGCCGAGCACGGTATCAGCTGTCGCCCGGCGGCCCTCGCCGACCGGCGTGGCGGCCGCGCTGCGTGGCCCGCTGGCCGATCCCCGGCTCGGCAAGCGGGTACTCGTCGAAGTGCGGGACGTGTCCACGGGCGAGGTGCTGGCCAGCCGCGGCGCGGCGACACCCGCGCCGCCCGCATCGACGGCCAAGCTCGCCACCGCCCTCGCCGTGCTGGCCGCACACCAGACAACGGACCGGATCACGACGCGTGTCGTCGCCGGCGCGCTGCCCGGCACGGTGGTGCTCGTCGGCAGCGGTGACCCGACGCTGACCGCCGCGGCGCCGGGCAAGCCGGGCGCCTACCCTGGCGCAGCACGCATCAGCGACCTGGCCCGGCAGTTGCGCGGCGTCCACGTGACCCGCGTCGAGGTGGACGACAGTCTCTTCACCGGACCGGCTGTCTCGCCGTACTGGGCGCCTGAGGACGTCCCGTCCGACTATGCGGCACCGATCATGGCGTCCACTGTGGACGGTGGGCGTGACACCCCGGACGCCGAACTGCGGAGCACCGCCCCGGACCTCGCCGCCGGCCAGGCGCTCGCCGCGGCGCTCGGCGTTGACCGCGTCGCCCAGGGAACGGCCCCGCAGCATGCCCGGACGCTGGCCAGAGTGGAGTCGGCGCCGATCGCGATGCTGGTCGAGCAGATGCTGCAGCTGTCCGACAACGTGATCGCGGAGTCGCTCGCGCGACAGGTGGCCATTGCCGAGCATCAGCCGGCGTCGTTCGCCGGGGCGGCGGCCGCGGTGCGTTCCGTGCTCGCCCGGCTCGGCGTGCCGATCGGATCCGGGCTCGTCGACGGCAGCGGCCTGGCCGCCAGGGACCGCTTGAGTGCCGACACCCTCGACCGGATGCTCCTGCTCGCCACGAAGCGGACGACCGTCCTCGACATGCTGCCGGTTGCCGCGTGGAGCGGCACGCTGGCCGGGCGGTTCCTGCACAGCGCCGGGGCGGGCGTCGTGCGGGCGAAGACCGGAACGCTCACGTCGGTTTCGACGCTGGCCGGGCTGGTTCACGACAAGGACGGCCGGCTACTCGCGTTCGCCTTCCTCGCTGACCGGGTCGGCCCGACGACTGAGGACACGGAGGCCGCCGAGGCCGCCCTGGATCGGGCCGTTGCGGTGCTGGCAACCTGCGGCTGCTGAACCACAACGCGATGAGCGCTCGCGCGAAGAGCCCCGGCGCCGCGACGCGGCCGCCCCGAAGGGGCGTGCGGAGCCACGGATCCACCCGAGCGCCAGCGAGCGGTGGAGACGGGGATTCGCGCAGCCGGGATAATAGACAGGTGGCCTCGCTCATCGACTGGGATCTTGCGGCCCGGTCGGCCAAGAATCTCAGTCCCCCACCGCCACGCGTGTCGCGCACCGAAGCGGACGACACGGTCGCCGAGTTGTACCGCGACGCCGAGCGGGCCGCGGCCTACGTCGCCGAACTGACCGGCCTCACCGAGCCGCCGGTCACCGCGCTCACGCGCGTCGTCGACCGCGAGGGCTGGATAGACGTGAACACAGCCGGGCTGCGCAGCGTCATGACGCCGCTGGTCGACCGGCTCGCTGCCGAGAACAAGATCGGCCGGGTGGCCGAGACGGTCGGAGGGCGGGTCACCGGCATGCAGGCCGGCGCCGTGCTGGGGTTCCTCTCGGGCAAGGTGCTGGGCCAGTTCGAGTTCTTCGACCGGAATGACGGGCAGCTGCTGCTCGTGGCCCCGAATCTGGTCACGGTCGAGCAGCAGTTGGGCGTCGAGTCGGGCGATTTTCGCCTATGGGTGTGCCTGCACGAGGTCACGCACCGGGTGCAGTTCACCGCCGTGCCGTGGCTGCGGCAGCACATGCTCGACGAGGTGGCCGCGCTCACGGACAGCATCGACACCGATCCCGCCGCGCTGCGCGAGCGGACCCGCGCGGCGCTCGGCGAGTTGGTCAAGGTAGCGCGCGGGCAGGGCGACGGCTCCGGGCTGGTCGCGGCCCTGGCCACGCCCGAGCAGCAGGCGGTCAGCGACAGGCTCACCGCGTTCATGTCCTTGATCGAGGGGCACGCCGAGTACGTGATGAACGCGGTGTCGCCCGCCGTCATCCCGTCGCAGCACCTCATCGAGGAACGGTTCGGGGCGCGGCGCCGTCGCGGGGGCAACCCGCTCGACCGGCTGCTGCGCCGGCTGCTCGGTCTGGACGCCAAGACGCGGCAGTACGTCGACGGCGCGGCGTTTGTCCGGCGCGTCGTGGGCCGGGTGGGCGTCGTTGGCTTCAACACGATCTGGACGTCCGCCGCTGCTTTGCCGCGCAAGGACGAGATCCGCGCCCCGGACGCCTGGCT
>JBKOXO010000226.1:0-6127 GCA_046744105.1 Actinomycetota bacterium
CTCCTGCGCGCCTTCGCTCCGACCGCGGCCCTCGTGTTGGCGTTCCTGCTGGTGTTCGGTCTCGTGGGAGGGTGGCTTCTCGCCGGCCGGATGCTCGCCCCTCTGACTCGCATCACAGACGCCACCCGCATGGCAGCGGCCGGATCGCTCTCCCACCGGATCCGGCTACCGGGCCGCAGAGATGAGTTCCGCGAGCTTGCCGACGCCTTCGACACCATGCTCGGGCGGCTCGAAGCACACGTCGCCGAACAGCAGAGATTCGCAGCCAACGCCTCCCACGAACTGCGCACCCCGCTGGCGATCACACAGACACTTCTCGACGTCGCCCGCAACGATCTGAACCGCGACAACGGCGAGCTCGTCGAACGCCTCCACGCGGTCAACACCCGAGCGATCGAACTCACCGAGGCATTGCTCCTGCTCAGCCGCGCCGACCAACGGTCCTTCACCAGAGAACACGTCGACCTGTCCCTCATAGCGGAAGAAGCCATTGAAACGCTCCTCCCCCTCGCAGAAAAACGCGGCCTCACCATTGAGACCTCCGGCGACATGACCACCACCATCGGCTCACACGCGCTCCTGTTGCAACTGAGTACGAACCTCCTGCACAACGCGATCGTCCACAACCTGCCTGAACAGGGCACCGTGTGGGTCACGACCAGCGTTCACAACAAGAGTGTGGTGCTCACTGTCGAGAACACCGGCGAGAAGCTCACCCCACAATTAGCTTCCACGCTTGTCGAGCCGTTTGTTCGCGGCACCGAACGCATACGCACCGACCACGCAGGTGTCGGCCTCGGCCTGGCAATCGTCAACAGCATCACCCACGCACACGACGGAACCCTCACCCTCACCCCTCGCGCCGCTGGGGGGCTCTGCATCACGGTGGAACTACCCGCCGCGCCACCGCACACTCGCATATGACGATCAGGGGATTCTGACGTCCACGACGGCCGCCTCTGGCCATTAGCACTTGACTGCCGACGCTCAGCAGAAATATGGTCAACCGATAGGTTAATCAACGCACTAGTTGAGCAACTGCAACAACAACGCAGACAGGAGACTCGATCGCCCACGATCGCCGCCAGCATGTTCACGGCGCTCGACGGGGTCGTCAACTCGGGCGTGGCAGCCAGCACTTCTCCTACCTCAACGAGGAGTTGGGCGATGCGGCGGTGAGCGACACACGACGCAGACGGCAGCTCGTCGTCGAGTGACTTACGACAGCTTCGCCAGAGCGTGGCCAGTACGTGAGGCTGCCGGTGGTGTAGGCACCGGGTTCGCCCAGTGGCGGGGCGGCGTCCGGAAGGTCGTCGCGTCGCGTCGCCCGCTCGAGTTCAGCTGGCCCAACGCCAGGCAGTTGACCGGCAGGTTTGCGGCAGGTCGGGCGCGGTGACGAACAGCGGGGTTGGTCGGTGCGTGCCAGCGTGGGGGTTGGACTGGCGGAGTGGGGGTTGATGGGCGGGTACGTGTTCGGTGCGGCGTTGCGTCGGGAGCGGGAGCGGTCCCAGTTGACGCAGGAGGGGCTTGCTCACCGGTCGGGGATGAGTGTGCGGACGTTGCGCGATATCGAGAATGGTCGGGTGCGCCGCCCGCGGAGGGAGTCGTTGCGGCTGCTTGCCGATGCGTTGGGTTTGACCGGTGAGCGCCGGGTCGGGTTTGAGGCGCTGGCGCGGGGGGATACCGGCGGCCCGGGTTTCGGGATCCGGCCGGTGCCGAGGCAGCTACCTTGCGATGTCGGGGGATTCGCGGGGCGTTTGAGCTCGCTTGGGGTTCTGGACAGCAAGTTGGTCGGTGCTCGCGTCGGCGGCGAGGCGGTGGTCGTGTGTATTGCCGGCATGGCGGGTGTCGGAAAGACCGCGCTGGCGGTGCATTGGGCGCACCGCGTGGCGACCGAGTTCCCCGATGGCCAGTTTTATGTGGACCTGCAGGGCCATTCTCGCGATGCGCCGATGCCGGCGATCGATGCGCTCGGCCGATTCCTGCGTGCGCTTGGCGTGCCCGCCGATCGGGTGCCCGTCGAGGTGGACGAGGCGGCGGCGCTGTATCGGTCGAGTCTTGCCGGGCGGCGGGTGTTGGTGATCCTCGACAACGCGGCCAGCTCCGCGCAGGTGCGACCGCTGCTGCCGGGTAGCTCGACCTCATTCGTGCTGATCACCAGCCGGACGTGGCTCGCCGGCCTGATCGTCGAGGGCGCGAGTGGGGTTCGCCTCGGGGTCCTTCCAGCGTGTGAATCCGCGGAATTGCTAAGCCAGCTGATCGGTCCGGATCGCATGGCCGCTGAGCCGCAGACGGCGACGAGGCTCGCCGACCTGTGCGCTCACCTGCCCCTCGCGCTCCGGATCGTTGCCGCCAACCTCGCTGGCGAGCCGCGTGCCAGCATCTCCCAGGTTGTCCAGGAGCTCGCGGCGGATAACCGGCTCGACGTGTTGCAGGTTCCCGGCGAAGACCGGGCGGCCGTCCTCGCCGCGTTCGACTTGTCCTACCGGGCGATGCCCCTGGAGGCACGACGCATGTTCCGGCTCTTCGGCGTTGCGCCCGGCTACCATTTCAGCGCGGATGCCGCAGCGGCGCTCGCCGGTGTCGCTCCACGCGAGGCGTCAGCAACTCTCAACACGCTCGCGGACGCTCACCTGATCGAACAGGTCGCGCCAGGCAGGTATGGCCTGCACGACCTGCTGCGCCTTTATGCCCGGCAGCGTGCCGTTGCCGAAGACCCCGAGCGGACCGCGGCGGTCCAGCGTCTGTACGACTGGTACCTCGAGGCTGCCGATGCGGCGGCCAGTCGGCTGTATACCGGGATGAACCGGCTCGATGTGCCGGCGTCGATACGCGCGGGCGCGCCGAGCTTTACCGCGGATGGCGATGCGTTGAGCTGGCTCGACGTCGAGCGGCACAACCTGATGGCAGCAGTTGTGCAGGCCGCTGACGGTGACTGGAAGCGCAGCGGCTGGTTGCTCGCTGATGCCATCTGCGGCTACTTCGGCTTCCACGGTTCTCCCCGAGAGTCGGTGACGATCGCCGATGCCGCGATGACGGCTGCCGACGACCTCGGCGATGTCATGGCGCGCGGGGCGACCAGAATGGTGGCGGCGATGGCTTACTTCATGGTTGGTGACCTCCCGCGAGCCGCTGAGCTGGGCCGCGTCGCGGTTGAGCTGAACCGTGCAGCGGGCAACCGGCCGGGCGAAGCCACGTCCTTGGTCAATCTTGGACGCATTCTGCTGCGGATGGGTGACCTGCCCACCGCTGGCGAGCAGATCACGCTTGGTCTGGCGGTCCATCGTGAGGATCAGCGACCGGAGATCTCGGTGCCCGCCCTAAGTAACCTCCTTCACGTCTACCGCGAGATGGGGCGCCTCGCCGACGCCGAGGCGACCGGGGCAGAGGCGATCGCGAACAGCCGTGGCGGCGGACCGGCCGTCTGGCTAGCGATCGCGCTCGACGGCGCAGGCGACGTGGCGCACGAACAGGGCCGGCTGGCCGACGCCATAGCCTTATACGACGAGGCCCTCGCGATCTTCCACCGAGGCGACAATCGCGCTGCAGAGGCCGTGGCACGGGCGAGCCTTGCTGCGGTGTCTGTAGATCTGGGACACATCGACGACGCGTCTCAGAACGCCGAAATAGCTCATGGCTTGGCGGACAATGAGGCGCAGCATCTGAACACGGCATTCGTGTGGTACCAGGTCGGGAGTGTATGGGCCCGATTGGGCCGCTATTGGGATGCCGAGCAAGCGCATCAGCGCGCTCTCTCGCTCATCGAGGCGAGCGATCGCTCGGGCGAGCGGGCCCGCGCGCTGGTTGGCCTGAGTATCGCCCGGCTCGGCATGGGCGCCCTCGGCGAAGCCGAGCGGATCGCCAATGACGCGCTCACGCTCAGCCGTGAGGTCGGGTACCGCGTCGTAGAAGGGCAAGCCCTCGTAGCTCTCGCCGAAGCATCGCTCGCGGCCGGCCGGAGCGCACAGGCTGCCGGCCACGCTAGCCGCGCGATGGCGATCCACGCTGAGACCGGTCACCGGCTCGGGGAGGCGCGTGCCTTGGTCGTACTCGGCCGGGCCGTCGTGCCGGACGAAGCACGCTGCCATTGGGCCGCTGCACACGCGATATTCGCGCGCTGCGCGGCCGCGCCCGAGGCGGCTGCCGTCGCGCTGCTCCTCGGCGATCCTGTTTGCTAGCAGCCGAAGCTTCGATAACTCGCGGACGCTCTGATGATCAAGGCGAGCTTCGATATAGCCCTTGTCTGCGGCTACGGTGACGGTCGGCGCCGGCTGTCCACGAAGGACCTGGCGTCGTGGCGCAGCTGCCGATGCTCCTCGGCGGGGCAGCCAGTCGCGCTGCGCCGTGTAGGCGCTCGCCGCAGGGCTGGCTGCGATCTGCCGGAGATCTGCCGGTCAACTGCCTGGCGCGCGCGACTGGCCGTTCGGGACAGTAACCGCAGGTACGGCCGCACCCGCCTGGCCAAATCAGGCGGCGACGACATCGAAAGGAAGCCCGATCGTGCGTGCGCTCCCTCGGCGTCCCGGGTGCGGACTGGCACAGGCATACAGTTCGCCGCCACAGAAGCTGAATGCACCGGAGACGCGATGAGCAATGTTGATGCCGAACGCCTCGTGCAGCGCTACGTGGCCGTGTGGAACGAACCGGATCCGGCTGCCCGGCGCAAGTCGATCGAGCAGCTGTGGACCGAGGACGGCGCCCATGTGCTGCACCCGCCGGTCGAGATCCGCGATGCGGCGGCCGCCCTCGGCTTCGTCCACCCGACGCTGGAGGCCCGCGGCTACGACGAGCTCGAGGCCCGGGTGACGCGTGCCTATGACGAATTCGTGGCGCCGGGTGAGTACGCCTTCCAGGCGACTGGGCAGGCAGTTAGGTTGCACGACGTCGTTACATTCCGGTGGGAGATGGTGCCGGTCGGCGGCGGCGAGGCTGTCGGCGGCGGGGTCGATGTGTTCGTCCTCGACGACGGGCGAGTGCGGACCGACTACCAGTTCCCACGCCTGTGACCTGAGGCATGCGCTCGGTTCGCTCGCCACCGACGGCGCCCGGGACCGGCAAATCACATACCTGGACACCAAGATCGGGCCGGTCCAGCATGCAGCTGGTCAGACATCTGCCAGATCCACCGCCACCCACCCAGGATGGAGTTAAGCGCTTATGGAGCCGACAACATCTACTCTTGAGCCCCGCGTAACCGGATATGCCGATGTCAACGGCCTGCACATGTATTACGAGGCCTATGGCGACGGTTCGCCGCTGGTCCTGCTGCATGGCGGCATGCTGACCATCGACCTCAACTTTGCCACCCTGATCCCGACCCTGGCGCGCAAGCATCACGTTATCGGCGTAGAGATGCAGGGACACGGCCGCACCGCGGACATCGACCGGGAGATCACGCCAGCAGCGTCGGCCAGCGATATCGTTGGCCTGCTTGACGAGCTTGACATCGAGCGAGCACACGTCTTCGGCCACAGCATGGGTGCCGCCGCAACCCTCGAGCTCGGCGTGAACCATCCCGACCGGGTGCGTTCGCTGGTCGCGGCGTCGGTCTCAGTACGCCCAGACGGACTGCACGAGGACCTCACCGACCCGGCCAAGCAGGCGACCTCGACACGGATGCCGACTCCACAGGACTTCGCCGATCTGCAGCAGGCCTACCAGAAGCTGTCCCCGCACCCGGACCACTTCAACGAATTCCTGGCCATGCTGTCGCAATCGGACGCTGATACGCGTGGATGGTCCGATGAGCAACTGGCCCGTATCACGGCACCTACACTGCTGGTACTCGGTGACCGCGATTTCACAACCGTTGAGCACGGTGCCCTCATGCTGCGCCTGATACCAGGATCGCAGCTCGCGGTGCTTCCCGGCACCATGCACATGCAGGTGACCAGGCGCGCCGAACTCCTCCTGCCGATGCTGGACCGGTTCCTCGACTGAGCGTCCAACTTCTACCGGCACGAGAATCGGAGCTTCAACGCGATGCACTTGGGTAACGGCGTGATCGGCGCCATCGACAACGCCGAGAAGCTCGCCGAATCTGTTCAAGCCACCGGTCGCGGGGTGAGTCACGCTGGACGGCATGAGTCCCACGCAGATCGCCACAGACCAACGATGGCTGGGTGGC
>JBKOXO010000188.1:0-6896 GCA_046744105.1 Actinomycetota bacterium
CTGGTCATCGACGCGCAGACGAGCCAGCTCGGGCGCGGCGAGCCGATCGAGGACACCACGCGGGTACTCGACCGCCAAGTGGCCGCCATCGTGTGGCGCACGTTCGCCCAGGAACGCATCGAGGCGATGGCGGCGGTAAGCCGCGTGCCCGTCGTCAATGCGCTCACCGACCGGTTCCACCCATGCCAGGTTCTCGCCGATCTGCAAACCATCCGGGAACGCAAGGGCAAGCTCGCCGGACTTACGCTCAGCTACGTCGGCGACGCCGCGAATAACATGGCCCACTCGTACCTGCTGGGCGGCGCCTCGGCCGGTATGCATGTGCGGATCGGCGGCCCGCACGGATATCAGCCCGACCCGGCGATCGTCGTCGACGCGACACGAATCGCGCGCGACACGGGCGGCTCGGTCACCGTCACCGCCGACCCGCGGTCGGCATTCGAGGGCGCCGACGTGGTGGCCACCGACACGTGGGTGTCTATGGGCCAGGAGAGTGAACTGCGTGGCGACGTGTTCGTGCCGTTCGCCGTCGACGCCCATGCCATGCAGCGCGCCGCCCGCGACGCGATTGTCCTGCACTGCCTGCCCGCCTACCGGGGCAAGGAGATCACGGCTGAGGTCATCGACGGCCCGCAGAGCGCCGTCTGGGACGAGGCGGAGAACCGGTTGCATGCGCAGAAGGCGCTGCTCACCTGGCTGCTGGAGCGCGGCTGATGGCCAGCAAGGCTGCACGTCACGCCCGCATCGTCACCATCCTGAACAGCCGGCGGGTGCGATCGCAGGCCGAGCTCGCTGCGGCACTCAATGACGAGGGCTTCGACGTCACGCAGGCGACGCTCAGCCGCGACCTTGAGGAACTCGGCGCCGTGAAGCTGCGCACCCCCGACGGTGGACTACCCATGTACGTCGTCCCCGAGGACGGCGCGCCCCTGACGGCCCGGGCCGCCGGCGACGCCCCGCCGCAGCGGCTGGCCCGGCTGATCGACGAGCTGCTCGTCTCCGCCGAGGCAAGCGCCAACCTCGTCGTGCTGCGCACACCGCCGGGCGCAGCACACTTCCTCGCATCCGCGATCGACCGGGCCGGCCTGCCCGAGGTGCTCGGGACGATCGCCGGTGATGACACCATCCTCGCCGTGGCGCGCGACCCGGACGGCGGCAAGGCATTGGCCCAGCACCTCGTCGAGCTCCAGGAGACGTAACACAGTGAGCAAGGTCCTGACCTCCCTGCCCATCGGCGAACGCGTCGGCATCGCGTTCTCCGGTGGACTCGACACGTCGGTCGCTGTGGCCTGGATGCGCGCCAAGGGTGCGACCCCGTGCACCTACACCGCCGATCTCGGCCAGTACGACGAGACGGACATCGCCGGGGTGCCGGAGCGCGCGATGCAGTGCGGCGCCGAACTCGCCCGCACCGTGGACTGTCGCCGGGAACTGGTCGAGGAGGGCTTTGCCGCACTGGTCTGCGGCGCGTTCCACGTTCGATCGGCCGGGCGGGCGTACTTCAACACGACCCCGCTCGGCCGGGCGGTGACCGGCACCATGCTCGTGCGGGCGATGCAAGCCGACGACGTGCATATCTGGGGTGACGGCTCGACGTTCAAGGGCAACGACATCGAACGGTTCTATCGGTACGGACTACTGACCAATCCCGGGCTGCGCGTGTACAAGCCATGGCTGGACGCCGACTTCGTCAACGAGCTGGGCGGCCGGGCAGAGCTGAGCCAGTGGCTGGTCGAGCACGACCTGCCGTACCGCGCCAGCTTGGAGAAGGCCTACTCGACCGACGCGAACATCTGGGGCGCCACGCACGAGGCTAAGACGTTGGAGCACCTGGACGTCTCACTGGAGACCGTCGAGCCGATCATGGGTGTGCCGTTCTGGGACCCGGCGGTCGCGATCGACGCCGAGGACGTCACCGTGCAGTTCTCGGCCGGACGCCCGATCGCGATCAACGGCGTCGGCTACGACGATCCGGTCGCGCTGGTCTACGAAGCGAACGCAATCGCCGGCCGGCACGGGCTGGGGATGTCCGACCAGATCGAGAACCGGATCATTGAGGCCAAGTCGCGAGGCATCTACGAGGCGCCGGGCATGGCGCTGCTGTGGATCGGCTACGAGCGGCTGCTGAACGCCGTACACAACGAGGACACGATCGCGAACTACCACGCGCAGGGGCGCCGGCTCGGGCGGTTGCTCTACGAGGGCCGCTGGCTGGACCCGCAGTCGCTGATGCTGCGTGAGTCGATCCAGCGCTGGGTCGCCTCGCTGGTCACCGGGCAGGTCACGCTGCGGCTGCGCCGCGGTGAGGACTACTCGGTACTCGACACCCGGGGCCCGGCGCTTTCCTATCACCCGGACAAGCTCTCGATGGAGCGCACCGACAATGCGGCGTTCGGGCCGATCGACCGGATCGGTCAGCTCACCATGCGCAACCTCGACATCGCGGACTCCCGCGCGAAGCTCGAGCAGTACAGCGGCTCCGTGGGGGAGCTCACCAGGACGGCGCTGTTCGACGAGCTGGGCGAGGGCGACTCCGATCAGATCGCCGCCCTCGAAACACCATTCCGCACCGACGAGAGCGCGCTGGACAGCGCTGCGCTGGAGTCCGGCAATGATTAACCCGCGAGTGTCCCTCGCGACCGCCCCTTCGGGGCGGATCACTCGGGCCACGGGCAAGCGCCTGGCGGCGCGCCGGCGCGGGGCTCTTCGCGCGAGCGCTCATCGCGCTGCCGGTAGCTGCTGATGCCTGGGTCGAGCCATGGCTGATCGGGTGAGTTTGTGGGGCGGGCGCTTCGCCGGTGGTCCCTCCGACGCGCTGGCCGCGTTGTCAAGCTCGGTCCACTTCGACTGGCGGCTCGCGCCCTACGACCTCGCGGCGTCGCGGGCACACGCCCGGGTGCTGCACCGGGCGGGGCTGCTCACCGACGACGAACTCCCGGCGATGCTGGCCGCCCTGGACGAGCTGGACGCGGCCGTCCGCTCCGGGGAGTTCCGGGCCACCGCTGCCGACGAGGACGTCCACACCGCCCTCGAACGCGGGCTGGTCGAGCGGCTGGGCGCGCTGGGCGGGAAGCTGCGCGCCGGGCGCAGCCGCAACGACCAGGTGGCCACTGATCTGCGCCTGTACCTGCGCGATCACGCCCGCCGCATCGTCGTCGAGGTGGCCAAGCTCGAGACGGCGCTGGTGCGCCTCGCCGACGAGAACCACGATGTCGCCATGCCGGGCATGACCCACCTCCAGCACGCCCAACCCGTCCTGCTGGCCCACCACCTGCTCGCGCATGTGCAGGCCCTGGCGCGCGACGTCGAGCGGCTAGCGGACTGGGACAAGCGCGCCGCGGTCTCACCACTCGGCGCCGGCGCCCTGGCCGGGTCGTCACTGCATCTGGACCCTGCCGCGGTAGCCGCCGAGCTGGGGTTCGACCGTCCGGCTGCCAACTCGATCGATGCCGTCTCCGACCGGGATTTCGCCGCCGAGTTCCTGTTCGTGACGGCGCTGCTCGGCGTACACCTCTCGCGGATCGGGGAGGAGATCATCCTGTGGGCCACCCCCGAATTCGGCTGGGTGCGACTCGACGACGCCTGGTCGACGGGCTCGTCGATCATGCCGCAGAAGAAGAACCCTGACATCGCCGAGCTGGCCCGCGGCAAAGCCGGGCGGTTCATCGGCAACCTGACCGGACTGCTCGCCACGCTGAAGGCGCTGCCGCTCGCCTACGACCGCGACCTCCAGGAGGACAAGGAACCCGTCTTCGACACCGTCGAGCAGCTGCTCGTCCTGCTGCCCGCGATGGCCGGGCTGGTCGGCACACTGGACGTCGTGACCGAACGCCTGCAGTCTGCCGCCCCGGCCGGGTTCGCCCTGGCCACCGACGTCGCCGAGTGGCTTGTCCGGCAGGGGATGCCGTTCCGCGAGGCACACGAGGTCGCGGGCCGGCTCGTGTCCCACTGCGAGCAGCATGGCACCGACCTGGGCGGCCTCAGCGACGCGCAGCTCGCCGAGATCGACCACCGGCTCACCGCCGCGGTTCGCGGTGTGCTCTCGGTCGACGGTGCGTTGCGCACCCGCGCGACGTTCGGCGGCACCGCGCCCGCACGCGTCGCCGAGCAGCTCGCCACGCTGCGTGACACCGTGGCTGCCCACGCCGCCTGGGCGCGGGCATGACCGTCGAGCGCGAGTCGCTGGCCAAGCCCGCCCTGGAGGTGGCCCCGCTGCTGCTCGGTGCCGTGCTGGTGTCCACGGTGGACGGTGCCGAGGTGGCGGTTCGCCTCACGGAGGTCGAGGCCTACGAGGGGTTGGCCGACCCCGCCTCGCACGCATACCGCGGCCGGACTCGCCGCAACGACGTCATGTTCGGCCCCGCCGGGCACCTCTACTGCTACTTCACGTATGGCATGCACTGGTGCGCCAACGTGGTCTGTGCGCGCGACGGCGTGGCATCTGCCGTACTGCTGCGTGCGGGCGAGGTCGTGCGCGGAACTGCGACGGCACGCGAGCGCCGTACCGCCGCCCGCGACCTGCGCCACCTCGCTCGAGGGCCGGCCCGGCTGGCCAGCTGCCTCGGCCTCGGCCGGGACACGAACGGCGCCGACCTGTGCGACCAGGCGTCGACAGTCCGGCTCGAGTCACTCGGCAACCCCGAGACGGCGGCAGTCCGCTCCGGCCCTCGCGTCGGGATCACGCTCGCCGCGGACCGGCCGTGGCGGTTCTGGCTCGACGGCGAGGCCTCGGTGTCGGTGTTCCGCGCGGGCGGGCGCAAGCAACTCCCCGCGTCACGGCAGACTGGTACGCCGTGACTGAGACGTTGCCCCCGGAGCTGCGCGACGCGTACGAGGTGCTCACCTCAGGCGTCGCGCAGCTCCTTCCCGCCGACGGTCTGGCCGAGCGCCTGCTCGCCGCGGACCGCGAGCGCCGCCCGTTGCGCGTCAAGCTCGGCATCGACCCCTCCGGCGCGCAGCTCACGCTCGGGCACGCCGTGGTGCTCCGGAAGCTGCGGCAGTTCCAGGACTACGGACACATCGCGGTGCTGGTCGTGGGCGGATTCACCGGACAGGTCGGTGACCCGTCCGGACGCACGGACACGCGGGCCGCCCAGAGCGTCGAGCAGGTGATCGCGAACTCGCGAGGCTACTTCGACCAGCTCATGCGGATCCTTGACGGCCGGCGCACCGAGGTCGTCAACAACGCCGAGTGGCTGGCGACGATGCGGCTCGCCGACGTGCTGGAGTACACCCGGCAGATCACCGTCGCCCAACTGCTCGAACGCGACGACTTCGCACGCCGCTTCGCTGCACAGCAGCCCATCACGCTGTCCGAGTTCTTCTACCCGCTGCTGCAGGGCATCGACTCCGTCGAGATCCACGCCGATATCGAGCTCGGCGGCACCGACCAGACGTTCAACAACCTGGTGGGCCGCGAGCTACAGAAGTCGCGTGGCCAGGCGCCGCAGGCTGTCCTGACGATGCCACTTCTCGTCGGCACCGACGGCGTGGAGAAGATGGGCAAATCGCTCGACAACTACATCGCGATCAACGACTCGTCAGACGAGCAGTTCGGCAAGGTCATGAGCATCCCGGACTCGGTCGTCGCCATGTACGCCCGGCTGTGCACGGCCATGCACCCACATGACGTGGACGAGCTCGAGAAGGCCGTCGCCTCCGGTGGACCGGCCGCAAACTTCGCGAAGCGGCGCGTCGCGCGCGAGATCGTGGGGCTGTACCACGGCGCCGACGCGGCGCGTGCCGCCGAACAGCGCTTCGACGCGATCTTCAAGGACGGCGCGACGATCGAGGACGCCCCCGAGTTCGTGCTCGCCGAGGGAACACCTGTCCACCTGCCGGCGTTGATAACCGATGCCGGGCTTGCACCGAGCGCGAGTGCGGCGCGGCGATCCATCGACGAAGGTGCTGTTCGGCTCGGCGGCGAGCGCCTCCCGCCGAAGCGATATGACCTCGATCGGGACGAACTCGTGGGCCGTGTCCTCGCGGTCGGCAAGCGCCGAGCGGTGCGCCTGACCACCGGCGCAGACGTCTGATTGGCCCGGCTGACCCCCAGTTGGGAGCGGCCGGATCGGGGTGCTAGAGTCAACGCGTTCGGCGCACGGAACCGCCCCAGGCGGGCCCGGCCGGGCATCCCCCAAGTTCGAGCGACGCGGTTGTCCGCGCCCGCAAGACCAAGCGGGAGAGCGGGCGGTGCCGGTTTGACCGAGCGAAGCCGACCGAGTAGAGTTTCGTGGGTTGCCCCGGAAGCGATCCGAAAGGGTCGCGACGGTGTGCGTCCGCTCCTTGAGAACTCAACAGCGTGCCGAAAGTTAGTGCCATAAGAACAACCTCGTCGCGCGTGATCCAATTCGATCGTGCGCACGATTCCTTTGGTACAGACGAGCACATCAGCTCGAATGGACCAGTGATCATGCCGCATAGATATGCGGCGACTTTCTGTGTCGACATTCTGAGGCTTAGCCTCAGCTGTCATACATACCTTCACGGAGAGTTTGATCCTGGCTCAGGACGAACGCTGGCGGCGTGCTTAACACATGCAAGTCGAGCGAGGCCCTCTCTTCGGAGAGGTGCCCTAGCGGCGAACGGGTGAGTAACACGTGGGCAACCTGCCCCTAGCACTGGGATAAGCCCGGGAAACCGGGTCTAATACCGGATACGACCTCCGAGGGCATCCTCGAAGGTGGAAAGGATTCTGGCTAGGGATGGGCCCGCGGCCTATCAGCTTGTTGGCGGGGTAGCGGCCCACCAAGGCAACGACGGGTAGCCGGCCTGAGAGGGCGACCGGCCACACTGGGACTGAGACACGGCCCAGACTCCTACGGGAGGCAGCAGTGGGGAATATTGCACAATGGGCGAAAGCCTGATGCAGCGACGCCGCGTGAGGGATGACGGCC
>JBKOXO010000108.1:0-6030 GCA_046744105.1 Actinomycetota bacterium
TCTGCGGCAACCGGCACTAAGGTCGCCGGGTGCCGGTGAACCTGCGCAGTTTCCAGCGCCTCGATCCGACCGCCGTCCAGGCGACGGTGGATCGGCTCGTCATGCGTATCACCCGCCGGTTCCCCGACCGCAACCTGGGCCGTGTCGCCGCCGAGCTCAGCGGGTTGGTTGGTGAAGTCAGCGAGCAGTCTTCGGCCGACCGGCGACGCAACCGAGCGATCGGCTTGGCGTGTCGCGTGGCTGGGATCGCCATCGTGGCCGTCGCCATCACCGCCATCGTCCTGGCGGTTCGCGACGCGCTGCCAGACAGCGGCGGCGTTCGCGGCTTCCAATGGCTGTCGGTCCTTGAGAGCGGCATCGTTGACGTGGTGTACGCCTCCATCGCGGTGTACTTCCTGATGTCGCTGCCGAACCGGCTTACTCGACGTCGCCTGCTCGCATTGCTGCATCGGCTGCGGTCGCTGGCGCACGTCGTCGACATGCATCAACTCACCAAGGACCCGGAGCGGCTGCAGGAGCGCTTCCACGGCACGGATGCCACCATCGCGTTCACCATGGACGCTGCGGAGCTGGCGAACTACCTCGACTACTGCAGCGAGATCCTGTCCCTCGTGGCCAAGACCGCCGCCCTCTGCGCGGAGGAATCGACCGACGCGCTTGTGCTCGACACAGTCAGCGAAGTCGAAACGCTGACCGTCGGGCTGTCGCGCGAGATATGGCAGAAGATCTCCCTGCTGCGTACGGCCTGACTGACCGGCGGATGCCTCCGTAGCGCGAAGACCCGACCAGCACGGGCTTGCCGCCAGGTCAGCGTGCCGGCCAGACAGCTCCGTCCGTGGTGGGGCTTCGTCTGCCGGACGTGCCGATGTCCCAGTTAGCGTCCGACCACGGGCACAGCGCCTACTCTGCTCGCCGCCCGCTACAGGGTGCCTCCCGGGTCTGCTGACGTGCAGGCCCTATGCCTGCAGTGATTGGCTATCCGTACGTCCGAACAGCCAGCCGCCGAGGTGGACGCGCCAACATCGATACGCGCACTCTGAGAATGTGACGACCCCGCCTCTTAACGTTGTCTTCCGTGTCGTAACGGTCTTACAAGCTTACGGGCTGGCTCCGGGAGCAATGCTTGAAACCTGTGGATGAGGCCGGGTGGGACGTACCTCCCGGTAGCCATGGTTGGTCTCAAGCAAGGCCGGCGCTGCAACGCTGGTCGGGAAGGTACGTCCGTGCTCACCGTAGTGCAGACATCGCAGGTAGGGCAGGCGTCGGCGAGTGATGTGCCGGCGGGGTCGCTGTTGGATGACGTCGTACGGGAGGGTGCGCGGCGGATGCTGGCCGCAGCGTTGGAGGCGGAGGTTGCCGCCTACGTCGGGCAGTTCGTCGACGAGAACGGCCATCGGCTGGTGGTGCGCAACGGATGTGCCCAGCCGCGAGAGGTTCTCACCTCAGCCGGTGCGGTTGACGTGCAGGCTCCGAGGGTCAACGACAAGCGCATCGACGAGGCCACGGGCGAGCGTAAGCGGTTCGCTTCGGCGATTCTGCCGGCGTGGTGCCGCCGGTCGCCGAAGATCACCGACGTGTTGCCGCTGCTGTATCTGCATGGGCTGTCCGGTGGGGACTTGGTGCCGGCGCTGGAGCAGTTCCTGGGCACCTCGGCGGGGCTGTCGGCGTCCACGATCACCCGGTTGACCGAGCAGTGGCAAGACGAGCAGAAAGCCTTCTGCTGCAGGGATCTCTCGGCTGTCGACTACGTCTACGTGTGGGCCGGCGGCATCCACGTCAACATCCGCCTGGAAGGGCACAAGCTGTGCCTGCTGGTGATCATCGGGGTGCGCGCCGACGGCTCCAAGGAGCTGATCACCCTCGCGGACGGCTACCGGGAGTCGGTCGAGTCGTGGGCCGATCTGCTGCGTGACGCGAAACGCCGCGGCATGCGGGCCCCGGTGCTCGCGGTCGGCGACGGGGCACTCGGATTCTGGGGCGCTCTGCGAGAGGTCTTCCCCGACACCATCGAGCAGCGTTGCTGGTTCCACAAGACTGGGAATGTCCTTGCTGCGATGCCGAAATCGGCGCATCCGGCCGCGAAGAAGGCCCTGGCCGAGATCTGGGGCGCCGAGGACAAGCCCCACGCCCTGGCCGCAGTGAGAATCCTCGGCGACCTGTTCGGCGCCAAGTTTCCCAAGGCGGTTGCGAAGATCACCGACGACCTCGACCAACTGCTCGCCTTGTACGACTACCCGGCCGAGCACTGGGTGCATCTGCGGACCACGAACCCGATCGAGTCGACATTCGCGACCGTCCGACACCGAACCAAGATCACCCGCGGGCCGGGATCGAAAGCGGCCGGGCTGGCGATGGCGTTCAAGCTCATCATCGCTGCCCAGGACCGGTGGCGGGCGGTCAACGCACCCCACCTCGTCGCCCTCGTCCGAGCCGGCGCCGGCTTCATCAACGGACAGCTCGTCGAACGATCACCAGATCAAACGGCGGCTGAGCCACCCGTCGAAACCGCAGCCTGAAGAAACACGATCCACAGGTCTCCGCGCAGGCCGGCCCCCGGTTCCATGGCCAGGATGCGTTGGGCGACACGGACCGCGACCGCACCACCCGACGGCGTACTCCACAACCCGCACGCGCCCCTGAACCTGTTACTACCAGGTTCTTACCGATTCATGACCGTAGTCTTACGTGTCTACTGCGGCGCTGTTCGCGTCGTCGAGACTGCTAATCAGCCTCGACGAAATGGAGTGTGTTTGGCGATGTATGCCACCAATATGAGCAGGCGCTGGATGAAGCGGGCGGCGGTGACGGCCGCGGCGCTGGTCGGCGTGTTGGCGCCGGCCACCGACGCGCTTGCGGTGCAGCCGGAGGCACGATCCGGCGGCGGCAAGACCGCAATTCGAAGCCGGACGGCCCGCGTGGTGCGGTTGGCAGCCGCGCTTCTCTTGTCCGCCCTGGCCCTGGCCATCACGCCCGAGGCCTCCCACGCCGCTGCGCCCGGCGCGGAACACCACCTCTACTGGGCCGAGTTTTGCGGGCCGCTTGGCGACTGCAACAGCGGAACGATCGGGCGCGCCGACCTCACCGGTCCGCTGGAGCAGGCAGCGGACCGGGTGAACGACAGCTTCATCACCAGCACCGTCGGCACCGCTGCGGTAGCGGTCGACGCGTACTGGACCAACTCCTTGACCGGGACGATCGGGCGCGCCAACCTCGACGGCACCGAGATCAACGAGAACTTCATCACCGGCGCCGTCGAGCCCATCGGCGTGGCAGTCGACGGAGCGTACATCTACTGGAGCCATCAGGACCCCACAGACTTCGAAGGCGGGTTTATCGGGCGGGCCAAACTCGACGGCACCGAGGTGAACCAGAGCTTCATCAGCGGCGCGTCGCGCCCGAGCGGGGTGGCGGTCGACGGAGCGCACGTCTACTGGTCCAACACGTTCCGCGGCCGCTTGAACGACCTCGGGTTGATCGGGCGCGCCAACCTCGACGGCACCGAGGTCAACCAGAGCTTCATCAGCATCCCCCTCGGTGTCCTCCCCCTTCCATGCGGGGTAGCCGTTGACGGAGCCCACGTCTACTGGGCCGAGCTGGCCCCCCCCGGGGCGATCGGACGGGCCAACCTCGATGGCACGGCGGTGAACCGGAGCTTCATCACCGGCGCCCAGTCCCCGTGCGGGGTGGCGGTCGACGCGACGCACATCTACTGGGCCAACAGCACTGGGTTCGTCAGAGTGAACGGTTCGGTTGTTTCGACAATCGGGCGCGCCAAACTCGACGGCACGGCAGTGGACCAGAGCTTCATCAAGACGGGTGCCGGCATCCCCCAAGGGGTGGCGGTCTCGTAGAGGTCTCCGACCGGGCCCCTCGCACCGCGGACCGCTAGACGTCGCGCCGGGTCGCCGCATCTGTCAGCTCAGCGACCCATTCGGCAACATCTTCGGCCTCGACGGACCCTGACGTGACCCGACCTTTCTCAATCCACAGGTCTTGACAATTGCTCTGGCTCCGGCCGTGGGCGGGTCTGGGCTCTTGGTCGCACTCGGTTTGGCCGAGGTGGCTCACGATTGGGATGTCACCGCGGATGCTCCGGCGCCGACCGTGGCTGCCGCTCTGGACGAAACCAGCTTCAGCTACCGGAATGGGACAGACTTCGGTGATCTCTATGCGACACAACAGCGATATGTGATCGACGGCGGGGATCACGACGTGGACGTGTTGGTGGGTTTCGCTGTGCATGGCTGGCGTCGCCATCTCGGTAAGCCTCCGGCTTGCCGGCTCAGTCACCCATGCGCCGGCTGCGTGGTGGTCGGCCGCGCCGCGGGAGCCGTGTTGAGGATGGGCTGGGTGGCGTGGTCGCTGCAGGGTACGACGAGCAGGTTGCTGACCATGGCTGCTTTGCGTTCCTCGTCGAGGTCGACGACACCCTGGGCCTCAAGGCGTTGGAGGGCGAACTCGACCATGCCGACTGCTTCCTCGACGATACGGGGACTGGCGAGCGTGATCATCGACGGGCTGGTCCGGTCGGGTCGTCGGCCGGGTGCCAGGTAGGTTCGGGAAGTGTCCCACTCGGTTGATCTGGTGCTGTTCGATCTCGGCGGCGTACTCATCGAGCTACAAGGCGTGCGCGCCATGCTGGAACTCACCGGCACGGACAGCGAGGAGGACCTGTGGCGCCGCTGGCTCACGTGCCGGTGGGTCCGTCTCTTCGAGAGCGGCGAATGCTCCGACACGGAGTTCGCCGCCGGGCTGGTCGCGGACTGGCAGCTTGACCTCAGCCCGGCCGAGTTCCTCCAAGCGTTCCGGAATTGGCCGACCGGCCCGCTTCCCGGCGCAGCACAGCTGGTCGCTCAGACCAGGGCGAGGGTCGCCACGGGCTGCTTCAGCAACACCAATGCGCTGCACTGGCATGACGAAATTGCCGCATGGCCGCTGACCGGCCTGTTCGAGCACCGGTTCCTGTCCTTCCAGCTTGGCGTACTCAAGCCCGATCTCACCGCCTTCCAGAAGGTCGCAGATCTACTGGATGTGCCAGCCGAGCGCGTGCTGTTCCTCGACGACAACGCGGTGAACGTGGCCGGCGCCGCCGCGGCAGGCTTTCAAGCCACCCACGCCGTCGGCGTCAATGAAGCCCGTCAACGCCTTGTCGAGGCAGGTGTGCTCAGTGCCGTCGCATAGAAAGGTCCATCGTCCACTTGCCGCGGCTGCTCGGCGAGGCTGAGCCAAACGCCGTTTGCGTCACGTTCATTGCGATCAACTGTGAGCTCGCCCTACCGGGCTCGAGGTCTCCGGAATCGAGTGGCCGGGCACGGCTGAGTGATCGCCACCCTGATGCACCGGCAGGCGCTAGGAGCGGTCGTGGTCGACCTGCCGCCCGTCGAGCCGTACCCGCGGCGGCCGCCCTGCAGTCTTGTGGAACTCTGGGGTCGCCGTAGGCAGCCACGGTGCCCGTGTGCCCGGGCCGACTGCCAGCCCTTGATGAGTTGACGCGGTCGCGGTTACATCGCCTCGATGTCCGCGAGGCCCGGCGCTGATGGCTCCGTTGGCCCAGCCGGCGGAGCCACGCCATAGAGAAGGGAAGCTATGCGAGCGGTTGTGTACGACCAGTTCGGTCAGGAGCCGGAGGTCAGAACCGTCGATGATCCCGTTCCGTCGCCGCAGGGCGCGGTGATTCGGGTCGAGGCCACGGGCCTGTGCCGCAGCGACTGGCATGGCTGGCAGGGGCGCGATGCGGTGCCGATCCCCCTGCCCCACGTGCCCGGTCATGAGCTCGCCGGAACCGTCGAGGCCGTCGGCGCCGCGGTCACCGACTGGCGTACGGGTGATCGGGTAACCGTGCCGTTTGTCTGTGCCTGCGGCACGTGTGCCGCCTGCGCCGCGGGCGCGCAGCAGATCTGCGAGCGGCAGACCCAGCCTGGCTTCAGCCACTGGGGCTCGTTCGCGGAGTACGTGCTGATCGAGAATGCGGACCTGAACCTGGTCGGCATTCCGGCCGCCCTGTCGATGCGCGCCGCGGCCAGCCTTGGC
>JBKOXO010000119.1:0-22146 GCA_046744105.1 Actinomycetota bacterium
GGCTGGTCCTGGCCCTCGCCGGCGGCGTGGGCCGCGCCATCGGACCCCGCCGTCACTACTACTAAGGAACGGACCGCCTCACGTCGCCTCCCTGGCTCTTCGCGACGCTGCACACCTGCGGTGCTCGCTGACGGCGCTTCCCGCACTACATCGGCTGTGCTCTTGTCGCTGCGCAGACCGGTGTAGTGCGGGTGGCGGAGCTTTGCCGTCCCGCGTCCATTCCGTGAACGCGACCTGCGCGACGAGCTCTGGGCGAACCATCGGGCGTGCACCTCCTGCACGTGTCCGCGGGTGAACGGCGGCGAGTCCTGCTCGATGCGCGCCATCCGCTCGTGCAGGCGGCGCAACGTGGTGTCGTCGAAACCTGCCGACCTTGCCGGCGTACACCAGGTCGCGCCCCCGTCGTGATAGCCCACCAGTAGCGCCCCGAGACCGACTCGGCTGCCCCGCGGCGCGGTGTAGCCGCCGATCACGAACTCCTGATCACGAACGCACTTGAATTTCAGCCAGTTCGCTGACGGGCGCCCCTCGTACTGCGCGTCGGCCAGCTTGGCGATCACGCCCTCGTCGCCGCGTTGGCACGCCGTCCGGTAGGCGGCCTCCCCCGCCTCGACGCGATGCGTGGATCGGTAATGCCGAGCCGACCCTGTAGCCGCGCAAAGCTTGTGCGACGACCTTCGAACGCGACGACCTCGCCGTCGACGACGAAGCGCGAAGCAGCCGATCGATGATCACTGCAGCTCGTCCAAGGTCCGTCCGGACAGGACGGACTGCGGCTGACTGCGCACCGGGCGCCGCCGCGCGTCGGCATCCTCGTCGGATATCTTGACGAGCAGCCATGCCTCGTCCTTGCCCTGACGCAGGCGGGTGAGCGCATAGCCGCCGGAAAGCTTCTCCCCGTCCAGCCGGACCGATAGGTGGCCGCGTTCGCGCGCCTCGGCCAGCTCGTGCTGGCTCTCGTTGCGGTAGGTGCCGTGGTCCCACACGATCACGCTGCCGGCGCCGTACTCGCCGGCCGGGATGACGCCCTCGAACGTCTCGTAGTCCAGCGGGTGGTCTTCCGTGCGGCGAGCCATCCGCTTGTCCTTCGGATTCGTCGACGGACCCTTGGGTACTGCCCAGGACACGAGTACGCCGTCAATCTCGAGTCGAAAGTCGTAATGGTCGGTGCGGGCCGCGTGATGCTGGACCACGAAGTGCGGCGCACCTCGCGAACTGCGGCGCCGCCCGCGTGGCTCCCGGCTAGCACCGAAGTTGCGCTTGTTTCGGTACTCGCTCAAGCTCATGCATGCGGCGTACCCGTCGCCGCTAACCCGCGAAACCCGCCGCCGTCACGTCATGGGGTCGAATGGATCCTCAGGGGGCGGCGAGTTCGGCTCGATCAACGTCTCGCCGTCCTCGCGATAGATGATGTCGGTGCGGCGACGGGTGGTGTACAGCTGGTAACCGATGACCAGCCCCGCGAGGCCCACAAGCAACAGCACGACCCCGATGACATGGATGTTTACGCCGCTCGGGCTGCTGCTGACGCCGAACGTCAGGATCGCGCCGACGGCGATCACGAACAGACTTACCGCGAACCTCACAGACTTATCTTCTACCCCCGCGCCCGCTTGGTTAAGCCTGTTCGCGGCGGCGCGTCACGAGCGGCGGGGAATTGCCGCGCTGCGCGGCGTGCAGCAACTCGGCGAGGTGGATCGCCTCGCGGCCGCCGCTGTCGAGCTCGTGGATCTGCGTACGGCAGCTGAACCCGTCGGCGAGCACGACCGTGTCGCGGTCAGCGGCACGCACCGCGGGCAGCAGCACGCTCTCGGCGCAGGCCTTGCTGACGTCGAGATGGCCGGCCTCGAAGCCGAAGTTGCCGGCTAGCCCGCAGCATCCGGACGCGAGCTGCTCCACCTCGGCACCGGCGTCGGAGAGCAGGGCGCGGTCGGCGTCCCACTGCAGCACCGCGTGCTGGTGGCAGTGCACCTGCGCGAGGGCATGCACACCGGAAAGCGACGGCGGCTGCCACCCGGGCGTGTGCTCGGTCAGCAGCTCGGCGAGTGTGACGGTCTGCCGGCGCAGCCGCTGCACGTCCAGGTCGTCTGGGATCAGCTCCGGTGCGTCCGAGCGGAACACCGTTGTACAGCTCGGTTCCAGGCCTACGACCAGACCGCCGTCGCGTACGTGCGCGGCAAGCGTGTCGACCGTGCGCCGCAGCACCTTCTTGGCCATGGTCAGCTGCCCTGTCGAGATCCAGGTCAGCCCGCAGCACAAGGCCCGAGGCGGCGGCAGCATCACCGTCCAGCCGGCCTGCTCCAGCAACTCGACCGCGGCCTGCCCGATGTGCGGATGGAACGTGTTGGTGAACGTGTCCGGCCAGAGCAGTACCGTGCCGCGGCTACCCTCCGGTGACCCGCCGCGGCGTGCCCACCACTGCCGCAACGTCTTGTGGGCGAACCGTGGGATCTGCCGGGGTTCGAGGCCAGCGGCGCGGGCGCCGAGGCGCGGAAGCAGCGGGGCGCGCGCGAACCCGTTGACGACCCGTGCGGCATGGGCTGCCGTGACCATACGTGCCAGTACGGGCAACCAGCCGAGGACGTAGTGGTTACGCGGGCGCAGCCGTCCCTTGTAGTGGTGAGCGAGGAACTCCGCCTTGTAGGTGGCCATGTCGACGTTCACGGGGCAGTCGCTCTTGCAGCCTTTGCAGGCCAGGCACAGGTCGAGAGCGTCGCGCACGGCCGTGGAACGCCATCCGTCGCGGATAGGGCCGTCGCCGTGCCCGTCCAGCATTTCGAACAGCAGCCGGGCGCGTCCCCGCGTGGAGTGCTCCTCCTCCAGGGTCGCCTGATAGGACGGGCACATCACCGCGCCGTTCGGGTGGGCGTGCTGGCGGCACTTGCCTACCCCGACGCAGCGATTGGCCGCTGCGGCGAACGACCCGTCATCCTCGGGATACGCGAAGTGCAGCTTGCCTGTGTAGCGCGGCGCCCAGGAGCCTCCGAGGCGGAGGCTCTCGTCGAGCCGGTACGGCGCGACGACTTTGCCCGGGTTCATCCGCCCACCGGGGTCGAAGATCGACTTGAACTCGGTGAACGCGCGCATGATCGTCGGGCCGAACATGCGCGGCAGCAGCTCGCCGCGGGTCTGCCCGTCGCCGTGCTCGCCGGAGAACGAGCCCCCGTAGGAGGCGACGAGATCGGCGGCGCGTTCGAGGAAGCGGCGGTACTTCGTCACCCCATCGGCGTCGGTCATGCCGAACGGGATGCGGGTGTGCACGCATCCCTGCCCGAAGTGGCCGTACAGGCTGGGCTCGGCCTCGTCGACGTACCCGAACTCCTCGTACAGCTTCTCCAGGTCGCGCAGGTAATCGCCGAGCCGGTTAGGGTGCACCGCCGAGTCTTCCCAGCCCTCCCAGGTGTCGGGGTGGCCGGGGACGTGCGCGGTGGCGCCGAGGCCGGCCTCGCGGACCTGCCACAGCTCGTCCTCGTGTTCCGGCTCGTCCAAGAGCCCCACATGTGGGTCGTGCTCGGACTTCCTGAGCGCCTCGAGCAGTCGCCGTCCGGCCCGGTCGACCTCCTCGCACGTGTCACCGCCGAACTGCACCATCAGGAATCCCTTGCCCTGCGGGAGTTCCTTCAACGCCTGCGGGTTGAGGTGCTTGATCTGCTGGTCACGGATGAGCCGTGCGTCGAGACCCTCCAGCGCAATTGGCTGGTGCGGCACGATCGCCGGCACGGCGTCCGCGGCCTTCGCGATCGACTCGAAACCGAGCACGATCAGGCTGCGTTCCTTCACCACAGGTACGAGTTCTAACTCCGCACGCAGCACTGTGACGAGCGTGGACTCGCTACCGACCAGCGCCCCGGCGACGTCGAAACGTTTCTCCGGTAACAGCGAGTCGAGGTTGTAGCCGGACACGCGGCGCGGGATGTCCGGGTAGCGTGCGCGGATCTCGTCGGCGTACGTATCGCGCAGGCGCCGCAGCGCGCGGTAGACGGCGGCCCGGCGGTCGCCATGGCGTTCGATGTCGTGGTATTCGTCGTCGCTCGTCTCACCGCACCAGAACCGGGTGCCGTCGTAGAGCAGCACCTCCAGCCGGGCGATGTTGTCGACGACCTTGCCGGTGCGCTGCGCAGTCGCGCCGCAGGAGTTGTTGCCGATCATCCCGCCGAGGCTGCAGTTGGGGTGTGTCGCCGGCTCCGGCCCGTAGCGCAGGCCGTGCGGCTCCAGTCGGCGGTTGAGGACGTCGAGCACGATGCCCGGTTCGACGACGCAGGTGCGGCGCTGCGCGTCGACGGACAACAGGCGGTGACAGTACTTCGTCCAGTCGATGACCACGGCCGTGTTCGTGCACTGCCCGGCCAGGCTCGTCCCGCCGCCGCGCGACAGCAGCGGCGCGCCGTGTTCGCGGCACACCGCGACCGCCTCCACCGCTGCCGTGATGCTGCGCGGCACCACTACGCCGATCGGCACCTGCCGGAAGTTGGACGCGTCCGTCGAGTACGCGGCGCGCGTTCCCGCATCGAAGCGGATCTCTCCGTCGACCCGATCCGTGAGGTCACGCTCCAGTGCCGCGTCGATCATCTGGCGACCTCCTCCGTCGGCCCGCTGCTCCGGCGTTATCCCCGGCTCGGCGTCCCGCTATGCGCCGTCGGCGCGGGCAAGACGTTTGGGTCCGACGAGCCCGCGGGTACCACCGAGGCGAGATGTCCAGGAGTGGTGAGGGAGACGCTGATGCCCCGCATCGAGGTCGAGATCACCCACCCGGATCGGGTGCTGTTTCCGGACGACGGCATCACCAAGGGAGATCTCGCCGACTACTACATGGAGATCGGTCCCAGCATGCTGCCGCACCTGAAAGGCCGGCCGCTGATGCTGCAACGCTTCCCACGCGGGATCGGCGAGCAGGGCTTCGTGCAGAAGGACGTCGAGGGTGCGCTGCCGGACTGGATGAGCTGGGTCGAGGTCGAGAAACAAGACGGGACCGTCGTGCATGCGGTGGCGGATCGCCCCGAGGCGCTCGTGTGGCTGGCGAACCAGGACTGCATCACGCCCCATATGTGGCTGTCGCAGCGCGGCAGGCTGGACCACCCCGACCGGCTGATCTTCGACCTCGACCCGTCCGGCAGCGCGGACTTCGCCGCGGTGCGCGCCAGCGCCCACACGCTCGCCGACGTGCTGGACGGGCTCGGCCTGGTGGCCTACGCGCAGGTCACCGGCTCGCGCGGCGTGCACGTTGTGGTGCCCCTCGACGCGGATGCCGACTTCGACGCGGTGCGCCAATTCGCTCGCGACGTAGCCGAGCTCGTGGTCGCCGACGATCCCGAGCAGCGCACCCTGGAGGCGCGCAAGGAACCGCGCGGCGATCGCGTGTACTTCGACGTGATGCGTAACGCCTATGCGCAGACGGCGGTTGCGCCTTACGCGATACGCGCCCGCCCCGGCGCGCCGGTGGCCACCCCCATCGAGTGGGCCGAGCTGGATGGCGCGTCGATGCGGCCGGACCTGTTCACGATCCGGGACGTCGCCAAGCGGGTCGCCGACCACGGCGACCCGTGGGCGGACCTGCGCCGGCACGCACGGTCGCTGTCCCGCCCACTGGACAAGCTCCGCCGAATATCGAAGACTTCGGGGCGATAGCGTCGGAAGTCAGCGTCGCGCAGCACCTTTGTCATGCGGGCGGACTCGGTGGCGAATCCGTTCCGGCGGTGGTTGCGCCCGGCGAAAGAGGCATCACTCCGCGCGGGTGAGCCGCCGCGCAGTATCGACCGGCACCCTGAACGGGCGTGGCCGATCGCACGCAGCGCCTGCCGAATCGCTGGACCGTCCGGTTGGCACGCTGATGCGACGACGCAGCCCGGACGGATTCGGCGTGGTATTGCGGACGCTGGCCGAGACGGTGCTCGTAGCGGTCGGAATCGGCCTGGTGTACTGGCTGATGCCCATTCAAGACCGGGTCAGCGCGGGCTGGGTGCTACGCCTCGTCGGCGGGCTACTGCTCACCGGTGGTGTTGTCGCGTGGCAGGTCCGCTCGATCAGCAGATCGACTCGCCCGATCCTGCGAGCGGTCCGCGGCCTTATCGTCAGCCTCGCGATTTTCGTCGTCGCCTTTGCGAGCACATATCTCAGCATTTCCCACCAGCAGCCGTCTTCTTTCAGCGATCCGCTGAGCAAGCTGGACGCGCTGTATTTCACGGTCACCGTCGTCGCGACCGTTGGCTTCGGGGACATCGTGCCGCGAAGCGAACTGGCTCGATCGATCACCACCGTGCAGATGCTGCTTGACCTGGTGTTCCTCGCGACGGCAGGCCGCTTGTTGATCACCACTGCCACGCACAGCCGGGCCCGGCAAGAGCGAAGGGATTGAGCGGGATCCATTCCGCTGGACTTGGCAAATCGCGCAGCCCCTGCCACCTCACACGCCGCGGGTGAGTCGCCGCCCGGTGTCGACCGGCACCCCGGCTGGGTCGACCTCGCGCAGCACACGCTGGCCCGCTGCGTCCCGGCTGGTCCAGAACATCTCCGACACGGTGCTACTGGCCCGCACGCTGCGGCTGGCCAACCTGCTTCCGAAGCCGGCCGGCCGCTGGTCGCTGCTCTGCAGCATGGCTGGATAACGCTCAGCATGCGGGACGACTGGCTGGAAGTGTTCTGAGCGCGGCGTCCAGCGGTGACCGAGGCGAGGAGCGCAGTGATCACGCCGCCGGGGTGAGGGTTTCAGCGCACGACGGCATCGGCGTTGAGCGTCCAGTCGTAGACGACGGAGGTCCGCAGGAGGATGTCCTGTACCGATCGATTGGCCGGGCTGATGGCCACCCAGAGCAAGCCGATCGGGAACAGCACGCACACGACTGCCCGCAGCAGTGCTCCGGCGAAGCGCATTCGTCCTCCGTTGCGGCTGACGACGCGCAGGCCGAGCAGCGCATCGCCGTAAGAACGGCCCGTGGCGTGCCAGGTGAGCGTCAGGTAGGGCACGGCGATGACGAATCCGATCACCGGGATGCTCCAGCCGAGCCCGGCCGGGAAGTGGAACGAGCTCGGATGCAGCAGGAATGCCATGCCGGCGGTGATCCCGTAGACCGCGCCGAGAATGGCGACCACTACCAGCAGGTCGACCACGTTGGCGATCACGCGCGAGACGACACCTGCTCGCCGGCCTTGATAAGCGCGGGCGGCGGGCGGAACCGCCGACGGGTGCGGCGCGCGGTCACGGTACGTGCTCATCGGCACGCGGCCGTACCTGAGTCTTGCGCCCGTTCCGCCGCAGCAGGACCTTGTCGATGATCCTGCTCAGCCGCTCGTCCGCCTCGATGCTCTGCATCCGCAGCCCGAGCACGGTCTCGGATGCGAGTGCACCGGTGGAGTCGCGGATGAGGTCCGGCAGGTCGATGTCGTCGACGACCTGGCGGGCAATCGTCGCGAGGTCCAAACGGTTGATAACGGCCTCGATGTCAACTCGCGCGACGACCCCGTCGATCACCTGTGACACAACGGCGTCCAGCTGCGGTGTCGCGCGCTCACGCAACGCCTGACCCCGCCGCGCGACAGCGAACAACCAGGTCCCTGGCTGCAACGGGTCCGGCAGCAGCGGCGGGCGGAGCACCAGCACAGCGACGGGGCGTGTCACATGTAGCAGCGCGCCTGCGCCAGCTATGGCACAAGCCACCGCGCCGAGGATCAGGTCGACCGCGGGCGCCTCGACATCGGCGCGCGGCGACGGCTCCATACCTCTCAGCATGCAGACAACCCCGCCTGCCCGATCTCATGCGCGGCGGGTGATTCTGGTCAGCCGCGGCGGCACCGGCCCACAACAAGGGCGGATGAGGCCGTCGATCGCGTTGGCAAGGGTGAGGGAGCCGTGTCCGGCAAGGTCGGGCAGCGTCGCCCGCACTCCGCACGGCAGTGTCACGCGACTGCGTGTCGCGCCGAGGCGCGGAGCAGTTCGATCAGGAGAAGCAGGACGACAACGATCACGGCGAGGGTGATGACGGTTGCTACAGACACGCTGTCAAGCAGGATCAGCACGAGGAAGCCGAGCGCGATCACGCCGACCCGCAGCGCCATTGCGTGGCGCACGACAAACGGGCCGACCGGCCCGGTGCGAAGTCTGCGGCCCAAGGTCTGCGGTATGGAGCTCACGACGCGTCGGGTCGCGGCCGCGGCGCGCGACGGGCCGGAGACCCACGCGCCGAGTGCCACGAGCAGGGCCACCAGCAACACCAACCGTATGCCCAGGCGCAGGAATCGCACGAGCGTGTCGAACAGGAACTGCGCAGTGCTGCGGGGTAGCTGGTCAGTGGGGACCGCGTCGAGGTAGATGTGGCGGGCGATCAGCAACCCGATCCCGATCACGATCATGCCGACGCCGACGCCGAGGGTGGCACCGGTCAACGCACGTCGCCGCTTGCGTGCGGTCGCGATGCCTCCCGCAACCAAGATCAGGCCGACCCATGGCAACCAGTCCGCGATCGTGTTCAGCGCCCGGGTGGCCTTGCGCGCCTTGTCGACGCCCTTGAGTTGGCCGATCTCGATCGTGCGGCCGACGGCCGGCACCTTCTGGGCGACCGTAAGCCCTGCGGCGACCAGCCGGTTCTTGACATTCTCCACAACCACCGACAGGTCGAGTTCGATCTTGTCCCCGTTGGTGCGCACCGCGGCATTGGCGGGGCGTGTGCCGGTGAGCACATACTTGATCTGTTGATGTGCGGCGCGGTTGATCTCTACCCACAGAGTCTGGAACGCGTCGCTTTGCACGAACTCCGTGGTGATCCTGGTGACCAGCCCGTTGGCCGCGCTCTGCAGAGGCCCGGCGAGCGCCTGTGCCGCTCTGGGCGGCAGCACGTCGCTGATGTACGACTTGACGTCGAGGTGGCTGGTGACCTGGTTGTCGACAGCACGGATGACCGCGTCCTGGACGCCGGGATCGCTCGCGACCGGCTTGAGCGTCTCGACGTAGCGGTCGGTGTTGAGCACCAGGTTGCGGCCCCAGATCGCCAGCGGCGCGAGCACCAGGCACAGCACGCCGACCACAATCAGGATTACCGCGGCACTCGACCGGGCGATGCGGCCGACGCGCTGCACCGGCGACGCCTGGTGAATCGCTTCCAGTTCGGCGTTCCGCCCGCGCAGCTGGGCCAGTTCACGCTCCAGCGCCTCGGCGTCGCTCGGCTCGGTTGACTCGGACATTGGTCAACTGCCCGGGTAGACGTCGAGCCGGTCGCGTTGCCGTTGGTATGCGAGGTCCGTCAGGTCACCCGCGTGCCAGAACCTGTCCATGGCGCAACCCCTATGCGAGCAGCCTTGCCTTGGCCGCCGCGAACTCGTGCGAGCCGGGAAATATGAGCACGATCGGCTCGACGGGTCGCACGTCCATGGTCGCCTTCTCGTCCCCGGACCGGCGGGTTCGCCGGACTGGCTTTAGACCGTAGAAAGCCGCCGCACGGGGGTCATCACCGGTTTCGGGTGAGCTAGACGGCGTACCCGTTCCGGTCGGTGACCGTGATCATCCTCGACATCGTTGTGCTGCGGGCCCTCATCGAGCACGGCGCGGAAGCCGAAACTGCAGCCCGGCGGTATGTAGACGCTCACTGCGCGACAGTGAGGCCTGCTGCAACCAGGTATCCGAGCACCGTGTACAGGCCGACCGGCCTGCCGCCGTGTTCGAACGCCTCCGGCATCATCGAGTCGGCCAGCATGGTCAACACCGCCCCGCCGGCGAACGCCTCGGCGTAGATACCCTGCACGTGTGCGGAATGCGCCACGACGTAGCCCAGCGCCGCTACCACGGCGCAGGCAATGGTGAGCGTCGTCCACATCCGGAAGATGCGCCGATCCGCGTAGCCGGCATCCTGCAGGCTGGTCGTCCCGGCAATACCTTGCGGGATGTTCGACACGAACACTGCGGCCACGAACGCGACGCTGACGCCGCCACCCAACGCCAGCGTGGTGCCGAGAATGAACGCCTCAGGGATACCGTCGAGCAGCGCGCCAAGGAACATCGCAGCGCCCGAACCGCCGCCGCTCGACACGTCGATCGACTGGCGGTCGGCGCCACCGCTCTGGTCGATGAGCCGGTCGCCGACGTAGTAGGTCAGCGCGCCGAGCAGGAACCCGACGCCGACCCCGAGCCCGTGGCTCAGGTTGGATTCGGGAATCAGCTCGTAGGCGACTGCGCTGAGCAGCGTCCCCGCCCCGAAGCCCATCACCTGGCCGGTCGCACGATGCGCAGTGCGCATCGGCGCTGCCAGTGCCTCCCCGATGTACAGCGATGCCGACGAGAAGGCTCCCCACCACAGCGCGGCCCAGACGCTCACGGCAGCTTGGCCGCACGCTCATCGCTCAGGCGTCGTCCTCAGCCATAAGTTCGGCCAGTCCAAGCGCACGGACGAGCTTGCTCGCCGCCGAGACGATCCGCGCGGTACCCACGACGGGCGCGATCGCGACCAGGGTGCCCCGCACGGTCTCCATGGGCACCCCCAGCTCGGCCGCGGTGCCGAGGTTCAGCAGGTAGGACGCCGGCGCGGCATCAATCGCGACGAGGGCCGCGATCCGGGCCACCATGTAGGTCTGCATGTCCAGGCCGGACCGCTCCAGCGTGTTGACGGTCATCTGCGTCAGCGTCTCAAGCACTGGTGCGTCACCCTCGGCGAGCGCCCCGATCTGCTCCGGCGCTGAATTCGGCTGAGTCATGGGCAGAGCGTCCCAGCGCGACAGCCGAGACGGCTCACCTCCGTCGGGTGACCAACCGCAGCCCGGAGCTCACTCCCGCTGGGTGATGGCAAGACCGGCCGTGGCCGGTGAGCCTGACGGGGCGGTTCGGCGGACTGTGCAGCTGACCGCTATGCCCGCGCTCGTCTGTTCCCCTTCGTGCTGCTCGCGCGGACGGGCAGCAGCAACTCGGCCAGCCAGCTGAAGACGGCGATCAGCAGGCCACCCAACAGCGCGGAGCCGAAGTTGTCGATATCCAGGTGCTCGGTCAGCCCTGCCGTGATCGCCAGCAGGGCTGCATTGATGACCAGAAGGATGAGGCCGAGCGTAAGGATGATCAGCGGCAGGCTGAGCAGGCGCAAGATCGGTCCGAGGATCAGGTTGACCAGTGAGAAGATCAGCGAGATCCATACCAGCCAGACGAACCCGCCGTGCACGTCGATGCCTGGCACGATCGCGGCCACGATTCCGATGATGACCGCGAGCACGATCAGGCGGATGGCTAACCGGCCCAGCACGGTCAGATTCTTGCCCGAGTAGCGCCGCACCCCGCTCACCCTTGGCGGATGAGGTCGCCCGAGCAAAGCATCGCGACCGTCCGCGACTTGCCGAATTTTGCTTCCGAAATGCTTCCTAGCGCCCCGTTCCGCGGAGACTATGAGGCTGGTGATAATGAATTTATAACGCTAAGGTGAGTTGCGATTACTGAGCGTAGATTTGTCGTGCGAGTCCTCGTTGGCCCGGGGGAGGCACCCGATGACGAGCGGACTGACCGATCCTCGGCTGGTGGTGCCGCCAGTGCCACCGCTGCACGTGCCACGGCTGCGATTGATCACGGCGCTGAACGACGTCCGCGATTCGCCGCTCACGCTCGTGGCTGCCGGCCCAGGTGCCGGGAAGACAGTGCTGCTCAGCGAGTGGGCACACCGTCAGGACTATCCGGTCGCGTGGATCACGGTGACGCCGGCCGAAAACGAGCCACGACGCTTCTGGCGACTGTTCTTGTCCGCGGTTCACGCCGCCAGCGCCTGGGACGACGACCTGCCGCCGTCCGCCCTGGGCGGCGACGCCACGATGCTGTTCGAATCGCTGTTCTCGCGCCACCCGCCGCCCCGAGTCCCGCTCCCGCTGGTCATCGACGACGCGCACCTGCTGTCGCATCCGAACCTGCTCGAGGGACTGGACGACCTGGTGCGATCGTGGCACCCGCGACTGCGGCTCGTGCTGGCCGCCCGCAGCGACCCGCTGCTGCCGCTCTATCGCTATCGGCTGGAAGGGCGAATGCGTGAGCTGCGCGCCAGCGATCTTGCGATGACTCAATCCGAGGCGCGCGCCCTGCTCGCGGCGCACGGGGTGACGCTGCCGAACACCGCGTTCGACGTGCTCGCCGCGCGGACCGGGGGTTGGGCCGCCGGCATACGCCTGTCCGCCATGCGGATGGCGGGCACCGCTCGACCGGCCGACTTCGTCGCCGAGTTCGCCGTTGACCAGGGCAGCATCGGCGAATACCTCATGAACGAGGTGCTGCTCCATCAGCCACGACGAGTTCGCCGCCTGCTGATACAGACCGGCTTTCTGGAAGAGGTGAGCGGCCCGCTGGCCGATGCGATCACCGGATCCGAAGGTTCTGCCGCAATTCTCGCAGAACTGGCACGGGCCAACTCGTTCGTCAGCTCACTCGACCCGGCACAGACCCGGTTCCGCTACCACCAGTTGTTCGCGGAGATCCTCCAGCACCTGATGCGCCAGCAGGCACCTCACCTCGTGCCCACGCTCTATCGACGCGCGGCAGGCTGGTACAACCGGCAAGGCGACGTGCGCAATGCGGTGAAGTGGGCGGCAAATGCCGGCGACGGGTCCGGGATCGCGTCGTTGCTGGCCCGGGGCGGACTTGCCCGCACCTACGTGCACCGCCACGACCTCCCCGATCCCGCCAGGGCCGCGGACCTCGTGGAGCAGGTTGCGATCGATGGCGACGAGGTACGCGCGGCGGAGGTGCGGACGGCCGGGTTGGCGCTTGCGGCGATCACGGCGGACACCGAAACGGCCGCTCAGCGCCTCGGCGACGCGCACACCATCGCGCCGACACTCGACGACCCCGAACTGTTGCTGACGGCGAGCCTGGCCGAGCTGATACTCGCCGAGAAGGCGGGGGACGCTCCGCTCGTCGAGGCGACGGCCGCCCGGCTCCTGGACGTTGAGACGGGCTCCCGGATCGGTCTGGTTCCCGGGCTCCGCGCCTGCGTCCTGCTCGCGCGCGCCCGGGCCCAGTTCTGGGAGGGCAAGTATGAGAAGGTCGACACGTTGCTGCGCGACGCCTGGCACGCCGCCGAGTCGGAGCACGGTCGCGCCGTCGAGCTCGAGGTACTCGGGACAACCGCGTTGCTCAATGCCTACCGCTCGCGGCCGTCCAGGGCAGACGACGCGACGCTGCGAGCCGGCGAGTTGCTGCGGTTCGACAGCGATCTGAGCGCACCGTTGACCCTCGATCTTGCCGTCGCTCTCCGTGCCTTCGCCGCGGGCGACTTCGCGGTCGCGGCCCGCGCCGCGCAACACGCGCGGAGCAGCACCGCCCCCGAATGGGATTCGGCCCTTGCCATGCTGCTCTCCGTCACCCAGGCTCAGATGTTGGTCGGGTGCGGGCAGTACAGCGAGGCGCGGATCGTGCTGCACTGCATGCCGAAGCTCAGCCGCGGCGGCCCCGGCGTGCTCGCTGTCCACCGCGACATGATCCTCGCGGCGATCGAGACCGGGCTGGGCCGGCCACACGGGGCGCTGCGGCTACTGCACCGTTACCGGAGCACGCGCTTCGCCGCTCCCGTCGCCGTCTCCTGCTCGCGCGCCTATCTAGCACTCGGCGACCTGCCCAACGCGGAGAAGTGCGTGCGTCGCGCGATCACTGGAGAGACCGCGCAGCTCGGGCGATTTCTGCTGATCGAGGCGATCCTCTGTGATGCCGAGATCGCCAAGACCCGGGACGATACTGGTCGGGCACTGGAAATGATCATGCGCGCCGTCGAGATCGCCGACGGCGAGATCACCCTTCCGTTCGTGCGTACCACCGACGTGTTCGCCGCGCTGATCGCACGGCATCCCACCGTCGCAGCCCGCTGGCCGAAAGCGGCCGCGGCAGGGGAACCGGCAGCAGCAGCGGCGGGCATCAGAAGGTTTGCCTCGACGCCTTTTCCGGAACCGCTCACCGATCGCGAGCTGGCCGTCCTTCGGTTTCTCGCGACGAGCATGTCGACGGCGGAGATCGCCGACGAGCTGTGCGTGTCGGTGAACACCATCAAGACGCACCTGGCCGCGATCTACCGCAAGTTGGCGGCTCGCCGGCGCCGGGAGGCGGTCCTGCGGGCGCGGGAGTTCGAACTACTCTGACGCAGCTCACCCGCTCCGCATGAGCAACATGGCCACGAGAACAGGCAGCCTCGCACTGGGATGAAGGCGCCGTCGAGAGAACTGCTGTGGCAACGCGCTACGAGATCCTGGTCGCGGGTGAGCTCGACGAGGCTGCGAGCGATCTGTTCGCCGGGTGGGAGATGTCGTCCGAAGGCGGCCTGGCCACGATCACCGGGGACTTTGACCAGGCAGCACTGCACGGCGTGCTGGAGCGCGTCCGCGCACTCGGCCTGGAGCTCGTCGAGGTGCGGCGGGTCCGCCGGCGCCCGCGCACAGTCGGTGAGTAACCTCGCCGTGGTTTCACCATCGCCGAGTGATCCGGCTACCGCCGGCAGCTGCCACGCTGGCTCAGTCCCTGCTTGGAAGGAGGGACGGTGGCCAGAGTCTCGTACGAGGTGCGAGTCGTCGGCTCCCTCGGGCCCGCGGCTCGGCAGGCGTTCGCCGACCTGACAGTCGACGTGGAGCCGACGTCCACAGTGCTGTCCGGGGATCTGGAGCAGGCCGACCTGCACGCCCTCCTCGATCGGGTGCGTGCGCTTGGCCTAGAGCTCGTCGAGGTGAGGCAGGCGCCGCGCCATCCGCTGGACTCACGCCCGACAGGGCGCCCGCGATCCAGCTAGCCGGTTCACCCCTCGCGGGCGACGCGACGCGGCGAGCTCGCGAGCGAGCATCGACTCGATCATCGATGCGAAGCTGCGCGAGGTGTTCGCCGAGCACTAAGCCGTCGGGTCGGGAACGAGCTCAATTGGCTCGCCGCCGACCCGCGCCTGGACGGATTCCGGTGGCTGCCGGACGACCTCGACGAGTTCGAGGTTGAGCGCATAGACGCGATTCAGCACGCCATAGAGCGCAGCCTGATCCATGTCGCCGATCAGCGCCGTGTCGCGGCCGACCGGCTCCATCTTCATCCCCTCGAACGCGCAGCGGGCGGTCGCTCCCAATCCACCCGACACCACCACTCGGTAGCGGTGCATGTGCACGCTAAGTGTCCTTCCATCCGGCACGACCCCCGCACTAAAACCAGCGCCTCGGCAGCAGACGCACCACGCCGAATCCCGGTCATTTGTCCACGGGCTCATTCTGCCTTCCGGGCCGGGCGACTGACATCGCAGCCTGCGCGGGTGTGGGCTGGGTCCGCGCCGGGCCGAGCGTACCGGCCAGCGCATCCAGCTCGAGCCGCGGCCGGGCGCTGCTCGGCACGCCGGCGACGGGGGTTGGCCGGCTGGCGGGTGAGCCACCGCGCCGGAGGGTCCTGGTTCTGGCGGGATTCCTGGAGGTGCCCCCGGTCGGACTCGAACCGACACTCGGACCCTTTTAAGGGGTCTGCCTCTGCCGTTGGGCTACGGGGGCACACCCAGCGTAGGTGGCCGGCAGGGGTCAGGTGCCACGGAGGGCACGCAGCGTCACGATCTGGAACGGCCGCAGTGCGAGGCGGATCGCCTCGCCCGCCACCTCCGTGCCGGCCACGCGGCGTTCGAGCAGGTCGACGGCGTGCACGCTCCCGGCGGGGAAACCGAGCCGGACGGTAGCGGTGGTGTGCGCGCCCAGGGCTTCGTAGAGCCGGATCACGACGTCGCCGGAGCGGTCGTCGGCGAGTTTGACGGACTCGACGATGACGCCGTCGTTGTCCACCAGGACGAGCGGCTCGACCGGGGCGGTGCCGACAACCTCCCGCTCAGGCAGGTTGATGCGGTAGCCCTCGCGGGCGGCGTCGAGGATGCCCGCGCCGGGGACGAGCGCGTAGCGCAGGTGGTGGTGGCCCTGGTCGGTCTCCGGGTCGGGGCTGCGCGGCGCGCGGAGCAGGGAGAGCCGGACGACCGTGCAGATGCCGCCGCCGCCGCGAGGCCGTCGGGTCACGTCGTGGCCGTAGGTGGAGTCGTTGACCACGGCGACGCCATAGCCCGGTTCCCCGACGTGGACGAAGCGGTGGGCGCACGTCTCGAACTTGGCGGCGTCCCAGCTCGTGTTGCCATGGGTGGGCCGGTAGACGTGCCCGAACTGGATCTCGGAGGCGGCGCGGTCGGCGGTGACGTCCAGGTCGAAGCCGGCCTTGAGTAGCTTCTCTCGCTCGTGCCAGTCGATGTCGGTGTCGAAGACGACGCGACCCTCGTCCAGCGTGATCAGCTGCGTGATGGTGGACGCGCCGATGCGGTTAGTCACCCGCACGCCGTGATCGCTCGCGGACACGTCGCCGGAAAGGTCGGTGGCCGTATGACGGTAGAAGGCGTCGATGTCCCAGGCGTCGAACATGTTCGGGGTGTCGGGGTGCAGCTGCAGCAGGTTACCGACCGTCGCGAGCACCTCGCGGCTACCGTCGCGAACGGACGTGAGCAGGCCGCGCCGGTCGATCGTCACGCGCAGCATGCCGTTGTCGAGGACGTAACCGCCGTCCTGCGGGGTGACCGTCGTCGGCGAGGGCTGGTCGCTGCGCGGCCAGGCGCCGAGCGCCGGCACACCACTGCGCGCATGCGGCGCCGCGTTGAAGACCAACGTCGTGTCGCCGGCGCCGGCCAGTGCACGGGTCGCGTCCGCGATCAGTGCCTCCAGTTCGGCCGCGGCGGCGGCATAGTTGACAACGGCCTCGCGGTGCACCCAGTGGATGGACGATCCCGGCAGGATGTCGTGAAACTGCTGCAGCAGCACGAGCTTCCAGATCCGGTCAAGCGGCTCGTACGGGTAAGGCGCACCGAGGCGCACGGCCGCGGTGGCGCACCACAGCTCCGCCTCCCGCAGCAGGTGCTCGCTGCGGCGGTTGCCCTGCTTGGTCTTCGCCTGGGACGTGTAGGTGCCGCGGTGGAACTCCAGGTACAGCTCGCCGGACCATACCGGGGCGTCCGGATACTCCGCCTCGGCACGGGCGAAGAAGTCGGCGGGACGTTCGATCACCACCCGCGGCGAGCCGTCCAGGTCGGAAAGCCGCCGCGCCCGCGCGAGCATCTCCCGCGTCGGGCCACCGCCGCCGTCGCCGTACCCGAACGGCACCAGCGACCCACTCGCGCCGCCCTTGTCGGCGAAGTTGCGCACCGCGTACGCCAACTCCGCCCCAGACAGCTTCGAGTTGTACGTATCCACCGGCGGGAAATGCGTGAAGACGCGAGTGCCGTCCAGGCCCTCCCACCAGAACGTGTGGTGCGGAAACTTGTTCGTCTGGTTCCACGAGATCTTCTGGGTCAGGAACCACCTTGATCCGGACAGGGCGATCAGCTGTGGCAGCGCCGCGGTGTAGCCGAATGAGTCGGGCAGCCACACCTCTTCGGTCTCTACACCGAACTCGTCCAGGAAGAACCGTTTGCCGTACGCGAACTGCCGGGCCAGCGCCTCGCCGCCAGGCATGTTCGTGTCGGACTCCACCCACATCCCGCCGACCGGCACGAACTGGCCGGCCTTGACCCGATCGGCCACCCGGGCGAATACCTCCGGCCGATGCTCCTTGAGCCAGGCCAGCTGCTGCGCCGACGACATCGCGTAGACAAGCTCAGCATGGCTGTCCATCAGCTCGGTCACGTTCGCGCACGTGCGGGCCACCTTGCGGATCGTCTCGCGCGTCGGCCACAGCCAGGCCGAGTCGATGTGCGCGTGTCCCACCGCGCTGATCCGATGCGCGGACGCCCGGGCGGGCGTCGCCAGCACATCGCGCAGTTCCTCGCGCGCCACGACCGCCGTGGCTGCGATCGCCTGAACGTCGACGCGATCCAGTGCCCGATCGATCGCCCGCAGCAGCTGCCAGCGTCGCGGGTCGGCCAGGTCCAGCTCGACCGCAAGGTCGCCCAGCACCTCCAGGTCATGGAACAGCTCCCAGACCTCGGGCTCGAACACCGCAAGCTCGGCCCGCTCCAGCCGGTACAGCGGCTGGGAGCCTGCCGTGTCACGGTCACCCAGCGGTGTGGTCCAGAACAGGTTGTCGGGGCCGAGGATCACCGGGTTCGCGGCAGCTTCGATATACAGCTCGACTGGCTGGTCGTCCGGCACGTGCACCCATTGCGTGCGCGGGTTCAGGCCCTTGACGGGCGATCCGTCAGCGGCGTACACCAACCCCTCGGCATGGAAGCCGGTGCGGTTGACGTCGAAGCCGATGTCGACGAGGGCCTCGACCCTGCGACCCTTCCACTCCCCCGGTACCGCGCCGGTGACGCGGAACCAGGTCGTGGACCACGGCGGCCCCCACGAGTCACCCACGCGTACGGGGGCGTACGGTGCCGCCAGAGCCTGTGCCACGGGTACCGGCTCGTCGTCGACCGGCCAGGCCGCGACGTCTAGGGCCACGCGCTGCGAGTACACGGCGCGGTGGATACGGGCCAGCATGCGGCGCAGTCGCTGCTCGATCAGGATGTGATCGTCGTGCATGGCTGCGATCCTTCCCGGCGCCGACGCGTTGCCGGTACTCGGGGTGTGGCCGCCCTCGGAACCGCTTCGTCGCCCCACTGCGCGCGATGCTCGCTCACTCGGCGAGCTCGCCGTCATCCGCCCGATACAGCAGCTCTCGGCCGGGCGCAGGGGTGAGCCACACCGTTGCGCCGAGCTCCGGCTCGTCTGCCTCGGGCACGACCGCGCCGATCGACTGCGAGCCCGCCTCGATCCTGAGCAGCACGCTGACGCCCAGGTTCTCGGCCGTAGTGACCGTACCGCGCACCGCACCCTCGGATCTCGACACGCGCAGATACTCCGGCCGCATGCCGTACACCACTTTGTCGCCGTCGTGCACGTCGAAGCCGGCAGGCACCGGCAGCGTGAAGCCGTCGAAATCGAGCCCGGCTGGGGACACCACGGCGTCGAGCAGGTTCATCGGCGTGGCCCCGATGAAGTTGGCGACGAACGCGTTGGCCGGGCGCTGGAAGACCTCGCGTGGGGTGCCGACCTGCCGGATCCGGCCGGAGTCCATCACCGCCATGCGATCGGCCATCGCCAGCGCCTCGGCCTGGTCGTGGGTGACGAACACCGTGGTGACGCCGAGCGATTGCTGCAGCTTCTTCAGAAACGTGCGAGCCTCCAGGCGCAGCCGCGCGTCCAGGTTCGACAACGGCTCGTCGAAGAGGAAGACCCGTGGGTGCACGGCTATCGCCCGAGCGAGCGCGGCGCGCTGCTGCTGGCCGCCCGACAGCTGTGCCGGGCGCCGCTCGAGCAGCGGTTCGAGGCTCAGCCCGCGCGCGGTCTCCGCCGCCCGTGCATTGCGCTCGCCACGGCCGACACCCTTGATACGCAAGGGGTACGCGATGTTCTGAGTCACCGTCATGTGCGGGAACAGCGCGTAGTCCTGGAACACCATTGCCACGTCCCGCTCGCCGGGCGGCCGTGTCGTCACGTCCTCGTCGCCGATCAGCAGCGCGCCCTCGGTCGCGGCTTCCAGCCCGGCGAGCGTGCGCAGCAACGTCGTCTTGCCACACCCGGACGGGCCCAGCAGCGCGAAGAACTCACCGTCGCCGATGGTCAGGTCGATGCCGTCCAAGGCCCGAACACCGTTCGGGAACTGCTTCACCAGCGAGCGCAACTCGACACTTGCCATCAGCCCCGCCACCCCCGAATCGCGCAACATCTGGCAGTCTCACGCTGCCAGATGTTGCTCAATCCACGAGTCATCCCTTGATGCCTCCTTGGAACGCGAAGCCATATCGCCGGTTGACGAGCAGGTAGAGCACGACGACAGGGATCGAGTACACGAGCGCGAATGTCGAGATCAACGCGAAATTGGGCTGTCCGCCGGTGTCGTAGAACGTGTACATCACGACCGCGGCGGGCTGCTTGGCGTCGCTGCTGAGCAGGATGAACGGGATCAGGAAGTTGCCCCACACCTGCACCAGCGCCCACACCCCGATCGTCGCCATGCCCGGGCGGATCAGCGGCAGCACGATGTGCCGCAGGACCTGCCCGGGCGATGCCCCGAACACGCGAGCCGACTCCTCGTACGAGCGTGGGATCGAGTCGACGAAGTCCTTGAGGATGAACACCGCCGCCGGCAACAGCCCGCCGCTGAGCACAAGCACCACGGCGAACTGCCTGTCCAGCAGGTTCAGCTGATACAGCATCAGGAAGATCGGGACCATGGCCGCCGTCCCGGTCACGATCGACGACAGCAACAGCAGTGCGTAGAGGATCTGGTCACGCCCCGGGATGCGCACCCGCGAGAGCGCGTAGGACGCAAGCGCCGCCAAGGCGACCACGAGCAGTGCGGTACCGAAGGCCAGGTACACGGAGTTGCGCAGCGAGCGCCACAGCTGCGGGTTGTGGAACAGCTTGTCGAAGTTGTCCAGCGACAGGCCGTTCAGGCTCGCGCGGTAGGACGGATGCTTCGAGAACGGGGTGAGCGCCAGCCAGAGCAGCGGCAGCGCGAAGAACACGGTGGCCACGCACACCGCGACGTACACGCCGATACGCTGAACCACCCGGCTGGGGCGAATCCCCGTCTCCACCGCTCGCTGCGCTCGGGTGGATCCGCGGCTCAGCTCCGCGCCTGCGGCGCGGGCCGCGTCGCGGCGGCGGGGCTCTTCGCGCGAGCGCTCATCGCGTTCGTGGTCACTCATCGGCGGGCTCTCAGCAGGCGGATGTAGATCACGGCGATGATCAGGTTGGCGATCAGCAGCAGCAGCGAGAACGCCGAGCCGTAGCCGAGGCGTTGCTGCCCGAGCAGTGCGGTCCGGTAGATGAAGATCGGCAGCGTTTGGGACTCGTTGTTGGGGCCGCCGGCGGTGAGCAGGTACGGCGTGAAGTCGTTGAACGTCCACAGTGTGATGAGCAGCGTGTTCGTGAGTATGTGTCGGCGTATCGTCGGCAGCACCACGTCGCGCAGCTGCTGCCACGGCCGCGCGCCCGCTAGCCGCGCCACCTCTAGGTGCGACGCCGGCACGGTGTTCAGCGCGGCTGAATAGAGCAGCAACGAGAACGCCGTGCCGCGCCAGATGTTGAAGACGATGATCACTGCCATCGGGTGGTCGATCGTCCACGCCGTCCCGGTGGTGTGCAGGATCGTGTTCAGCGTGCCCTGTTGCCGGTCGAGCAGCGCCTGCCACAGGAACGCCACTACCGAGCCGGGCAGAATCCACGCCAGCAGCACCAGCACGCTCAGCGTCGCGCGCACCCACCCGCGTGCGCCGCGGAAGTACCACGCCAGCAGGAAGCCCAGCACGTTCTGGCCGATCACCGCCGAGAACCCGACGTAGAGAAGCGTCAGGTACAGCGCCTTGGTGAACAGCGGGTCGCTGAGTGCGTCGCGGTAATTGCGCAGCCCCACGAACTGCGGGGACTGAGCGGTCTTGCCGCCGAGGCTGTAGTCGAGCAGCCCGAGATAGAGCGTCCACAGCGCCGGGAACACCAGGAAGATCCCAACGACAACGAGCGCCGGCGCGGCGAAGGCACTCGCGCGCCAGCGCCCGAGGCCGGCGACGTCCTGATCACGCCGCCGGCGCCGGGCTACGGGCGCGAGCTCAACCGGTTTGGACGTGGCTGGCGCCGCCAACCGCCTTCTCCAGACTGTCTTGGTACGTCTTCCCCGCGCTTGCCGGGCTCTTCCCGGAGACCACGTCGGCCGTCGCCTGCTGCACCGCCATGGACACAGCGTCGTAGTTCGCATCGGACGGGCGATACACCGTGATCGGCAGGACCTTCTGCGCGATGAACGTCAGCAGCGGGTCGCCTGCGAGCGTCGCCTTGTTCACGTCGTCCCGCGCCGAGATGCGGATCTGCGCCTTCGACAGTTGCGCCTGCGCGGCCTCCGATGACATGTAGGCAAGCAGCTCCCACGCCTGCTGCGGGTACTTCGTGCCCGGGCTGAGCAGCCACCCGGTGCCGCCCGAGACGCTCACGAAGTCCTGGCCGTCGAGCCCCATGCCGGGCTTCTCGGCCGGGATGAGCGCGTAGCCCACTACGGCGTTGCGGTCGGGCATCGCCGTCGCACTACAGCCGGACTGTGAACTGTCCGGGCAAATGATCGAGCGCCAGAAGTAGTCGCTCTCCATGAGCATGCCGATCTTGCCCTTCGAGAACTCTGCGAACGACTCGTCGCGGCCGGACTGGTCCTGCTGCAGCTTCGGGTCGCCCAGCCCTTGGCGGTAGATCTTCTGG
>JBKOXO010000005.1:0-6057 GCA_046744105.1 Actinomycetota bacterium
TGCACATACTTCGCCAGCTCGCCGCCCGCGGCCGCCGATGCGCTCGGCGTTGCCCACGTCCAGGGAAACGCGAGCGCAGCGCCCACGCCCGCCCCATAGCCGATGAACCGTCGTCGTGTGATGTCACCCATCTCGACCCCCCGGATCGTCCTGGGTCCGAGGGGGGTCATCGCGGCCCGGAGCCCCGGCTCGAACCACCGATACACACAGCAGCGTGAGACTCCCCGCACATCAAATCCACAGGCGAAGGTCCCGAGGCGGACCTCCCAAGGTCCGCGGTTCCCGGGACTCGGCGGCGCCCAGCGTCCGTCCAAAAGGACAGTCGAGCATTGATCAGCTATGTGGATCAGGCCGCCCAGTCACGCACGAACACCGATGAACGTCCACCGCGACAGCAGGACTCATCCGATCAGGCGGATAACTCCCCTGTGCCCAAGCCGATCCGCCAAGGCAGGTCTCTGTCCGCTCGTCAGGGACCTTGGCCCTGCGCCCTTGTGACCTCCGGCAGATGCCTCGGTACCGGCCCATCCGCGCGAATGGAACTGTCGAGATGACGACACGGGCGGGTCGAATGGATCGAGAGCAGCGTCGGCTGGCGCCCGGCCAGGGCGTTGGCGATGAGGATCGGCGACTGCGGCATGCGCATGAGCAGTTCGTGACGTCGCAGACCGCGCCGGGATTCGTGCGGCCGGTGGTTGCGGGCTCGTGGCGGCGGTGCGCGGCGGCGCGCGTCAGTCCGGATGAGAGCGAGCTTCCGCCGGTGCGCCTGGTCGCCGACGAGCTGGAGCAGCATCGCCGGGCGCATCCCATGGCGGCCCTGTTGCCGCTGTTTCGGGAGTTGCTGGGCGATTCGGCGGCCGACGACGGGCACATCTGGGCGGTCGGCGACGCCGACGGGATCCTGCTGTGGGTGGAGGGTGATCTCACGACGCGCCGCCGGGCCGAGCGGATGAACTTCGTGGCCGGCGCGGCGTGGGGCGAGGCGCTGGCGGGGACCAACGCACCCGGCACTGCGCTGGAACTCGGCCGGGACGTGCAGATCCGTGGCCCGGAGCACTATATGGCGGCGGTGCAGCCCTGGTCGTGCTCGGCGGTGCCGGTGCGTGATCCGCACACCGGCGACGTGTTCGGTGTCATTGACGTCACTGGCGACAGCCGCGTCGCCACGCGCCAGTCGCTGGCCGTCGTTCGCGCGACGGCGCGGGCCGCCGAGGCGGAACTCGCCCGCCGGTGGGAGGTCGCCGACGGGGTGGCCCGTGAGAGGTACCTGCGTCGCCTGGAACGTGACTGCCGGCCGTTGGCGCTGGTGGCTCCACGTGGCCGGGTGCTGCACGCGGCTGCGGGCATTGCCACGCGGCACCTGGCCGATCTCGCACCCGGCCGGGCGCAGCTGGCCGACGGTCGGGCGGTCGTTGTCGAGCGCGTCGTCCGTGGCAGCGGCTACCTGCTCGTGTGTGCCGCCGAGGACGATCCCCAGCCGACCACCGCTGCGGTCGGGCTGCGCGCGCTCGGCACGGACGCCGCGGAGCTGCGCGTCACCGGCCGCAGCGAGCGGCTCAGCCCCCGGCACAGCGAGATCATGGTCGCCCTGCTGCTGGCTGGCTGCGGGGTGAGCGGCGAGCGGCTGGGCCTTGACCTGTACGGCGACGATATCCATCCGGTGACGTTGCGCGCCGAGATGTCGCGACTGCGCGCGCTGCTGGGGCCGGACGTGCTCGGCTCGCGGCCGTACGAGCTGCGCCGTCAGGTGCGGACGGACTTCGGTGCGGTCCGTGCTTTGCTCGCCGCGGGCGAGGTGGCCGAGGCGCTCACTAGGTACACCGGCCCGCTGCTTCCGTCTTCGGAGGCGCCGGCGATCATCGAGTTCCGGACGGTGCTCGAGCAGCAGCTGCGCGCGGCGGTGCTCGCCAGCCACGACCCGGCCCTGCTGCGCCGCTGGGTCGACACGCCCTGGGGCGCGGACGACATCTACGCCTGGGAGGTGCTGGTGCGCCACCTGCCGGCCGGCTCACCGCAGCAGGCGGCCGCGGCAGTGAGCGCGCGCTTCCTGGGTAGGTGACGAATTCGGCCGCACTCCCACAGGCGAGTTGTTCGACCTACGCGGTGTCATTGCGCGCCCTGGGTCGAACAACTCGCGAAGACGGCCGGATGAGTTCTGCAACGTGGCGACAACGTTGCGGTGCCTACCGTCGCGGCATCGGCCTACGGGCTCGCCCCGGAAGGAGAAGGACATGAGGTATGTCGAGCCAGGTAAGCCTGGCAGCGTGGTCGACGTGGCGCCACGGTATGAGAACTTCATCGGTGGCAAGTGGCTCGCGCCGCAGGAGGGCCGCTACAGCAGCAACATCACGCCGGTGACCGGGCAGGTGATCTGTGAGGTGCCGCGCTCCACGCCCGCCGACATCGAAACCGCCTTGGACGCCGCGCATGCGGCCAGGGAGTCGTGGGGCGAGGCGTCGGCGACCGCACGCGCGAAGGTGCTCAATGCCATCGCGGACCGGATCGAGGCGCACACGGAAGAGCTGGCGGTCGCCGAGAGCTGGGACAACGGCAAGCCGGTGCGTGAGACGCTGGCCGCCGACATTCCTTACGCGGCCGACCACTTCCGCTACTTCGCCGCGGCGATCCGCGCGGAGACGGGCGAGATCACCGAGATCCCGACCGAGACGGCGTTCGGTCCGCCGCTGGTGGCCTATCACTTCCGCGAGCCGCTGGGCGTGGTCGGGCAGATCATCCCGTTCAACTTCCCGCTGCTGATGGCGGCGTGGAAGATCGCCCCGGCGCTGGCGGCCGGCAACTGCACGATCGTCAAGCCGGCCTCGCCGACTCCGTGGTCGCTCCTGAAGCTGCTCGAGGTGATCGGCGACGTGGTGCCCGACGGCGTGATCAACGTCGTGAACGGCCCGGGCGGTGAGATCGGCAAGGCGCTGGCGACCAGCCCACGCATCGCCAAGGTCGCCTTCACCGGTGAGACGGTCACCGGCCGGCTGATCATGCAGTACGCCGCGCAGAACCTGATTCCGGTGACGCTAGAGCTCGGCGGCAAGTCGCCGAACATCTTCTTCTCCGACGTGCTGGCCGCCGAAGACGGCTTCCTGGACAAGGCGGTCGAGGGCCTGGTGCTCTACGCCTTCAACAAGGGCGAGGTCTGCACCTGCCCGTCGCGGGCCCTGATCCAGGAGGACATCTACGAGGAGTTCATCGGGCGGGCGCTGACCCGCGTGCGCGCGATCAAGCAGGGCCACTCCCTGGACACCGAGACGATGATGGGTCCTCAGGTGTCCAAGGCGCAGCTGGACAAGATCGCCTCCTACGTCGAGATCGGACTGACCGAGGGCGCCGAGCTGCTGACCGGCGGGCACCCGGCCAAGCTCGGTCCGGAGTTGGCGAACGGCTTCTACCACGAGCCGACCGTCCTCAAGGGACACAACAAGATGCGCGTGTTCCAGGAGGAGATCTTCGGGCCGGTGCTCGCGGTCACCACGTTCAAGGACGCGGCCGAGGCGGTCGAGATCGCCAACGACACGCTGTACGGCCTCGGCGGCGGCGTGTGGTCGCGTGACGCCTCCCGCGCCTACCGGGTCGCCCGCAAGATCCAGGCGGGCCGCGTCTGGGTGAACTGCTACCACGAGTACCCGGCCGGCGCCGCGTTCGGTGGGTACAAGGTCTCCGGCATCGGTCGCGAGACGCACAAGATGATGCTCGACCATTACAGCCAGACCAAGAACATGCTGGTCAGCTACGGTCAGCAGCCGCTCGGCTTCTTCTGATCCGGAGGGTTTGTTATGAAGGCTGCAGTGGTCACCAGCTTCACCGATCCGCTGCTCGTCAAGGAGGTTCCGGTACCCGAGCCCGGGCCGGGCCAGCTGCTGGTGAAGCTGGAAACCTCGGGCATCTGCCACACCGACATCCACGCCGCGCACGGGGATTGGCCGATCAAGCCGAAGCTGCCGTTCATCCCCGGACACGAGGGAATCGGCGTCGTCGAAGGGCTCGGCTCCGGGGTCTCCGCCGAGTGGCTGGGGCACCGCGTCGCGATCCCGTGGCTGGCCACCTCGTGCGGCAACTGCCGGTACTGCGTCGCGGGCTGGGAGACGCTGTGCCCCAAGCAGCAGAACAGCGGCTACTCGGTCGACGGCGCTTATGCCGAGTACGCCGCCGCCTTCGCGCACGGCGTGGTCCGCGTTCCCGACGGGGTGTCATCGCTGGACGCGGCTCCGCTCACCTGCGCCGGCGTGACCACCTACAAGGCGATCAAGGTCGCCCAAGTTACGCCATCGGAGCGGATCGCGGTGTTCGGCATCGGCGGGCTCGGGCACCTCGCGGTGCAGTACGCCCGCATCGTGGGCGGGCTGGTCACCGCCGTCGACATCGAGGACACCAAGCTCAAGCTGGCCGAGTCGCTCGGCGCCGATCATCTCGTCAACGCCAGGCAGACCGACCCGGTCGAGGCGATCAAGCAGGTCGGCGGCGCCGACGTGGCCGTCGTGCTGGCCGCGAACCCGAAGGTCTTCGAGCAGGCACTCGCCTCGCTGTCCTACGGCGGCCGGCTGGTGATGGTGGCACTGCCCGCGGACAACGCAGCGGTCAGCGTCCCGATCTTCTCGACCGTCCTCGGCGCCCGGTCGGTGATCGGCTCGATCGTGGGCACGCGCCAGGATCTCACCGAGGTCTTCGCGCTGCACGCGGCCGGCCGCACCACGGTCAGTCTCGAGACCCGCTTGCTCGACCAGGTCAACGAGTCCTTCGCGGACGTGCTGGCCAGCCGGGTACCGGCGCGGCTGGTGATCCAATTCTGAAAGGAAGCTGACAAACCGATTGGCGCGACCGGGGCGTCGTTCGCCGACGCCGATGACCAGGCGCCGGGCGCCACGGTCGCGTGATCGGTGACCACCACCATCTGCATCGCATCGGCCAGATCAACCCCCACGATCGCTTTCGACACCGGCACCAACACGCAGAACGTCTTTCTATGCCGCTGTCAGCTCGCGGATTGCCCGGGTGGGCTGCACCGGCACCATGCCATGATCCACCGGTGGCTAATTCCGACGCTGACGGCTGGCACTTCGTGCACGTAGGTTTCGAGGACGCCGATGTAACGGTCGGCGGCGTCGATCCGTGGGCCTTCGACTGGAGGTCGGTGGGCGAGTCGATCGAGGTGCCCCATCCGTCCTACCCGTCGCAACGGCATGTGCTGGACGTCTGGACCATCGACACCGATCACGGTCCAGTGACGTTCGCGGCTGGCGAGTTGTCGAACGGCGTCTGGTGCTTCTACGAACCCCGACGCAGCGCCGTAGAACCCACCCGGACATGGCGCGGTTAGCGCGCGGTTCTGCTTGATATGCAGATCGCCCCCATGCGCGACAGGGGTTCCGGCTTCAATAGGTTGGGCCGTATGAACACCAGAGTCAGGGTGCCTCGGTATGGAGTCTGCTTCGGAGGTTGGAAGGGGACGCTCGAGCTGGACGGCGATGTCTTGCGCGTCGTCGGCGACGATCCAGCGAATCGACTGAACATCGACTGCGCGCAAGTCAAGCGTTGGTCCTTCAATCGTCGCAATGGGCTGTGGGCGTTTCGCATGAACGAGGGAAACAAGATCTACCTTCAGATGTCAGGTTCCCTCCTGTCGGCCGATATGAGGGACCCTGACTGGCAGGCTGCGAACAGCGCTATCAGGCAACTGCTCGTCACGCACGGCGCCCGTCATTTCCTGTGAGGCTCAAGATGGGTCGGCCCGGCTGCCTGACGGGAGCAGGTGACCAAGGTCGTCGCCGACACAACCGGCCACGTTCGGCAGCCGCGCTCAGTCACGCCGCCGTATGTGCGGCGGTCCTCGTCAGGCGTGCCGCCGTATCACGGCGGCGTGTACCGCATGCACGGCGCCGAGCAGGAGGGTCCCGAAGGCGAGCACGAGCCCAGCTCGACCGATCGGCGCGAGGCTCGGATGCTCGTCGGAGGCGAAACCCGGCGGGTTGAGGAGCATGAGGACGAGCAGCGCTGCGAGAACGGCGACGCCAGCTGGGGGACCGACGAGCCGCGGCCGGAATGTCGCGA
>JBKOXO010000025.1:0-7831 GCA_046744105.1 Actinomycetota bacterium
CGTCGGCCTCGGCACCGACATCGGGCCTGAGGCGATCTGCTACCGCTCCGACCTGTACAAGGAGGCCGGCCTGCCGTACCAGCCTGACCAGGTCGCGGCGCAGATGAAGAGCTGGGACGACTTCATCAACTTCGGAAAGCAATACGAGGCCTCGTCCAGCAAGCCGTCGAAGAGCCACTTCGTCGACAGTGCGGCCAGCATCTTCAGCACCGCCGTGTACCAGGGCAAGGAGGCCTACGACAAGCCCGACGGCACCCCCGACGTCGAGAACAGCGACGGCGTGCAGAACGCCTGGAAGTTCGCCACCGACGCCGCCGCGGCCAAGATCACGGCAGGCTTGCAGCAGTTCTCCGACCCGTGGAACAAGGCGTTCCAGTCCGGTGCCTTCGCCACGATCGCCTGCCCGGCGTGGATGGCTGGCTACATCAAGGGCCAGGCCGGCGACGCTTACAAGGGCAAGTGGAACATCGCCCCGGTGCTACCCGGCGGCAGCACCAACTGGGGTGGCTCGTGGGTCGGGGTCCCGTCCTCTGCCAAGAACAAGGACGCCGCGATCAAGTTCGTGGAGTGGGTGACCGCCCCTGCGCAGCAGCAGACCTGGTTCACCAAGGTGGGCAACTTCCCGTCCAGCAAGACGGCTGACGAGAGCCCGGCCATCCAGAACCACATGGACGCCTACTTCAGCAACGCGCCGTCCGGCAAGATCTTCACCGAGATCGCGAGCAAGATGAAGATCCCGCCCATCGGCCTCTACGACACGCAGATCCAGAACGCGCTCACCACGCAGCTGACCAACGTGGAGACGAGAGGAACCAGCCCGGACAAGGCATTCAACGACGCGCTCAAGGCGATCGAGCAGGTAACCGGCTGACACGCCGGCAGCGAGACCTCGTCCGGCGCGGGCGGCACCCCTGCGCCGGCCCGCCGGACGAGCTCACTCGAAGGCAGGGGAATGACGCTCACCAAGACGACCGCCCGGGGTGACACGGCAGCGCCCGTGTCACCCCGGCGTACCGGGGCCAGTAGGCGACGGCGCATCCGACCAGGCGGACGAGTGGCCTATGCGTACATCGCGCCGTTCTTCATCGTCTTCGCAGCCTTCAGCCTGTATCCGTGGATCAACACCGCATGGGTGTCGCTGCACGACGTACGGCTGACCACCTATAACAAAGAGAAGTGGGTCGGCTTCGCCAATTATCACAACCTGTTCACGAACGACTTCTTCTGGAACGCGTTCAAGAACACTCTGACGATCGGCATCATCTCGACGGTGCCACAGCTGTGCATGGCGCTGGGCATCGCGCATTTGCTCAACTACAGGCTGCGCGGGCGGACATTCTTCCGGATTTCCCTGCTCATGCCCTATGCCACGAGCCTCGCGGCAGCGACCGTCATCTTCGTCCAGCTGTTCAACAAGGACACCGGCCTTATCAAATGGTTCCTGCACGGCATATTCCACCTGCCGATTGTGGACTGGCAGAACAACAAGTGGGCGAGCCAGATCGCGGTCTCGAGCATCGTGACCTGGCGCTGGACCGGCTACAACGCGCTGATCTACCTCGCCGCGATGCAGGCCATCGACAGCACGCTCTACGAAGCCGCCGCTATCGACGGCGCGTCGCGGTGGAAGCAGTTCCTCAATGTGACGATCCCAGGCATTCGCCCGACGATCATCTTCACGATCATCGTCTCGACAATCGGCGCGACCCAGCTGTTCGGCGAGCCGTTGCTGTACGAGCCGCAGGGATTGCCGATCGGCGGCACCGGGAGGCAATACCAGACCCTCGGCCTGCTCATGTACGAGCAGGGCTGGACCAACGACCGGCTCGGCCTCGCCTCGGCCACGGCCTGGACCATGTTCGTGATCATCGTCATCGCCGTGCTCATCAACCTGTGGCTCGCGCGGCGCCGCGAGAAATGGACAGGGAGCAGAAGCGTGATTCCCGTGACCACGATCGAGCGACAGGAGGCTGCGCAATGACCGCCACCACGGTCGAGGTGCGCCCCGCCGCCCCGACCCGGCGCAAGCGCAATCGCAGAGGTCACGTCGCCGGCCGGTCGATGACGGCGGGCTGGGGCACCTACGCGATCATCCTGATCGTCACGCTGGTGTCGATCTGGCCGTTGTATTACACGATCGTCATGGCGTCGCACACGAACGCCGAGCTCAACGCCGATACGCCGCCGATGCTGCCGACCGGCTCGCTCTGGCACAACATCAAAGAGGCGCTGAACACCGCGCCGATGACCCAGGGCCTGATCAACTCGGTGATCGTGTCCAGTTGCGTCACGCTCGGCACCGTGGCGTTCTGCACCCTGGCAGGCTTCGCCTTCGCCAAGTTGAAGTTCCGCTTCAGTGCGGCGCTGCTCGCCTTCACTATCGGGACAATGATGGTGCCGCTGCAGATGGGCATCATTCCGTTGTACATGCTGATGGCGAAGTGGCACCTTGTCGGCCATCTGCAGTCGGTGATCCTGCCGTTGCTCTGCACCGCGTTCGGCGTCTTCTTTATGCGCCAGTACATTGCGAGCGCGGTCCCCGACGAGCTTGTCGAGGCCGCCTTCGTGGACGGCGCCGGCACCTTCCGCATTTTCCTGGCCGTCGTCGTCCCGGCGGCACGGCCGGCGATGGCAGTGCTGGGGATGCTGACCTTCCTGATGTCGTGGAACGAATTCTTCTGGCCGATCATCGCGCTGAATTCGCAGAACCCCACGGTGCAGGTCGCGTTCCAGGGCCTGGCGAAGGGCTATGCACCCCAACAATCGATCATCATGGCCGGAATCCTTTACGGCACGATTCCTGTTCTCATCGTTTTCGCCCTGCTGGGGCGGCAGATCGTCGGGGGCATCATGCAAGGAGCTATCAAGGGATGACCTCTACAGAAACACAGGAGGCGGCCGCAGGCTCCCTCCAGTTCCCGGCCGGCTTCGTGTGGGGCGCGGCCACCGCGGCCTACCAGATCGAGGGAGCCGTCACCGAGGACGGGCGGGGGCCGTCCATCTGGGACACGTTCAGCCACACTCCCGGCGCCATCGCGGACGGCACAACGGGCGACGTGACCGCAGACCACTACCATCGCTACGCCGAGGACGTGGCGCTGATGGCCGACATCGGGCTCCGTGCCTATCGGTTCTCCGTCGCGTGGCCGCGCGTCGTCCCGACGGGCTCCGGAGCGGTCAACCAGAAGGGCATCGACTTCTACTCGCGACTGGTGGATGCGTTGCTCGAACGGGGCATCACGCCAGTTGCGACGCTCTATCACTGGGATCTCCCACAGGCACTGCAGGACGCCGGCGGCTGGACGAACCGCGATACCGCCAAGCGCTTCACCGAGTACGCGGCGGTGGTCGGCGGCGCGCTCGGCGATCGGGTCGCGACGTTCTCCACGCTCAACGAGCCATGGTGCTCAGCATTTCTGGGCTACGGCAACGGGCTGCATGCACCCGGGCTCGCCGATCCGGCGCTGGCCCTGCGCGCGGCACATCACCTGCTGCTCGCACATGGGCGCGGCGTGACCGCCTTGCGCGACACGGTGCCTGCGTCGGCGCAGGTGTCGATCACGCTGAACCTGTTCGTGGTGCGCGGCGCCTCCGCATCGGACGGCGAGGCAGTGCGGCACGTCGACGGGATTGCCAATCGGATCTTCCTCGACCCGCTGCTGCGCGGCGCGTACCCGGCGGACTTGCTCGACGACACCGCGGCGGTCACCGACTGGTCGTTCGTGCGTGACGGCGACTTGGCGACGATCGCCGCTCCTATTGACGCGCTGGGCGTCAACTTCTACGCGCCGTCGCTGGTCACGGCAGCGACGGATCACCTCGTCGCGACCGCGACGCGGCGGGCCCACGAGGCGGGCGATCCTGAGGGACCGGCGCCCTGGCCGGGGAGCCACCTGGCCTACGAGCTTCCCCAGGACGGCCCCTACACCGCGATGCGTTGGCCCATCAATCCGGGCACCCTGGAGCAGTTGCTGCTGCGAGTACATCGCGACTACCCCGGCGTGCCGCTCGCCATCACGGAGAACGGCGCCGCGTTCAACGACATCGTCGACCCGTCCGGGGCCGTGCACGACATCGACCGCATCGCGTACATCGACGCCCACCTGCGCGCCGTCAACGCGGCCATCGAGTCGGGCGCGGACGTGCGTGGATATTTCGTGTGGACGCTGCTCGACAACTTCGAGTGGGGGTGGGGGCTGGCGAAGCGCTTCGGCCTGGTGCATGTGGATTACGCGACGCAGGCGCGCACGCTCAAGGACTCCGCGCTCTGGTACCACGACGTGATCGCCATGAACGCACTGCCCTCGCGGTAGCGCCGCGGAGGATTCAGGTGCGCAGCTTCGCGATGAGAGCCATCGCGTCGCGCGGTGCGTACGCCTTGACGTCGTTGTCGAAGTAGGCGTACACGTCAGCGGGCGCCCAGTCACGGATCGTCTTCGCCCATGCCTCGAGCGATTCGTCGTTATAGCCGCTCGTGTAGAGCTCCTCGGCGCCATGCAGCCGCACGTACCGGAAGGTCGCAGTAGCCGCGTGGATCACCGGCCACCGCCCCGGGCTGTCGGCGAGCACCACTGCGACATCGTGCTCGCGCAACAGGTCCAGGAACGCCGGCGTCTCGTAGCTGGGATGCCGAACCTCGACGGCGTACCGGAGCGGCCGCTCCGCATCGGCGTGAGTGAGCGCCCGTCCGCTCAGCCGCTGGTCGTGGTGCCGGGCGAGATACGCGGCCTCAACAGTGGTTTGCGGCAAGCCGCCAAGAAACGCGCGCACCGTGGCCGCGTCGAACTGCAGGGTCGGCGGCAGCTGCCACAGCACCGGACCGAGCTTCTCGCGCAGCGCCAGCACTCCGGAGGCGAAGAAATTGGCGAGTGCGACAGGATCGCGCAGCCGCCGCATGTGCGTGATGTACCGGCTGCCCTTGACCGCGAACACGAATCCATCCGGAGTGTGCTCGTACCAGGTGCGGTAGAGGCCGGGGCGTTGCAGCGAATAGAACGAGCCGTTGATCTCGACGGAGTTCAGTCGCTGCGCGGCGTAGCGCAGCTCTTCGCGCTGCGGCAGCCCCTTTGGGTAGAACGGGCCGCGCCAGAGCGGATACCGCCAGCCCGAGATGCCGATCCGGATTTCCCGGTCAGTACGACCGGGCGACGTAGGCAACCAGATCGTCCTCCGTGTCGCTGTCGGGCACCGACCCGTCCGGACGCTGCAGGCAGCGCACGGTCACGCCGGACTCGGCCAGCTTGGCCTCCCCGTCCTCGCCCAGGACCGCCCACGGCAGCTTCGCCCACGCCGCAGCGCCGGCCGCCGCCGCATCGTCCACAGTGGACACCTCGGCTATGCGCGCGTCGCGTTCGTCGCGGGCGGCGTCCAGCATGGCGCGCTGCTCGTCCGCAAGCAGCCGGCTGACTTCGGCGGCGAGCTCGCCGAGTGGCACCGGCGCCTTGCCCCCGGACAGCCGGCGGGCCAAGACCGCCACGTTGCCGTCGAGGTCGCGGGGGCCGAGTTCGACGCGCAGCGGCACACCCTTGAGCTCCCAGTCGACAGCGCGCCGCCCGAACGGGATGTCGGCGCGATCGTCCACCACGACGCGAGCCCCTGCGTCGGTCAGGTCCGCGGCAATCTTGTGCACGGCATCGACCACCTCCGCCTTGACCGCCATCACAACGACCTGTGTGGGCGCCAGCGCCGGCGGTATCCGCAGCCCGGCGTCATCGCCATGAACCATGATCAGCCCGCCGACCATCCGCGTCGACGACCCCCACGACGTCGTCCACGCCAGCTCGCGGGTGCCCTCGGCCGACGTAAACTCGATGCCGAATGCGCGCGCGAAGTTCTGCCCCAGCTCGTGCGACGTGCCCATCTGCAGAGCCTTGCCGTCGCGGGTCAGCGCCTCGCAGGTCATCGTGTTGATCGCTCCGGCGAAACGTTCCCGCTTGGTCTTCAAGCCGACGACAACGGGGACCGCCAGGACGCTGACCATCAGGTCCTCGTAGGCCTCGTGCAGGATGCGCTGCGCATAGCGGCGGGCGTCGTCCCGCGTGGCGTGCGCGGTGTGGCCCTCCTGCCACAGGAACTCGCTGGTACGCAGGAAGATCCGCGGACGGAGTTCCCACCGGACGACGTTGGACCACTGGTTGAGCAGCAGCGGCAGGTCGCGGTAGCTCTGCACCCACTTGGCCATGAACTCGCCGATCACCGTCTCGGATGTCGGCCGCACGATGATCGGTTCGTCGAGCTCCTTGCCGCCCGCATGCGTGACCACGGCGAGCTCGGGGCTGAACCCCTCGACGTGCTCGGCCTCCCGGCGCAGGTACGACTCCGGGATGAACAGCGGGAAATAGGCGTTCTGCGCGCCGCACCCCTTGATCCGGGCGTCCATCTCGGCCTGAATGCGCTCCCACAGCGCGTACCCGTACGGTCGGATCACCATGGTGCCGCGCACCGGGCCGTTGTCGGCCAGCTCGGCCTTGGCGATGACGTCCTGGTACCAGCGGGGGAAGTCCTCCGCCTGCGGGGTGAGCACGGGTGCCATGAGGCCACATGCTACTGAGACTCGCGGAACCGTTTGTTAGCTGATCACGGTGCCGCGCAGGACGATCCGCCGCGGATGATCCAGCCCGGACGCGTCGACCCGCGGATCCGTGTCGTAGCCCACGAGGTCCGCCGGAGCGCCCTCGACGAGGCCCGGCAGCCCGAGCCAGTCGCGGCCCCGCCACGACGCCTGCGCGATCACCTCATGTTGCGGGATGCCCGCCTCGACGAGTGCTCGGATCTCGTCGCGCACCAGCCCGTGCGGCAGCAGGCCGCCGGCGTCGGTGCCGACATAGACAGGTACGCCGGCCGCCCAGGTCAGGCGCACCCGCACGCGCGACGTGGCATGCAGGGCCCGCATGTGCGCGGCGTACGTGGGGAACCTCGACTCCCCCTGCGCGGCGAACTGGGGGAAGTTGTCGATGTTGATCAGCGTGGGAACCACGGCGATGCCGGCCCGGGCCACCGTGTCGATCACGTCGTCGGTCAGTCCGGTGCCGTGTTCGATCGAGTCGACGCCCGCCGCGATCAGGCCGGGCAGAGCGTCCTCACCGAAGACGTGTACGGCGACGCGCGCACCGAGCTCGTGTGCCCGCCCGACCGCCTCCTTCAACACGCCATCCGGCCATAGCGGCGCCAGGTCACCGACGGAGCGGTCGATCCAGTCGCCGACGAGCTTCACCCAGCCGTCTCCGCGCGCCGCCTGGGTCTCGACCTCGGCCACCAGCCCGCCGGGCTCGACCTCGACGCCGAGGTGGCGCATGTAACGGCGCGGTCGGGCGATGTGCCGCCCGGCCCGGATGAGACGGGGCAGGTCGTCTCGCGCCTGCACGCCGGTGTTGTCGACCGGCGAGCCGGCATCGCGCAGCAGCAGCGCCCCGGCGTCCCGGTCCGCAAGCGCCTGCGCGGCCTGCCTGTCCGGGTCGGCGACGAAGCCGTCCGGCGCCAGCCCGACGTGACTGTGCGCATCGATGAGTCCTGGAATGATCCAGCCGCGAGTGATGATCGTTTCGGCGGTGCCGCCGTAGCGCTCGAACGTCAGCCGCCCGTCGACGATCCACCCGTCCCGCTCCACCTCGTCAGGCAGGAACACTCCGCGCACGTGCAGCACCGTCATGCCAACGCACGTTACCGAGCCCTGCGCCGGCCGGGCGTGCCGCGACGCCGCTGAGTCCGCCAGCACTCGGCGCACCGCGGGCAGGCGCAGCGACGCCTTATCCCCGGTCGGCAGGTGAACCGAAGTAGGTGGCGTTGTAGTGCAAGACGTTGCCCGCCGACGTGGTGAGCAGGTATCCGGCAC
>JBKOXO010000106.1:0-13443 GCA_046744105.1 Actinomycetota bacterium
GGTATTGATCGAGACCTTCACACCGGTCGACGCCGTGGCCGCATCGGTCAGCGCCTTGAACGCGCCCTTCGGCGCTGCGTCGGAGTAGTTCGAGCCGAACGAGATGCTGCCGCCGGCCGCGCCGGAGCTGCTGGCACCACCGCCACTGGCGGATGCGCTTGCGGTCGGACTGCCGCCGCTGGACTTCTTAGTGCTCGAACAGGCGGCGAGCGTCGCCGCTGCCGTTGCGCCGCCGATGCCCATCAACATCGACCGGCGACTGACGCCCACCCTGCCGCGCGAATGTGCAGGGTTCGGCACGCTGTCAGGAGCGGTGTCGGCCATGACGCCTCCTCGGGCGATCCGTTGGGGTGGCCCCATCGGAACTAGGTAACCGAAACATTTTTCAACGCGTTCGATCAGAACCACTCAGAGCAAAGCGTCGTCGGACAGCCGTGTCAAGTCCTGTTCGGTTGCAGTTTCTTCAGTAGACACGTTCCGCGCCCACCCCCAACCTGATCGCGCAAGGATCGCTCGTCTCAGCCGAGCGATCCTTGCACAATCTGGCCGATTAGTCCGCTAAGGCAGCTTGCAAATTGGCGTCGATGGCGGCAAGAAACCCCTCGGTGGTCAGCCACGGGGTGCCACCACCGACGAGGACGGCGAGATCCTTGGTCATCTGGCCGCTCTCAACCGTGTCGATGCAGACCTTCTCCAGCGTCTCGGCGAAGCGCACCACCTCGGGGGTGTTGTCGACCTTGCCGCGGTGCTCGAGGCCACGCGTCCACGCGAATATCGACGCAATGGGGTTGGTCGAGGTCGCCTCGCCGCGCTGATGTGCCCGGAAGTGCCGGGTCACCGTGCCGTGCGCCGCCTCGGCCTCGACGGTGCGCCCGTCCGGCGTCATCAGCACGCTGGTCATCAGGCCCAGGGAGCCGTAGCCCTGGGCCACCGTGTCGGACTGCACGTCGCCGTCGTAGTTCTTGGCCGCCCAGACGTAACCGCCCTCCCACTTCAGCGCGGCGGCCACCATGTCGTCGATGAGCCGGTGCTCGTAGGTGAGGTCGGCCTTTTCGAACTGCTCCTTGAACTCCGCCTCGAACACCTCGGCGAACAGGTCCTTGAACCGCCCGTCGTACGCCTTGAGGATCGTGTTCTTGGTCGACAGGTACACCGGGTAGCCACGCTCCAGGCCGTACCGGAACGACGCGCGGGCGAAGTCGCGAATCGACTCGTCCAGGTTGTACATCGCCATCGCCACGCCGCCGCCGGGGAACTCGAACACGTTGAACTCCATGGGCTCGCCGCCGTCCTTGGGCGTGAACGTCATCGTCAGCCTGCCCGCGCCCGGCACCACGAAGTCCGTGGCCCGGTACTGGTCTCCATAGGCGTGACGGCCGATGATGATCGGCTTGACCCAGCTCGGGACGAGGCGCGGCACGTTGCGCATCACGATCGGCTCGCGGAAGATCACGCCGCCGAGGATGTTGCGGATCGTGCCGTTCGGCGACCGGTACATGCGCTTGAGGCCGAACTCCGCGACGCGCGCCTCGTCCGGCGTGATCGTGGCGCACTTGACGCCCACCCCGTGCTTCTGGATCGCGTGCGCGGCGTCGACGGTGACCTGGTCGTCGGTGGCGTCGCGGTGTTCGATGCCCAGGTCGTAGTACTCCAGGTTCACGTCCAGGTAGGGCAGGATCAGCTTGTCCTTGATGAATTGCCAGATGACCCGCGTCATCTCGTCACCGTCGAGTTCGACAACGGTCCCCTGCACCTTGACCTTGGCCATGAGTCGGTACCTCCACGCTACGATTTCTTGGCTTCAAGATATCCCTGCTGCCGACGATAGTGGCTGGCGGGTAGGGTCCCTTCATGACGCGCACCCACACGGCGGTCGACCACCTCGTCGACTCCTACCTGGACGAGTACGTCGCTCTCGACCCGAGCTTTGCGACGTTCGTCGGCATCTCCGGACACGACGCGGAGCTTCCGGACCTCTCGCCGGACGGGCACGCCGCCCGGTCGGCGCTGCGCCTGCGCACACTCGCCGCGCTGGCCGAGGCCACACCTGCCGACGCCACGGACCGCATCACGATCGCCGCGGCTACCGAACGGCTCGGCGTCGCCGAGGAGATCTATCAGCTCGGCGCCGACGAGTCCGACCTGGACATCATCGCCAGCCCGCTCCAGAGCGTGCGCGCGGTGTTCGACCTGATGGCCACCGCGACACCCGACGACTGGTCCGTGATCGCGACACGACTGGGCAAGGTGCCGGCCACGCTCGACGGATACATGGCGTCCCTGCGCAGTGCGGCGTCGCGCGGTGAGGTGAGCCCGCGCCGCCAAGTCGAGGCGTGTCTCGGGCAGTGCGACGACAACCTCGGCCCGGACGGGTTCTTCGCGACGCTCGTGGCCGGAGCAGGCGACGTCCCGGCGTCCCTGCGCGCCGACCTGGACCGCGGCGCTGCGGCGGCGGCCGACGCCTACGCACGGCTGCGAGCGTTCCTCGTCGCGGAACTGCTGCCCGTCGCGCCCGTGGCCGATGCGGTGGGCCGCGAGCGCTACGCAGTCTTCTCGCGATCCTTCCTCGGCTCGGCGATCGACCTCGAAGAGACCTATATCTGGGGGCAGAAGGAGCTTGCTCGGATCGCCGACCTGATGCAGCAGACGGCGTCGCGGATCCTGCCCGGGGCGTCCGTGCCCGAAGCGATCGCGCACCTGGCGACCGACCCGGCCCGCATGCTCGCCGGCACCGAGGCGCTACGAGCGTGGATGCAGCAGAAGTCCGATGCCGCGGTCGCCGCGCTCGCGGATACGCACTTCGACATCCCCGAGCCGATCCGCACGCTCGAGTGCCGCATCGCGCCGACGCATACCGGAGGGATCTACTACACCGGACCCAGCGAGGACTTCTCCCGTCCGGGACGGATGTGGTGGTCGGTGCCGAAGGGCGTCACGGAGTTCGCGACATGGCACGAGCTATCGGTCGTCTACCACGAGGGCGTGCCCGGCCATCACCTGCAGATCGCGCAGACGACGTACCGGCGGGAGCTGCTCAACCGCTGGCGACGGATGGCCGCCTGGATCTCCGGGCACGGCGAGGGCTGGGCGCTGTACGCCGAGTGGCTGATGGCAGACCTCGGCTTCCTCGACGATCCGGCCGACTTCCTCGGCATGCTGGACAGCCAGTCGCTGCGCGCCGCACGGGTGGTGCTCGACATCGGCATCCACTGCGGGTTCGACGCTCCGGCCGAGGTGGGCGGCGGCGCCTGGGACTACGACAAGGCCTGGCGGTTCCTGACCGCTCACTCGTCCAAGTCCGAACCGCAGCTGCGCTACGAGTTGGACCGCTACCTCGGCTGGCCGGGGCAGGCGCCCTCCTACAAGGTCGGCGAGCGGCTGTGGCTGGCGCTGCGCGACGAGGTCCGCCGGCGCGACGGCGACGCGTTCGATCTGAAGGCGTTCCACCGGCGGGCGCTCGACATCGGCAGTGTCGGTCTGGACGTGCTGCGCGCCGCGGTGCTCGGCTCGTTCGATGCCTGACGATCTCGACGCGGTGGCCATGGCCGCGCTGGTGCGGCGTGGTGAGGCGAGTCCGCAGGAGTTGGCCCGGGATGCGATCGCACGGGTCGACCCGGAACTGGCGGCCGTCGAATGCGCCGCCTACGACACGCCGCTGCTCGGGCCGCCGGACGGCGCGCTGTACGGGGTGCCGACATTCGTCAAAGACAACACCGACGTGGCCGGCATGCCCACCAACCACGGCACGGCGGCGTTCACGGCGCGCCCTGCGTCGCGGCACGGCCGCTACGCCCGGCAGTTCCTCAGCACCGGCATGACCGTGCTGGGCAAGAGCCGGCTGCCCGAGTTCGGCTTCAACGCTGGATCGGAGTACGAGACCGCTGCGCCCGTGCGCAACCCGTGGAACCTCGATCGGTCGCCAGGCGCGTCGTCGGGCGGCGCCGCCGCGCTCGTCGCCTCGGGGGCGGTGCCGATCGCGCACGCCAACGACGGCGGCGGCTCCATCCGCATCCCGGCGGCGTGCTGCGGGCTGGTCGGGCTCAAGCCGAGCCGGGACCGGCACGTGCGCGCTGACCAGGATCAGCATCTGCCGGTGCACATCGGCTCCGAGGGTGTGCTGACGCGGACGGTTCGCGACACTGCGGCGTTCGTCGCGGCCTCCGAGGACTACTGGCGCAACCCGGCGCTGCCCCCCATCGGGCTGGTCGAGGGCCCGTCCCGGCGCCGGCTGCGGGTCGGCCTGGTGCTCGACACGGTGACCGGGGCGGTGGTCGACGCACAGACGCGGGCCGCCGTAGAAAATACAGCCAAGCTGTTAGAACGACTTGGTCACGACGTATCGCCGGTACCGCTGCCGGTCGGTGCGCAGTTCGTCGACGACTTCCTGCTGTACTGGGGCTTTCTGGCCGCCCTCGTCGCGAGCGCCGGGCGTTTCGTCTTCTCGCGAGACTTCGACGCGACCCGACTTGACGGGTTGACGCAGGGCTTGCGCCGGCACTACCTGCGCAACACACACCACAGCCCAGGCGCGCTGTCTCGGCTGCGGCGTGTGCCACGCGTCTACGCCGGTATGTTTCGGCGCCACGAGCTTGTTCTCTCTCCCGTCGTGGCCCATATCGCCCCGCCGCTGGGACACCTCAGCCCGACGGTGCCGTTCGACGAGTTGCTGCAGCGGCTGGTCGCCTACGTGGCGTACACCCCGCTGCACAATGTGGCGGGCGCGCCGGCGATCTCGCTGCCAATGGGCATGGCAAGCGAGGGAGTCCCGATCGGCGTGATGCTGTCGGCGGCGTGCGGCGACGAGCGCACGCTGCTCGAGGTGGCCTACGCGCTCGAGGCGGAGCAGCCCTGGGCGCGACTACCGCCCGGCTAGTTGTTCGACCCTCCAAGCGCTATTGCGCGCCATAGGTCGAACAACTCGTTGCGCGACTGGCGTTGAGGGCAGTCAGCCTGGCCAGCTACACGATCATCCGGTGGGCGGCGCCCGCCTCGCAATCGAGAGCCACTAAGCGAGTTCGGCGATCAGCTGGTACGAGCGCAGGCGGTCCTTGATGTCATAGACCTGGTTGGTGAGCATCAGCTCGTCGGCGCCGGTGCGGCCCAGCAGGTCGCGCAACTGCTCGCGGACGGTCGCCGGCGAACCGAGCGCCTGGCCGACGCGGCGCTGTCTCACGAACTCCAGCTCGGCGTCGCTGATCTGATACGCCGCCGCATCTTCGACGCTAGGCAGCGCGATCGGTCGGCCCTGGCGCAGCCGCAGAAACGACAACTGGCCGGGCTTGGCAAGCGCCTCGGCCCGCTCGTCGGTGTCGGCGCATATGGCGTTGACGGCGACCATGGTGTACGGCCCGTCCAGCCACTGGGACGGGCGGAACGAGCGCCGGTACAGCTCCAGCGCCGGCTCGGTGTTCGCCGCTGCGAAGTGGTGCGCGAACGAGAACGGCAGCCCGAGCTGGCCGGCCAGTTGTGCGCTGAACCCGCTCGACCCGAGCAGCCAGATCTCGGGCAGCTGCTCCGGGGTCGGCACGGCGCTCAGCCGGGCCGGGTCGCCGGCCAGCATGCGCACCAGGTCGGTGAACTGGCGATCGCCGGCATGTTGTGGTGCTCGGCCACCCAGATCCGACGGTAACCCCACTGCTCGGCGTGCCGGGCCAGCTCCGTCGTGTAGGCCAGCGCCTCGGCGGGCTGGCGTCCGGCCATGACCGGGGCGAGTTCCAGGATCGAGAGCGGGACGTCGTTCACGTCAGACCGCAACGGCTGCACCCGCCGCGATCATCCCGAACGGCCGTCACCCGGTCCGAACACGGCGAGCGCCTCGGCATCGGAGTTGCGCGCGTACAGGTACTCGTCGGTCCACTCGTCGATGTCCGGGTAGTCGCACGTCTCCCGGATAGCGGCGCGCGCAGCTTCGACGTCGTACAGGGTGCTGCGCACGGTGACCGCCCCGCCATCGAGCAGCACCCAGTCGGCGCCCAGGCTGCCGTAGGACATGCCCACGCTGCCGGCGTTGACGACCAGGCGCCGGTCGACCAGCCGGACGAAGGGCATGTGGGTGTGGCCGCAGACGATGGCGCGCACGTCGTCAGGCACGTCGGCGAACGCCTCGGCCCACCGTTCGAGGCGCGTGTCGACGAGCACGATCTCGTTATCGTCACGGGGCGTGCCGTGGCAGAACAAGACCGGGCCGAACCCGTCGAAGTCGAGTGTCACCGGATGCGGCAGGTTCTCCAGTAGCGCGAGGTGCTCGGGGTCGAGCCGGTCGGCGGCGTAACGCGAGATCGGGAACGGCACGGTGAGGCTCGGGTCGCGGGCCAGGTCGACCAGCTCACGCTCACAGTTGCCGCGCACCCACACGACGCGCTCGCCCAGACCGCTGAGCCGGTCAAGCACCTCGACCGGCTGCGGGCCGAGGGCGATGTCGCCGGTGACGATGATCCGCTCAGCGTCCGCTACGTCCGGCTCGGCAAGGACGGCATCCAGCGCCGGCAAGACGCCGTGGATATCGGAGAGGACGGCGACGGCCATGCGCGAAGTCTCCCTCGATTGCGCAACATTCGGCAGCCGTGGACCGCCAAACGTAGCGCGATTCGCTCAGAGCGTAGTGACGTCAGCCTGCTTGGCACGCACCGCTTCGGCGGCCCCACGCAGCGCGGCGAGCTCCGACTCGGTGAGGTCGCGTTCAACCACGCGCCGCACGCCGCCGGCACCGATCTCGGCCTCGACGCCCAGGTACACGCCGCTGATGCCGTACTGACCGTCGACCCAGGCGCACACCGGGATGACCGCCCCCGAATCCTCGAGCACCGCACGTGCCATGCGGGCCGCGGCCGCCGAGGGTGCGTAGTAGGCCGACCCCGTCTTGAGCAGGGCCACCACCTCGGCTCCGCCATTGCGGGTGCGCTCGACCAGCTCGTCGATCTTCTCGGGCGATAGCACGTCCGCCAGCGGCTTACCGGAGACGTTGCAGGCGGAAGGCACCGGCACCATGGTGTCGCCGTGTGAACCGAGGGTGAGCGTCTGCACGGACGACACCGGCACGCCGAGCGTGGTGGCGATGTTGTTCGTGAACCGCGCCGTGTCGAGCACGCCGGCCTGGCCGAACACCCGCTCCTTCGGGAACTGGGACGCGAGCTGGGTCAGCGCGGTCATCTCGTCCAGCGGGTTCGACACCACGATGAGCACCGCGTTCGGCGAGTGTTTGGCGAGGTTCTCGGCGACGCCCCGCACGATCTTGGCGTTGACCTCGAGCAGGTCCATGCGGCTCATGCCCGGCTTGCGCGGCAGCCCGGCAGTGATGATGACGACGTCCGAGCCCGCAGTCGATTCGTAGCCGCCGCCGTCGTCGGTTGTCGTCACCCCGATGACCTCGGTCTCGAAGCGCTCGATGGCGCGGGACTGGTTCATGTCGAGCGCGATCCCGGCGGGGCGTCCCTCGATGATGTCGGTCAGCACGACGGTCTCGAAGATGTCGTACTCGGCGAGGCGCTGCGCGGTGGTGGAACCGTAGAAGCCCGCCCCTACGACGGTGACCTTTCCGTGGCGTTCAGGCATATGCGGAGCCTAGCCGCGACACCCCCTCACTGCGGCACGAGGATGCTGAATCCGAAGACCAGCAGTCCCAGGGTCAGGAAGCACAGCACGTCGAACAGCCGGCCGCGTACGACCAGCAGCCCCGCCCTGCTCGCCGGCAGCGCGGCACGCAGCGCGGAGGCCACCACCATGCCGAATGCGATCACGGTGACCCCGCGAAGCCAGTGCCCGGACGCCACGAGCACGTAAAGGAAGCCGAACGCGACGATCAGCACCACCGAGACGAACGGCGCCTCGTCGCGGACGTTGCGGCGCAGCCTGTCGAATCTCAACCCGGCTCGGCCGCCTCGACCACGTTGGCCAACAGCATGGCCCGGGTCATCGGTCCGACGCCTCCCGGGTTGGGCGCAATGAAGCCTGCCACCTCAGCAACGTCAGGGGCCATGTCGCCGGCCAGCTCGCCCTCGACGCGGCTGACCCCGACATCGAGGACGGCGGCGCCCGGCTTGACCATGGCGGCGGTGACCAGGCCGGGTGAGCCGGCGGCAGCCACCACGATGTCGGCCTGCCGGACGAAGCTCGCCAGGTCACGGGTACGGGTGTGGCACTGCGTGACGGTGGCGTTCTCGCTGCGCCGCGTGAGCATCAGCGCGAGCGGCCGGCCGACCGTGATGCCGCGCCCGATCACCACGACGTGGGCGCCGGCGATCGGCACCTCGTAGCGGCGCAGCAGCTCGATGATGCCCGTCGGTGTGCAGGGCAGCGGCGCCGGCTTACCCAACACCAGCCAGCCGAGGTTGATCGGATGCAGGCCGTCGACGTCCTTGGCCGGGTCGACGCGGCTTAGGAGCGCGAACTCGTCGAGCCCCGTCGGCTGCTGGACGATGAAGCCGGTGCATGCCGGATCGGCGTTCAGCTCGTCGATGGCGGCTTCGGCCTCGGCCTGCGTGGTACCGGCCGGCAGATCGCGACGGATGCTGGCGATGCCGATCTCCGCGCTGTCGCGGTGCTTGGCGTTGACGTACCAACGATTGCCCGGGTCGTCGCCGACGACGATTGTGCCCAGCCCGGGAACGATGCCCCGCTCAGCGAGCGCGGCGATCCGGGCCTTGAGCTCCAGCTTGATCGCGGCCAGGGTGGCCCTGCCGTCTAAAACGGTGGCGCTCACTCGATCTCCCTGCAACGCTCGCTCACGGCGCCATCCTGCCAGCCGACGGCGCGCCGAACGCGAGCGGAGGTACGCGGATATGTCAGCCAGGCGGACCGTCCTGGCGGTGGGCCTCACCGCGGCGGCCCTGCTCGTGGCGTGCAGCAGCAGCGCCAAGAACAGCGCCAGCAGCCGGCCGACCAACACTGCGGTCGAGCTGCAACTGCACGGTGTGAGCGGAATCGGCACGGTGCTCACCGATCCCAGCGGTCGGCCGCTTTACACCGACAACCAAGAAGCCCGCGGGACGGTCAAGTGCACCGGGGCGTGCCTCTCGGTCTTCATGCCGTTGAGCGGTACGTCCGCGACCGTGCCCAACGGCACGACCGCCACCATCGGCACGATCAAGCGCGCGGACATGGCACAGCCGCAGCTCACCTACAACGGCGCGCCGCTGTACACCTACGTCAACGACGGGTCGTGGGGAGATGCCAGCGGCAACGGCGTGCACGACGCGTTCGGTGGTACTCGATTCACCTGGCACGCCGTGGTCGTCACGCGTTGAACTCGACACGCTCCGGGGCGCGGCGGCACCACCTGGACATGAACTCGTATCCGACGAGCGCGAGCCCGGTCATGATTCTGAGGCCCGCTGCTGCCACGGCGACATAGAACCCGGGCAGCACGGACCCCTCGCGCGCCGGGTTCGTGCGCCGACCTGTGGATACGCCGTCAGTGGGCGAAGTGGCGTGTCCCGGTGAAGTACATGGGGACGCCCACCGCGGCCGCGGCCGCGATCGACTGGTCGTCACGGATCGAACCGCCCGGCTGCACGACCGCGCGCACGCCGGCGTCGAGCAGCACCTGCAAGCCGTCCGGGAATGGGAAATACGCGTCGGAGGCGGCGACGGAGCCCACCGCTCGGCCACCGGCGCGGGCGACGGCGAGCCGGCACGAATCGACGCGGTTGACCTGGCCCATCCCGATGCCGACGGTGGCCCGGTCGTGGGCGAGCAGGATCGCGTTCGACTTGGCTGCGCGGACCGCCCGCCACGCGAAGTGCAGGTCAGCCAGCGTGGCGTCGTCCACCGGGGTGCCCGTCGCGAGCGTCCACGACGAGGGGTCGTCACCCGGCGCATCGATGCGGTCTGCGGTCTGCAACAGCATGCCACCGGAGATCGGCCGGAACTCGGCACCCGTGGCGCGGGGCGAGGCGGCGACGAGTACCCGCAGGTTCTTGCGTCGAGCCAGCACATCCAGCGCGGCGTCGTCATACGCGGGTGCGACGATCACCTCGGTGAAGATGTCGGCCACCTGGGTGGCCATCTCGAGGCTGACCGCGACGTTCGTGGCGATGACGCCGCCGTACGCGCTGACCGGGTCGCAGGCGTGTGCCTTGCGGTGAGCCTCGGCGACGTCGGTGCCGACGGCGATGCCGCACGGGTTGGCATGTTTGATGATCGCCACACAGGGCTCGGCGAAGTCGTGGGCCGCGCGTCGCGCGGCGTCGGCGTCGACGTAGTTGTTGTAGCTCATCTCCTTGCCGCCGAGCTGTTCTGCCTGTGCGATACCGGCGCCGTCCGGACTTATGTATAAGGTCGCCTGCTGGTGCGGGTTCTCGCCGTAACGCAGCACGGCTGCACGTTCCCAGGACGCACCGATCCACGCGGGAAAGCCCGCCGCTTCGGGCGCCACGACGTTGCCTAGGTAGCTCGCCACCGCGATGTCGTACGTCGCGGTATGGCGGAACGCCGCCCCTGCCAGCCTTTGCCGCTCTTCCAGCTCGAAGCCGCCTCGACGCACAGCATCCAGCACAGCTGTATACATTGCCGGATCAGTGACTATCGCGACGGAGCCGTGGTTCTTGGCGCTCGCCCGCACCATCGCCGGGCCGCCGATGTCGATCTGCTCGATCGCCTCTGGAACCGTCGCACCGCCACGCACCGTGTCGGCGAACGGGTACAGGCTCGACACAACTAGTTGGAACGTCTGAATGCCCATAGTGTCCACTGTGGACAGGTGCTCGGGGTTGGACTGGTCGGCGAGTATCCCGGCATGGATGTGTGGGTGCAGCGTCTTGACGCGTCCGCCGAGGATCTCGGGGAAGCCGGTGACGTCCTCGACCGGCGTGACCGGCACGCCGAGGCTACGGATGTACGCGGCGGTCGTGCCTGTCGACACGATCTCAACGCCGGCCTCGTGCAAGCCGCGGACCAATTCGTCCAGGCCAGACTTGTCGTAGACGCTGATGAGGGCGCGCTCGATCTTGATGCGGCTCACGGAATAGTGACCTTCCTGCCGGTGATCGTCCAGCCCTCGCGGGCCATTCGTCCGACGTAGTCGACGAGCATCTCGCGCTCCGCGACCTTGATGCGCTCGTGCAGCGTGGACTCGTCGTCGTCATCGAGCACCGGCACCGCACGCTGGGCGATGATCGGGCCGGTGTCGATGCCGTCGTCTACCACGAACAGCGTGCAGCCGGTGATCTTGACGCCGTGCTCGAGTGCGTCGCGAGCGCCGTGCATGCCCGGGAACGACGGCAGCAACGCCGGATGCGTGTTCACGAAACGCCCACCGAAGCGGCTCAGGAATCGCTTGCCGACCAACTTCATGAACCCGGCCGAGATCACAATGTCGGGCTCGTATGCCGCGACGGCGTCGGCCAGGGCGGCATCCCAGTCGTCGCGGTCGGCGTACTGCGATATGCGGCACGTGAACGTCGTCAGGCCGGCGCGCTCAGCACGGGCCAGCGCCTCGATGCCGGTGCGGTCGGCACCGACAGCCACCACCCTGGCGCCGAACGACACATCGACGCTCGCGTCGAGCAATGCCTGAAGCGTGCTGCCGCCACCGGAGGCGAGGACCACGAGCCGCGCTACCACCACTAGACCGCCGTTACGTGTCTCTTCGCGCGAGCGCTCATCATGCTCACGACACTAGACGCCGGCCATCTCCGGCTCAGCCGGCGCGGGTGCGGCGCGGCCCCGCCGCAGCCGCCGTACCCCGAGGTATGCAAGCGCCACCGTGGCGATCTCGCCGGCGACCGTCAGCCCGGCCAGCCAGGGCGATGCACCGATCGTGTGCAAACGCCCGGTACCGATCGCTCCCCCGCCGAGCCACGCCAGCAACGCCATGCCGCAGCCGGCAATGCCCACCGCGACGGCGATTCCGCGCACGCCTTCCCGATGGCCGGCCACATGGGCGGCGACCAGCCCGGCACCGAGCAGCGAGATGACCATCCAGCCCAGCACCACGGCGCTGGCACCGTCGCCGTTGGGCAATGCCCCGAGCACGGGGAAGGCCGGGAGCACGCCGTGGCTGCTGGAGAACGCGGTGACGGTGGTGCCCGTTCCCACCGCGAAGCCGGGACCGGCGAGGTAGGCCGCGCCGGCCACGGCCGCGTTCGGCGCGCACAGGATGCCGAGCACGAGCACCGGCACCCCGGACAGCCCACCCCCGACCTGACCAGACAGCCGCATCACCTCGCTGGTGTGCATGACGAGCGAGCCGCCGACCAGCAGCGCACCCGCGCCGACGTAGACGGCAAGCGCGGCACCCGCGCCACGCACGCCCGCCCGCACGTGCGCCGGCAGGGCCGGCCTGAGCAGGGCCGGCACCGCTACGCATCCGAACAGCAGGAGCGCCGCGAGCGCCACCGGCGCCGGTCGCGCCGAGGTGGTGCCCAGCCGGGCCAGCGGCACCAGCAGCAGACACATGCCGGCATAGGCCGCCGCCTGGACGAGGCCCGCCCGCAGCAGCGCGCGGCGGCGACGCTCGCCGAGCTGCGCGGCCACCTCGGCCAGCGCCGCTCCAGCCCGCCACGCGAGCGCAGCGACGACGAACAACCCGAGTAGCGGCGCGAATGCGGTGGGCACGTGATCGAGGACCAGACCCCCATGGTGTACCGCCAGGAAACCCAGCACGCCGGCGCGTACTGCGGACACGGGGTGTCCGGACACGCCGGCGTCGGGCAGCCAGCACAGCAGGGCAATGAGGGCGCCGACCACCGCACCCGTGACCGCGGCGATGCCGCCCGTCCAGGCCGCCGCTCTGGGCAGCGTGCGGCTCATCGCCTCTGGGACGGAGCGCCCGGTCTCTTTGGCTGCCCGCGCCGCTCGAGACGTGGTGCGGGCTCGCTGAGGCATGCCGTCCAGGCTTGCAAACCGGCGTGCGGTGACGCGCCAGGCTCGCCGACCGCCCCGCCGTGCAATGCGGCAGGATCACCGCGGCGCTAGGCGGGAAGCAGCTTTGTCCGCCGGGCTCAGCCCTGCCCGTATGGGTTGCTAGGCGGCTGCTGCTGTGGGTAGCCCTGCGGCTGCTGGTGCTGCGGCGGCTGGCCGTACTGCGGCTGCTGGTGCTGCGGCGGCTGGCCGTATTGCGGTTGCACCGGCTGCCCGTACTGCTGCGTCGGAGCCTGCGGGTAACCCTGCTGCTGGTAGCCGCCCCCCCACTGCTGCGAACTACCCCACTGTTGCGCGCCGGCACCGGCACGTGCGCCAGTCATGATCTTGCCCTCGGCCTGCAGCCACCCGGCGACGAACACGCCAACCTGGACGATCGCGGTGATCAGCATGAGGATCAGGCCGATCTTGATGTCGCTGCCCTTCTCCTTGCCGACCAGCAGGCCGAACGTCACGAGCAGCGAAGCCGCCGAGGCCGCCAGCGGGATCAGCGAGCCCTTCGCCTTCCTGTCGAGCAGCGAGGTAGCGGCGACCGCTCCCGCCAACACGGAGAGTCCGATCGCCGCCCCCGCGCTACCTGACAGC
>JBKOXO010000083.1:0-27890 GCA_046744105.1 Actinomycetota bacterium
GGCTCAGTGCGTAAGGCCGATGCCGTCGGGGACGTTTCCGACGGTGACCTTCGCGCCGACGGTGCCGGTGGTCGCGTTGATCTGCTGGACGTCGTTTGAGTTGGAGTCGACCGCCCACGCAGTGATTCCATCGCCCGTGAACGTCACCGCATAGGTTCCGGAGCCGAACGTGATGGGAGTCCCGAGCAGATCCTTCTCGGTGTTTATGGGTTGGACGCCACCACCATTGAGCGTGGCGTAGACAAGGCCCAGATCACCTGTGTTGGCAAGGCCGTTCGGCGCGGGCACGTTGAGCGTTCCCACGACGCTGTACGTGCTCGTGTCGATGATCGACAGCGTGCCGTTGCCGGTGTTGCTGACGTAGGCCTTGTTCACGCCGAACGCCACGCCGAACGGCGCCGGACCGACCGTGACGGTGTGGATGACGGTGCGGGTGGCAAGGTCGATCACGCTCAGGGTCCCGTTGCCCTGGTCGGGTACCCACAGCTGTGTGCCGTCCGGAGATAGCCGCAGCCGCTGCGGGTTCGGACCGACCGCGATCGGCGTGCCGGCGGTGTGGGTGGCGGTGTCGATGGGTTGGACGGTGCCGTCGCCGTAGTTGCTCACCCAGACCGTCTTGCTGTCCGCGGTGGCGACGACGTCCGCGGCGATGGCGCCGACCGGGATCGTGGTGACCACATGGTTGTCCGCGGTGGAGATCACCGTGACGTTGTTGGTGTTGTTGTTCGCGACGTACACCTCGCTGTTGTCGGGCAGCACGACCACGCCGTCCGGGCCGCTGCCGGTGGGGATCGTCGGGCCGGCGGTGTCGGTGACGATGTCCACGGGCGTGACGGTGTTGTCGGAGTAGTTCGACACGTACGCCTGGGCCGGGTGCCCGATCGTGATCGGCAGGTGCACCGTCGGAACGGCAGCGCCGTTGCTGTCATGCCCCGTGATCACCACGGAGTAGAGCCCGTCCGCCACTCCCGCCGGCGCGCTGACCGTGATGTGCGATGTGGCGCTGCCACCGGCCGGAGCGGTGCCGGTGCCGCTGGTCGGCGTGACGTCGATGCCGGCGGTCGCAGTGGCGGTCCAGGCGACGGATGCGTCGCGGCTGCCGAGGGTGTTGTCGACGATGACGCTCACGTCGGCGGATTCGCCACCGGACAGGTGCAGCGCGCCCGGGTCAGCGCGCAAGAACGCGCGGGTACTGGGCGGAAAGGCGACCGGCCCGGGCGCGAACGACGGGGTGCCGTCGCCGGCGCCGGTGCCCCAGGTGTGGTCGGGCTGACTGCCGAGCGTGAAGTCGAGGACGGTGGTGCCGGACGGCGGCAACATCAGCCAGGTGTGCGTGGTCGGCTGGTCGTTGATGCTCAGCTCGTGCACATAGGGCATGGCGTCGCCGGCACCGGGAGCGTTGATCACGATCCGATGGCCGGCGCCGCCGTCGATCACGGCGTGCGAGAACAGCGGCGAGTTCACCGACAGCAACGGCGTGCCGGCCACCTGCGGGTACACGCCCAGGGACGCCCAGACGTACCACGACGACATCGCGCCCAGGTCGTCGTTGCCGGGCTCCCCGCCAGGCGTCGGGGTGTAGAGCGACGACTGGATGCGCCGCACCGTCGCCTGCGTCTCCCACGGCGCACCGGCGCTGTTGTACACCCAGGGCGTCGCGAATGTCGGCTCGTTGCCCTGCCAGTGATACGGCTCGTTGGGGCCGGCGTTGAGCTGGCTGAAGTAGGTGGAAAGCCGGGCCCGGGCCGCTGCCGCACCACCGATGCCGTCGATCAGCGCCGGCAGGTTCTGCGGCACCATCCAGGTGTACTGGGCGGTGTTGCCCTCCTGGAAGCCGCTCTGCCCGAATCCGTTGGTGATCAGCAGCGGATCACCGGACGGGAATGCGCCGTCCGCGTCACGGGGCTGGATGTAGCCGGTCGACGTGTTGAAGATGTTCGCCCAGTTCTGCGACCGGGTGGCGAACCGCCCCGCCACATCGGCGCGGCCGACCGCCTGCGCCAGCCGCGAGACGGACAGGTCGGCCAGTGCGTACTCGAGCGTCTCGGACGCGCCGTTGGGCACCGGAGAGATCGAGGTGGCGCGCACGTTCGGCACGTAGCCCTTCGCCAGGTAGTTGGCGCCGGAAGGCCGCTCGATATACCAGCCCTGCGCGGGCGGGCCGCTCGCCTCCGCGCCGTGCACCATCTCGTCCACGGCGTGCGCGGCGTCGAAGTCGCGGGCGCCGAACGCGTACGCGCCGCCGATGATGGCGTCCGCGGCGTCGCCGTTCATCACCCCGCTCTCGCCGTTGGCCACCGGCCATTTCGGCAGGAAGCCCATCTGGTCGCCGTCGCGCAGCAGCGACGACACCATGTCGCTTGCCTGCTGCGGAGCAATCAGCGCCAGCAACGGGATCTGCGAACGGTAGATGTCCCACCCGGAGAAGTAGGCGTACTGGTGACGCCCCGCCGGCACGGTGTGAATCGCGTTGTCGAAGCCGGTGTAACGCCCGTCGGCGTCGTCGAACAGGCTCGGATGCAGCGTGGCGTGGTAGAGCGCGGTGTAGAACGACGTGCGCTCCGCCGTGGTGCCGCCGGTGATCGCGATCTTGCCGAGCTGCGCGTCCCATGCCTGGTGAGCCGCACGCGCCGCGCGGTCGAAGCTCGTCGCCTCGGCGGCCCGGTTGGCCCGTGCGCCGTCCTCGCTCACGTAGGACACGCCGACCTGTATGCCGACCGTGCGCACCGACCGGGTGTCGAACGTGACGTACCCGCCGGCGACCACCGCTCCGGTAACGGTGGCCGTGCCGGCCGGCAGCTCGTCGGGCTTGCCCGGACGCGCGTGCGGCCGGCTGTGCGCAGTCATGGACGTCTGCCCGGCCTGCACCGCCGTGCCGCCCCAGGTGCCGGTGGCGGTGAACGGCCGGTCGAACTTCGCGTCGAAGTACACGGTGTAGGAGTCGGGCTGGCCGCAGAAGTGGCCGTTCGTGACCGACCCGGCGATCTCGTCCGTGCCGACCGTGTGGAACGTCGCGCCGGACGGCGCGCCCTGGCTGCCGCTGACCTTGACGAGCAGTTGCGCCTGGTCGGTCGCCGGGTAGGTCATCGTGGCCAGGCCGGTCCGCGCAGTCGCGGTCAACTGCGTCTGCACGCCACCTGCCGTGACCGCATAGCGCCCGGCGCTCGCCTGCTCGGCGTCGTGCGAGAACGGCACGCTGGCAGCGGCCGGATCCGCCGGCACTGCGCCCACGACCGGCAGGAACGGGATGTCTCCGGTGATGTTGCAGCCGACACCGGAGAGGTGGGTGAGGCTGAAGCCGGTGATCGCCGTGTCGTCGTGGAAGTAGCCGCCGCCCGAAGGGCGGCTCGGCGTGTCCGGGCTGAACTGCACCATGCCGAAGGGCACCGTGGCACCAGGGAAGGCGTCGACGTTGCCGACATGCGCGCCCCCGCTGCCGGTGCCGATCAGCGGGTCGACGTACGACGCCGGATCGCCCGGGCTGCTCGCCGGCACCGCGATCGCGGGGATGCCTGACAACGAAGTCACAACTGCTGCCAGTCCCACCGCGGCAAGGCTCGCTCGCCGGGCCCCCCGGGTACGTGTCAACATCGGCTTCCCCGTTCGTCCAAGGGCAATTGCGGCGTGCCTTGCCCAGCGCCGCCATCGTTGTCATACTTCCCCATCGCCGTCAACACCCCAGCGGCTAGCGGCTCTGAGCCCGAGGAGTCCCCGTTATGAAACGTGCCCTGCTCGCCCTTGCCGTCCTGGTCTTCGCGCTGGCCACGCCGACCGCCGCGAGCGCCGCGCCGTTCGTCGAGCCCTACACCGACAACCCGGTCACCGCGGAACCGCCCGTCTCGCGGCCGGCAGGGCCGCACTGCACGGTCACCCTCGCCGATCACTTCCTGTCCAACGCTGCGGACGGAACGCCGCAGAACTTCTCGGGCACGCTCACGCCGCCCGCCGACTGCCCCGGCCCGTGGGCGAAGGTGGTCATGGACTACACAGTGAGCGTCAGCGGCCGGCAGTACGACCGGATCGGCGACCTGAACATCGGTGGCACCGAGGTGTACTGGGGCACCACCGAGGAGCCCTCCGGCCCCACGCCGATCACCTACACGGTGTCGAAGGACCTGACCGAGTACAGCGCGCTGCTGCGCGGCTCGCAACCGTTCAACGGCGGAATCATCAACTACACCAGCGATGTCTACACCGGCATCTACGAGCAGACGGTGACGCTCACGTATTACGAGGGCACGCCGCCTTCGAACGTGCCGGACGCGGTGATCGGCTTCCCGGCGCAGGACGCGCCGGCCCACTTCACGCTGAGCGGGCTGCCGCGCAACATCGTCCGCGCCTCGCTGGAAGTCACGCTCGAGGGGCACGGCTGCGACGAGCAGTGGTTCGCCGACGTCCCGGCTGACGTGTCCGCGAAGTACCCGAGCGCCGGACTGTGCACGCACGGCCCGTACCGGGAGGCCGACGTCTCGCTGGACGGCCAGCCCGTCGCCGCCGTGCACACGTTCCCGCACATCTATACCGGCGGAATCGTGCCGACGCTGTGGCGGCCGATCCCCGCCGTCCACACGTTCAGCCTCTACGCCGAGCACATCGACATCACGCCGTTCGCCGGCCTGCTCGTCGACGGCGGCATGCACGAGCTGACCGCCGGCGTGCAGAACGCGGGCGACGAATGGACCGTCGTCGCCACCCTGCTGCTCTACACCGACCATCACGCGGCGCAGACGCACGGCGCGCTCACCACCGACGACGTCGCCCCGGCCGCCGCGGAGCACACCACCGAGACGCCCGTCGGCAGCGGCGACACACGCGTCGTCGACTCCACGTCGCGCACAGACGTAACCGCAGGTTGGCTGGACACCTCGGCGGGACGCGTCTACACCCGCGTCGTCCGTACCATGGCGTATCGCAACGATGACACCGTGACGAACGGCGGCTGGTCGCAGCGCCTCGTGCAGCACGACAGCGGCGGGCAAACCTCGACGTCCACGATCAATGGTCATGTGGTGGCCGGCACCAACCACACATACGACTACCCGCTGACCGTCAACTACACGATCGGCAGCTACGTCGATAGCCAGAACTACTCACTGAGCGGCACGGTCGACATGACGCAGACGCTGTCCGACGCGGTCGCCCAGGGCGGGGGTTGGCAACCCACAACTCGCTCGACCGAATACGTCGACTCCTACGGAATCCTCACCCGCACCAACGGCGTTGTCACCGAGTCGGACGGGAATTCCACCTCCCGGTACGCCGGCGACAACGACCAGGGCGAGTGGTACGTCCACTACTTGGCCAGCGACCACGGGCTGATCACCAAGGACCTGTGAGCCAGTCCCGCACCAGCGCGGTGAAGCGCTCTGGCTGCTCGAAGGGCAGGTAGTGCCCGGCGTTGCTCAGCGCGTGGTAGCTGCCGTTCGGGTAGCGAGAAAGCGTGTCGAACAAGTCCAGGTAGCCGGCGACGCGATCTTGGGTGCCGGCGATGAGAGTGGTGGGTCCGGCGAACACGTCGGCCGCGTCCTCGTCGGACAAGCGATAGCCGGTCGCGCGGAGAGTGTCGAGGTACTCGTCGTTGGCGCTGCCGCTGTTGATCGAGTCGAGGACCCGGCGAGCCACGTCGGCCGTCTGCGCGCCGATGGCGTGCTGAAAGTGCTCGTGCCGTTGCGGCGGCACGGCATCGAGCCAGCCCGGCTGCGGCGCGGATGCGACCAGCCCGGAGAGGTTTCGTTCCGCGGGAAGGATCTTGACGCCGGCGCACACGAGCAGCAGGGCGGCAATCTGGGTACTACGCCGGCGGACCAGCGCCGCGGCCAGATATCCGCCGTACGAGCACCCGGCCAGCCCGTGCGGCGCGTCGCCGATCAGCTCGTGAATTGTGTCCGCGACGGCATCGAGAACGGCGTCGGAGGTGGGCGCCACCGGCGGCGAGTCGCCGGTGCCGGGTAGATCTACGTACAAGCGCTGCCAGCCCGACGTCTCAGCGAACGCGGGCTCGAATGCCCGTGCGGTGACCGTGCCGTCCAGACTGAACCAGGGAAGCAGGATGACGGGACGGCCCTGCCCGTAGCAGTGAACCGAGAGCGGCATTGCCTGCGGCGTCACGCGGCCAGCTGGACGTTCGCGTCGGCCGCGTAGTGGAGGGGGAATTCGAACTCGGTCACTGCGATCGCCACGTCTGCCTGGCTGAGCGTCACCTCGCGGACGTGCAGCGGCCAGTCGCATTGCTGCACGACATCGCCGGGGTGCAGGTCACGGGCCTTGACGTGCCATTCGGATCGTACGGTTACATTCTTCATGACTGCCTCCTCGGAAGCGTGCCCGTTCAGCGGTGGTGCCGCCGCCGGGCGGCCTTGATCTTGCGGCTGATGCGGCTGCGCCGGAACTCGGCGGCGTCGGCGATCAGCTGCTGCTGGTGCTCGGTGGCGACTGCGGCGCTCAGGTAGCTGTTCATCTCGTCCTCACTCATCGGGTTGGTATCTACGAGACTCCGCGTAAGGCCGGTGCTGCCGCATCGGGAAGCTCGCCTAGATCCGGCTCGGATGCGCCTCAGATCCTGTGCGGCCCCGAGATTCTGGAACTCTAAGGTCCTTAGGCGCTGGCGGGCTCATGGCTTCCTTACGTCGTCCGTCCACACAGTTGAGACGACGACCTGCGCGGAAACTCATCGCTGTACCGCGCAATCAGAGCTAGCCTGCGACCATGGCTGCGCTTGGCCTGGATGACGGCGGTGCGATGACCGAGGTCGAGCGGATTCTTCGCACTGCGCACCGGGTGCTGCTCGTGGATTGGCCGTCCAGAGAGGTTCCGCAGGCGCTGGCCGAAGCGGGCTACTCGGTCGTGGTCCAGGGTGGTCCGGAGCCGGGCGCGTACTCCAGTTGGTATCTCGCCGACGGCGAGGTGCAGCGACACGAGCTCGACGAGCCCCTGGATCATGTCGATCTGGTCTACGCTCACCGTCCCCTTGCCGAAGTGCCCGGCATCGTGCGGACGGCGCTGCGACTGGGCGCGTCGGCGGTCTGGCGCCAGTCCGGCCTGGACAGTACGGGCAGCAGGGACCCCGCCGGATCATGGCTGCCTGCGACGGAGTCGCAACAGGGACGGCGACTCGTGGAAGCTGCCGGACTCGATTACGTCGACGACACGTACATCGTCGATGCGGTCCGTGCGCTAGGCGCGGGTTCCTAGTCCGCGGCAGAGGCCGGCAGGGTCGGAAAGTCCGTGGGATACAGACCGACGACGAACCCGTACACCGTGTCGCCGGAACGCGGCAGCCGGTCGAACTCGTGCACGAGCGGCTGCACCCGGCGCCAGAACTCCGCAGCCCGTTGCGGCGGTATGCGTGCGTGCCGGATGAACGATCGCAGCTGGTGGGCCTCGTAGGCCACGGCGGACTCGGTGGCCGCGACCTCGAAGTCGTTGAAGTCGAGCGGAAGTGGGGCGCCCGCGCGATGCTGGCCGAGCCCCATGTAGAACATCCGCGCGGTGCGGCCGTAGTACCGCTCGTCGATGGCCCGGACGCGCCGGGTCCGCACGATGCGAACCAGCCCGGCGTCGGCGAGGACGTTGACGTGGTGCGCGACCGTGCTCTTCGGGCGCTTGAGCGCACTGGCCAGCTCGGTCACGGTGGCGGCCCGCTCGTGCAGCAGGCCGATGATCGTCGTCCGCATCTGGTTGCTGATCGCGCGCACCTGCGCGGGCGTGGCGAGCTCGAGCGTGTCGAGTAGGTCGTAGTCCGGGACTTGCGGATTGCTCGACATGACGGATCAGGCTAACATCGCCGAACGTTCGAAAAACTTGGATCGTTTAGGAGAGGGGGACGTCGCCGTGCACGTCATCCTGGTACCCGGCTTCTGGTTGGACGGCTCGTCCTGGGACGAGGTCGTCCCGGGGCTCGAACGAGCCGGACACCACACGCATGCGCTCACCCTGCCCGGCATGGAATCGAGGACCGCCGACCGCGCCGAGATCACCCTGGCGGACCATGTCGGCGCGGTGGTGACGATGGTCGACTCCCTCGACCCGGCAGCGGGCACGGTCGCTCTCGTCGGACACTCCGGCAGTGGCGCAGTCGTGCACGCCGGCGCTGACGCACGTCCTGACCGGGTCGCCCGAGTGGTCTACGTCGACGGCTGGCCCGCCGGCGACGGCGACGTCATCAACGCCGGGTTGCCGACCGAGAACGGCGAGGTGCCGCTGCCGGACTGGTCGCTGTTCGACGACGAGGACCTCGTCGACATGAACGACGACCTGCGCGCGGAATTCCGTGCCCGCGCGATCCCCACGCCCGAGCACGTCACGCGGGACGCGCTGCACCTCTCCGACGAGCGCCGCTACGACGTGCCGGCCACCGTCATCGCCTGCGAGTACCCGAGCGCACAGCTGCAGGAGTGGCTCGCCCAGGGCGAGCCCAACCTGCAGGAGCTCGGCAGGCTTCGTGACGTCGAGTACGTCGACCTGCCCACGGGCCACTGGCCGCAGTTCACGAAGCCGGCCGAGCTCGCGGCGCTGATCGCCCGGGCACTTACGCATTGAGCGCCGGCACAGCGGCGGATTCTCGGATCGCTTCGATGAGCGCGGTACTGGCCGGTGGGTCGGGCGGGTCGCCATAGGTGACGGCGTAGATCTGTCTGGGGAAGTCGGGCAGCTCTGTGGTGCGGACGCCAGGGCTGCGATGAGCCGAAAGGGCGAGGCGCGGCAGCGTGGTGACACCCATCCCGGCGGCGACGAGGGCTTGCATGACGACCATGTCGTCGCTGACGGAGGCGATACGAGGGGCGAAGCCGGCCCGATGACAGACGGCGACAAGCTCCGCCTGGCACCTCTCGCAACCGCCGATCCACGCGGAGTCGCGGTAGTTCGTGATGTTGTCCTCGGATCGTTGGCTGACGAGGTACAGCGGATCGTCGATCACGTGGACGAGCCGGAAATCCTCCTCTTCGACGGGCGTGTCGGCATACCGGAAGATCAGCGCCACGTCGATCGTCCCTTGCCGAAGCAGTCGCAATGCCTCGACCGGGTGGACGTCGATCAGGCTCAACTCGATGCCCGGGTGTTTCCGCGCCAGAGCGGCAGCCGCGTCAGGCACGATCGTGCTCAATACCGACTGGAAGCCGGCCAGACGTACCCGCCCAGCCTGCAACCCGACCTGTGCTGCCAGCTCGTTCGACGCCGAATCAACCCGCCCGATGATCTCGGTGGCGCGGTTTGCCAGCAGGAGGCCTTCTGGCGTCAGCCGGATTCCTCGACCGACGCGCTGAACGAGCCTCGCCCCTGTGGCCGCCTCCAGACGAGCCAGATGGTGGCTCACCGACGGCTGCGAGTAGTGCAGCTCCTTCGCCGCTTCGGTGACTGAGCCCGCGCGCGCAACCGCGGCCAGAACCCTGAGGTGGATCAGATTCAGCACGCATCGAGGATATGGATACGACCGGCAGATGCTCGGCAATCCGAGTCATGAGTTCGTACGCCGAACTGCCGTAGGCCGTGACGCGTTTGGCCGCGGTTCCCTAGTCGCTCATGTACATACGCGAAGTGTTAAGTGAAGATCGCAGCCTGTAATACTGCACCGCATTGAGTGTCGTCGACCGCACTAAAAACAGAGACGAACGTCTCAGTCTGCTGGGGGCGGTTGTCGTCGCAACCGTTGTTCCGTAACCCTGGTCCGGCACCACGCCGACCGCGTGGTGCGGCGCCGGTCCGCCGAACCCCGTCCGCCGGCCGTCCATATCGAGTTGTCATCTCGGGCGGGGACGGGGGACCCACCCGCTGTTGGGGGTCTCCGGGTCTCGCGCGCCCAGTGCGAGCCCCGGTGGGGTGAAGCCGCGCTCGCGCGGCCGGGCACCGATCGCCCGAACCCGAAAGCTAACTCCGCAGGCGGCGGATCGGAGGTTTGTAATGCCCCATGCCCGCTACAAGGGCCACCATCGCGCGCCTAGCACCACCGGCCGCGTCGCCCGCGGTGCGGCAGTCAGCGTCGGAGCAGCCGCCGCGGTGGCCACCGCCGTCGCCGGCACCAACGCCGCGAGCGCGTCGCCCGGACACGACTGGTCCGGCGTCGCGCAGTGCGAGTCCAGCGGCAACTGGCACATCAACACCGGCAACGGCTTCTACGGCGGCCTGCAGTTCACCCAGAGCACCTGGGACGCCTTCGGCGGCCAGGCATACGCGTCGCGCGCTGATCTGGCCAGCGAGTCCGCGCAGATCACCGTCGCGGAGCGCGTGCTCGACGGGCAGGGAATCGGCGCGTGGCCGGTCTGCGGCCGCTACCTGACGGGTGGCTCCACCCCGACGGACACGACGCCGGCGACCAACTCGGCGCCGTCGACCTCGCAGTCGGCCAGTCACGCCTCGAGCGACGACGCTCCGCGGGCGTCCGGCCGCACCTACGTGGTCCGCTCCGGGGACACCCTGTCCCGTATCGCCGAGACGCACGACATGTCCGGCGGCTGGCGCACCCTGGCCGAGCTGAACCGCGGCGAGATCAGCAATCCGGACCTGATCTACCCCGGGCAGAGCATCAAGCTCTGACCGGTCGCTAGGCTCGCCGCCCGGCTCCGATCACGGCTCCCGTCCCCGCACGTCGTGGTCGGAGCCGGCGGCGACTACGACCACTTGCTGGTCACCGAACGTTTGCCTGACCAGCACAGCGCCAGGATCGCTGCTTCACGGGCCGGGCTTCAGTCACCGGCCTTCTTCTTCGCGTCCCTGCGCTGGATTGACCACCGTGCGGCGAGGAACCCGACAACAATGACGGCGATAACCCCTATCATGATCACAATGTGAGCCTGCATGATCACCTCCGTTGGCGACGTCGCGACGTTCGAACGGTGCGGGGACGGGATGAGCCCCGGTGCACCGGGTTAGGCGATGTCCCGGCGTTCGATACCGCCCAGCCCTAGAACCGACGCGACCGCCGCGTAGCCGACGAGCAGCAGCGCACCGGCGGCCGGGGCAAGCAGCTTCGCAGTCCCGGCGTTGGGCATCATGCCGGCGAGCGCGCCCGCGCTGGCACCCGGCGCGTATTTCGCTGCGGATGGCACGTTGCCGATGAGGATGTTCTCGATGAGCAACAGCCACACGCACAGCCCGCCGACGGCGCCGATCTGACCGCGGACGAGCGTGCCGATGCCGGTACCGAGCACCGCCCAGAGCGCTGCTGCGGCAGCGCCACCGGCGAGCAGCTGGGCGAAGTCGCCGGCGGTGAGCGTGATCGAGATACCGCGGATGGCCATTCCGATAGCGCCGACCGCAGCGACCAGCCCGGCTGCCAGCAATCCGACGCCGAGGCCGGTGACGGCGCTGGCGCCCGCCTTGGCGGCCACGACCCTGGCGCGGTCCGGGTTGGCCAGCAGCGTAGGACGGACGGTGCCGTGCCGGAATTCGCTGGTGACGCCGATCGCACCGGCGAGGGCACCGAACAGGGCGCCGATGGTCGTCCCCCACCCGAACACCTTGGGCTGATTAACAGCTTGGCTGAGGTCGCTGGCTTTGAGGGTAAACACGTGCAGGCACACGACGAGCACGATCAGCCCGAGCATGGATGCGAGCAGGACGCGGGCTGTGCGAGTGGTGCGTTGTTTGAACAGCTCGGACCGCAGTTGACCGATCATGATTCGTCCTTACTGGTGAGTCCCAGGTAGAGCTCTTCCAGGGCGCGGCCGTCGGCGACCTCGGTCATCGAAACGGTCGTGATCAGCCGCCCGCCATCGATGATCATCACCTGGTCGACGCTCTGTGCGACCTCGGCCAGCAGGTGGCTGGAGACCAGCACGGTGCCACCGCCCGCGGCGAACTGGCGCAGGAATCCGCGCAGCCAATGCACCCCCGCCGCGTCGAGTCCGTTCGCGGGTTCGTCGAGTACCAGCAGGTCAGGATCGCCGAGCAGCGCGGCGGCCAGCCCAAGCCGCTGCCGCATGCCCAGCGAATATCCCCCTACATAGCGGTCTGCCGCCTTGTCCAGCTCGACGAGTTCGAGCAAGTCGTCGACCCGGGCGAAGCTGATGCTCGAGGCGAGGGCGAGGGCGCGCAGGTGGTTGCGGCCGGTGCGTCCGGGGTCGAAATCACCGGACTCCAGCACGGCACCCACCCGCCGCGCCGGGTTCGGCAGCTGCCGATACGGCCGGCCGAACACCAGCGCTTCACCGCTGGTGGGTCGCGCCAGCCCGAGCAGCAGCCGCAGGGTCGTGGTCTTCCCGGCGCCGTTCGGACCTAGAAAGCCGGTGATCAGACCGGGTGCGAGGGTGAAGCTGAGCGCATCGACGGCCACGACGTCGCGGAATCGCTTGGTCAGTTCCCGGACCGCAACCACGGGAGGGGTTCCGGTCCCGTCATCGGTCGCACGGCTGCCGCCGGTAGGGATGGTTGTTGGTTTCACGCGCTCAACGTTCCCCGCCTGGTGGAGGTCGCACATCGTCCCGGCGGGGTATTCGCGTTACCCCAGCTGGGGTATGGCGCAGCCGCTCGGCAGCGCTAGCGTCGCCTACGTCATGGAAGACCACCACCACCTGGCGATCATCGACGCGGCCGTCCCGGCCGTGGTCGCCGCCGTGATCCTCGTCGGCGAGAGGCTTTCGGGTAGCGCCAGCGCACGCCCGTTGTCCCTCGCGCTCGGCGTTGCCGCCGCGATCGTGCTCACGGCCCGGCGCCGGTGGCCGGGCTGGACGCTTGCGAGCTCCGGTGCGTTGGTGGCGGTGCTGTTCCACGTCGACCGGTCGGCCGCGGCAGTGGCGGTGCTCGCGCCGGCGGTGGCGCTGTATTCGGTCGCGCTGCGGCGCGGACGCTTGCAGCAGGCGGCGGCCGGTGTCGTGGCCATCGGGGCAGTCATCAGCGCCGACCTGCTGCACCCCGGCCGGCCGAGCATCGGCCAGACCACCGCGCACTGCCTGCTCGTCGCCATCCCGCTGCTGGCCGCCGAGGTGATCCGTACCCACCGGGCCAACGTGCGGCTGCTCGTCGAGCAGCTGGAGCTGTCCGGACAGGCGCGCGAGCAGGAAGCGCGGCGCCGCGCCGAGCAGGAACGGATGCGAATCGCCCGCGAGCTGCACGACGTCGTCGCGCACACCCTCACCGAGGTCAACGTGACCGCAGCTGCCGCCGCAGAACGGGCGGCCCCCGGAGAGGCGCGCGTCGCACTCGAGCACATCGAACGCAGCAGCCACAACGCGATCGGCGAGCTGCGCGGCATCCTCGGCGTGCTCCGCGAACCCGATACGACCGACCCACCGCACGTACCCGCGCCCGGGATCAATGACATCGCTGCGATGATCTGCCGGGCCCGCACCGGCGGCCTCGACGTCTGCCTCGACATCGACGGCTCACCCCCGGCGCGGCTGTCCGACGCCACCTCTCTGGCGGCCTACCGGATCGTGCAGGAATCGCTCACCAACGTTCGCCGGCACGCGCCGGGCGCCACGGCCGCCGTCACACTTCGATACGACAGCACCCAGCTGACGCTGATCGTCGACAACGGTCCCGGCGACACCCCCGGCCAAGTCCCCGCCGAGCCCGGTGTGGGCATCATCGGAATGCGCGAGCGCGCCAATGCGGCCGGCGGAGTGCTGTCCGCCGGGCCGCGCGCGTCCGGCTTTCGAGTGCACGCCGACCTGCCGTATCAGCCGAACCGATGATCCGAGTCCTCGTCGCCGACGACCAGACCGCCGTGCGCGACGGTTTCGCCGCCCTCATCGACGCCCAGCCCGAGATGTCCGTCATCGGCAGGGCGGCCACCGGGCGCGAAGCGGTTGACCTGTCCCGGCGCAGCTTCCCTGACGTGGTCCTGATGGACATTCGCATGCCCAGACTCGACGGGCTGGAAGCCACCCGAATCATCTGCACCGACCCGACGCTTTCCCGCACCCGGGTGCTCGTGTTGACGACCTTCGACCTCGACGAGTACGTCTACGGCGCGCTGCGCGCCGGCGCCTCCGGCTTCCTGCTCAAAGACACCCCGCGGGCCGAGCTGCTGCACGCCATCGAGGTCGTCGCCGCGGGCGACGCACTGCTCGCACCCAGCATCACCCGCCGGCTCATTGCCGAATTCACCGCCCGCCGCGACCCCGCAGCCCCCGCACCCCAACTCGCCGAACTCACCGACCGCGAGCGCGACGTCCTCCTCCTGGTCGCCCGCGGACTAAGCAACGCCGAAATCGCCGGACGCCTGGTCATCAGCCCACTCACCGCCAAGAGCCACGTCCGCAACATCCAGCGGAAGCTCGACTGCCACGACCGCGCCGCGCTGGTCGCGCTTGCCTATGAGAACAACCTCATCACGCCGGGGGACCCGGACTAACTAGACCTCGCATCCCGCGAGTTGTTCGACCCTGCGCGTGCGATACGCCCTCGAGGGTCGAACAACTCCAGGAGCGGTGCACGGATGGTGCCAGCGGCCGGAGACATCGTGCGGCCGGTCCGGGAGTGGCCAGCGGTCATCGGTTGGTCTGGCGGGTGATGTGGGTGAACAGCCCGGGGCGGATACGGGTGCGTACCTGCCGGGCCCATGGCTCGTCGACGTCGGCCAACTCGAGGGCGGCGTTGGTGTTGAGCAACATCCCGAAGGCCAGGAACGCCTTCACCGTGACCGGGTCCAGGCGGGCGGTGTCGGCGACGGCCTGCCAGAGCCGGCCGAAGCTGGCCCGGACCGCGTCGCGCACTTCGGCATCGCCGGCGGCCGCGGCGGCGATGCCTTGCAGCTGTAGCAGCAGGGTGGTGCGGTCGGCGAGCATGGCGTTGTACTCGCGCCCCATCGCGGTCAGCGACTCGATCCCGGTCGCACCGCCGGCGGCGGCGAGCAGCGCCAGCGTCATCCGCTCGAATGCGGCGTCGACGCACGCGAGGAACAGCTGCCTCTTGGTGCCGAACAGCCGAAACACGTAGGCCTGGGTGATGCCCGCTCGGTGGGCGATCGTTTCGGTCGACGCGCCCTGCAGCCCGGCGGCGGCGAACTCATGCTCTGCGACGGCCAGCACCTGCTCGCGGCGCTGCTGACCGGTCATCCGTGTCGGCGGCATACCGCTAAGTTAGTAGCTACTAACTAGTTACTTCGCGGTCTGTCTGACTTCTCACCGCACTGAGCCGCCTTGATTCGTGCGGCTCAGACGATCCCGAGCTGCTGCAGGACCTTCACCCCGTCGTCCAGGCCGACCTCCTCCACGATGAGGCCGTTCTGGACCTTGAGGACCGTGGTGCCGGTGAAGCGCAACGTCTTACCAGACGCCGGCGGCACCGATCCGAACGGCAGATCGTCGAACACGACCGGGCCGGTATGGGTTCCGCCGCCCTCCCACTGGCCGACGACGTAGTCGCCTTCGGCGATCAGGTCGGCAGTACCCCAGAACTTGAGGTTGGGGAAGGCGCTCCGGAACTTGGTGGCGAACTCACGCACCTGGTCGCGACCGCGCAGCGGCTGGTGCAGTGAGTACTCGAACCGGATGTCCCGCGCAGACGTCCTGGCGGAGCGAAACGTGAGATGGGCGAAGGTCCAGATGGCTTCCTCGGCGCGGCTCACGCCGCGTCGTGGAACACCAGGCCGAGGGTGTGCCGCTGGCCCGAGCGGATCGCGGACACACCGTGACGGACGGGTGCGGCCGACCAGCCGCGGGACGAGAGAACCGGACGATCTCGGGTCGTGAACAGATACCCGTGCCCATGCGGGATCAGGGTCGCGGTGCCCCGGGACTGGGCTCGCGGCCGCTGCTCGAGCAGCAGGAACTCGCCGCCGGTGTGGTCGACGCCCGGCTCGTTCAGGTTGATCACCACCTGCAGTGGGAAGACCAGCTCGCCGTACAGGTCGCGGTGCAGTGCGTTCCAGTCCCGGTCCGCATAGCGCAGCAGGATGGCGGTCGACTTCGTCTGCCCCGCGTCGTGGCACATTCCCAGCCAGTCGTCGAGCGTGTCCGGCCACGGCGCGGGACGGCCCAGCTTGCCCCACCAATCGCGGGCGATCGGCAGCAGCCGCGGATACAGCGCCTGCTTGAGCCGCTCGATCGGCTCGGGATAGGGCGTACGGAAGTACCGGTACTCGCCCTCGCCGAAGCGGTGACGGCTCATGTTGACGGTGCTGCGGAAGTGTTCGTCCTTGTGATAGAGCTCCCGCAGGTGCACGGTCTGCGCCGCCGTCAGCAGTCGGGGCAGCAACGCGCCGCCGTACTCGTTGAGCTCGGCCGTGATCGCGTCCCAGTCGCCGGCCGCTACGCGGGTGCGCCACGGATCGGCTGTCGCGTTGGCTTTCGTGCTCACGGTGCCTCCAGGTGCAACAGGGTCGTCCGGGCGTCGATGCCGCCGATGTAGCCGCCGAGGCTGCCGTCGGCGCGCAGCACCCGGTGGCAGGGGACGACGACCGGGAGCGGGTTGGTCGCGCAGGCGGTGCCGACCGCGCGGACGGCCCTCGGGTTACCGACCAGCTCAGCGACCTGGCCGTAGCTGCGGGTCTGCCCATAGCCGATCTCCGGCAGGTGCTTCTGCACAAGCTGCCGGAATCCGTGCGAGAGAGACAGGTCCAGCGGCAGGTCGAAGACCTGACGGCGCTTCGCGAAGTACTCCTCGAGTTCGCGGGCGACGGCGTCGAGGCGCTTCGGCGCGCGCAGGATGCGCGGGCTCAGCCTCTGCGCGAGAGTGTCGAGGACTCGGTCGTGGTCCTCGCTCGCGTAGGCCACGCGGACCACGCCGCGAAGGGTGGCGGCGAGCAGGAGCCGGCCGACCGGCGAGTCGACGACGGTGTACGCGACGTCGAGTACGCCGTCCTGTTCGGCCGCGTGCTCCAGCCGGCGGTGCAGCCGGTTCAGGGTCTCGGCGTCCACGGGCGCCACGAGGAGGTCCATGACGCCGTCATCGGGGCGGATGTCGCTCATGACGATGCTCCTTTCGCGCTCGCGCCCGGGTAGTTGTTCCTCAGGTTCTTGATGCCGTCGGCGGCAGCGCGTCGCGCCGCGTCGACGGTGCCTCCGATGATCTGCGCGATCTCGGCGTACGGCAGGCCCGCCACGTAGTGGTAGGCGACCGCCTGCCGTTGCTTGTCGGGCAGGCCCCGCACGGACTGCCACAGGTCTGGGTCGCCGGCCCCAGGCACACCCAGGAAGGTCGGTGCCTCCGGCAACTCCTCCGTCGGTCTGGGCCGGCGGTTCGTGGCGCGCAGCACGTCGATGGCCTTGCGGTGCGCAACGGTCACCAGCCACGCCTCCAGGTTCGCCGTCTCCGGTAAGTCCGGGTAGGCGCGCAGGGCGGAGACGAACGTTTCCGACCATGCGTCGTCGGCGTCATGCGGTCCGAGCAGGACGCGGCACACGCGCAGCACCGTGCCGCCGTGCTCGGCGACAACCTTCTCGAACGGCGGCTTCATATCCATCGCATTGAAGACCCTGCGGCCTATGAAGGCACGAGCTGCCCGGTCAGAAGAGCCGGCCGGCGGACACCGCGGCTGGCTCTTCGAGCTCTAGCAGCGCCCGCTTGCGAGGCAGCCTGCCGGCATATCCGATGAGCGCACCGGTCGCGCCGACAACGCGGTGACAGGGCACGAAAATGCACAGCGGGTTCGCGCCGACGGCCTGCCCGACCTCCTGGGCGAGACTGCGATCACCAAGCTCGGCGGCGATCGCCCCGTAGGTTGTCGTCTGGCCGAACGGGATTCGGCGGACGATCGCCCATACCGACTCCTGGAAAGCATCGCCAGCCGGCTCAAGCGGCAGATCGAAGGTCCGCCGTGACCCGTTCAGATACTCGATCAGTTGCCGTCCGGCGTCGCTGAGGAGCTCGTCTTCCGGCATGGGGATGCGCGGACCAAACGTCGTGCTGCTCGGCCGGCGAATGTGCCCGGCGAAGTACAAACCGGTGATCGCCTCACCGGTCGCGACGATCGTGATCTCCCCCAGCGTCGTGTCGACGACAGTGTGTCGCGTGCTCATCTACGTCTCTCCTATCTCTCTCTCTCTAGGGGAGACGTGCCGGACGGCCAGAACGTGAGGTGCTTGAGGCGTTCCCGAGACCAGCAGTCAAGGTCAGGATGTGGCGGGGGCAGGAGTTGCCGGCCGCGGCGACGGTGATTGCGGCATCGTGGAGCCCAGCGATCGCTTCCATCCGTCAAGGATGTGGGCGAGCTGGGCGGGCGTCTTGCCAAGACTGTGCGCCAATGCCGCGAACGCCGGGCTAGCAGGGTCGATGCCGTGACCCGGGTCGGCCATCCGGTTGAGAGCATCGAGCACTTGGACAGCCCTGGCCCTGGACACACGCAGCCTGGCCGCCAGCGCCGTCAGCGCCGCGTCGGGAGGCACGTCTGTGGCCGACTTCGCACCGGCGCCACGCGCCGCCGCACCGAACAGTTCCCGCAGCGCGCGCTGGGCCCCGGCCGGGCTGACACCCAGGTCTGTGGCAAGCGCCCGCGCGGCGGCATCACCGGTCAGGGATCCGCTCGTCATCGTTGCCGACTTGGCCTTGGGCAGTGCCTGCAGCAAACGGTCGGCGGAAACGCCGAGCTGTGCGGCGACCCGAGCGACGTTCGGGTCAGCCGCGATGCCCGGGCTGGCGGTTGTCTTCGGCGTCGGCGCGCTCGACGGGCCCGCCGATGCCACGGCACTGGCCGTCCCCGCGATCACTGCTGCGGCGGCGATACCGCCGATGACTAGTCGACTGGTCATGATTGCTGCTCCCTGGGCCCCCGCCCTCATTCGTGGACCTGATGGTCCGCGGCGGCGGAGTAGGCCGGCGCGCCGCGGCGAATACCGGTCTACTACCTCGGACATGACAGCAGCCGAACAGCGGCTAACGGAGAACCCGGAGCTCGTGGTTGCCGATCTGCGGCGATTCAGCCCATGCGGTGACACAGATGCAGAGCAACCCGAGCGGCGGTCTGTTTCGCTCTGACGCGGTGATGGGAATAACACAGGCGTGGATACCGAGCTGTGTGACTGGTGCGGGCAGCGGTTTCCGGCCGACGATGCGTTCTTTTGACGCCCTGGCCGTCCCCACAAGTGGGCAGGGGCGGCTGGTCACGGCCTGCAGCCAAGAACACCTGCAGGCGCTGGCACAGCGCAGCCACCCGCGTACCTCGCAACGCCGGCGCCGCCTTGCTGCGCGCTGGCGTCGCCGCGCCGCCCGGGTGCCACATGAGGCAGCGGCCGGAGGCGCGCGACACCGAGTAGCCGACGTGGGTGGTGGCCAGCCGGTGGCCGACAGCCCAGCAGTGGCCCAGCCACGCTGACGAAGCGCGCGGCACCGGTGAAGACGCGGCTCTGCGCGAGTCCCGTGCGGGTGCTGACGCGGCGCGGTGTCCTAGCGTTGCCCGTGCTCGCTGGTTGACTGCGTTGGTGAGCACTCCGGCGCCGATCGCCTCGCCCCCGGTCGATCATGCGAGCAGGGAACGGCGCGTGCTCTTGCTGATGCTGGCCATCGGCATACTCGCCGCGGCTGTGGCCGGCCTGCTCGGTGAATGGGGCTACGCGCCGGTGGTGGGTTGGTGCGCAGCGGCGCTGACGTTCTGCTTCGTCACATGGGCGAGCACCAGAAATCGGGACGCAGATCAGACGGCTGCTATGGCGGCGCGCGATGACCCATCGCCAACCGCGACAGACCTACTCCTTCTCATGGCAAATCTGGCGAGCCTGATAGCCGTGGCGTACCTGCTCGTGCAGGCCAACTCGGCGCACGGGGTGAGGCAGGCACTGCTGGCCGCTTTGGCGGTTGCCAGTGTGGCGATCTCATGGGCACTGATCCATGTCCTGTACATGCTGCGATACGCGGTGCTGTATTACTCCGGCTCCGTCGGGGGCATCGACTTCAACCAGGAGGACCTGCCCAGGTACAGCGACTTCGCCTACCTGGCATTCACCGTCGGCATGACCTATCAAATCTCGGATACCAATCTGCAGAGCACTCAGATCCGAGCGGCAGTATTGAGGCACGGCGTCCTATCGTTCATCTTCGGCTCGATGATCCTCGCAACAATGGTCAATCTGGTCGCAGGTCTGTCCCGCTAGGCGCGACGGCTGTCATGTGACCGGCTGCGCGATGATCTACATGACCATGCGTGTGGATCGTCAGCGCGCTCGGACGGTGAGCGGAATCCCGGTTTCGCGTTCTGAGACCTGCCACAGCGTCTGGATGGCCGGAGCGGATCCGGGCCGCAGCACCGGCAGTCGCACGGCGGGCCCGAAGTTCCCGAACCGGGGGCCGTAGAACTGTCCGCCCTTCGCGTGTGGGTCGGTGGCCGCCCGGATCAGCGGCATGGCGCCGTGCTCGACGTCCATGCCGGTGTATTTGGCCATCCACACCCAGAACGGACCCATCCGCCCGCCGCCACCCTCCGCGACGGTCCTGGTCTGCAGGTCGCTGTGGGTCAGGCCCGGGTGCGCGATCAGGCTCTGTGCTCGAACCCCGGCCCGCACGAACTGCTGCTGAAGGCCCAGCCCGAAGTGGTAGTTCGCCAACTTGGACTGGCCGTATGCGCGCCACGGGTGGTAGTTCCCTCGCAGGTGCGGGTTGTCCGGATCGAGCGCTCGTCCGAGGTGGTGCACGGTGCTCGTCACCGTCACCACGCGCGCCGCGGGAGCGGCTAGCAGCGCCGGCATCACCAGCGCGGTGAGCGTCCAGTGCCCAAGGTGGTTGACGCCCAGCTGCATCTCGTAGCCGTCGACGGTCTGGCGTTCCGGCATCGCCATCAGCCCGGCGTTGTTGACGAGAATGTCGATCTCATTGTGTCCGGCGAGGACCTGCTCGGCTGCGTTCTTTACCGACGCCTGCGACCCGAGATCCAGCTCGACCAGTTCCAGGCCGGCCCCCGGGGTCTCCGCCAAGATCTCCTTCACCGCCCGCGCGGCCTTCACCTGGTCGCGTGCCGCCAGCACGAGCCGCGCGCCCCTGCTCGCCAGCACCTTCGCGGTCTGCAGCCCCAGCCCCCCGTTCGCGCCAGTGACCATCGCCGTGCGGCCGCTCAGGTCGGGCACCGAGTCGCGGGTGTAGGCCATGTGCCCATCTTCGTCACTGCCCGGTCGTATTGCTATCAGCGCTGCCGCTCTACAGCGTCGGCGTAGCCTCACCGAGTGCGGGTGCTGCTGAACGTCATCTGGTTGCTGCTCTCGGGCATCTGGATGGCTATCGCCTACGTGGTCGCGGGACTCATCTGTTTCCTGCTGATCATCACGATCCCGTTCGGAATCGCATCGTGGCGCATCGCCGGGTACGCCCTCTGGCCGTTCGGCCGGACAGTCATTCGCCGTTCGGACGCGGGCGTTGCGTCAGCGATCGGCAACGTCATCTGGCTGGTCGTGGCGGGTATCTGGCTCGCGATCGGCCATGTCGTATCGGGCACGCTGCTGTGCCTGACCGTCATCGGAATCCCGTTGGGAATCGCCAACTTCAAGATGATCCCGATCTCGCTGCTGCCGCTCGGCCGCGAGATAGTCCCGGTCGGCGGCCCCTACCCTGGGATCGAAAGCTGACCTCTGCGGCGCGCCACTCAAGGCACGTTATTGCTTGGTGATCAGGTCAGCCGGGATGGTCTGGTCGTGGTTGAGGTCGTGGAAGAGCTCCTGCGCCTTCGTCGGATCCCAGAGCAGGTCGCTGCCACTGGACCCGCCGATGGGTACTGCGGTGCTGGTGACGCTGGAGAAGTGACGAACGTGCCGGGCCAGGGTGATCAGATCCCACAGGCCGGCACCGTGATCGACGGTCACCGCCCCCGGCAGGTCGAGGATCGCTGGAATCGATCGGAATGGGTTCAGCAACACACCGGGACTCATGATCTTTCCGGCCAAGGCGGCGACGAACTGGCGTTGGTGTTCGGTGCGGGCATAGTCGCTGGACGCGAACGCGTGCCGGCTGCGCACGTATCCAAGGGCGTCGGGTCCGTTCAGCGTCTGGCAGCCCGCGTGCAGGTTGACTCCGGCGTACTGGTCGTGCACGGCCTGGTCCAGGCACATGCGTACGCCGCCGACGTCGCCGACCACACTCGCGAACCCGCCAAGGCCGATCTCGGCGTAGTGGTCGATGCGCAGCCCGGTGTTTTCTTCGACGGTACGGACCAAGAGCTTCGGACCACCGAACGCGAAGGCAGCGTTGATCTTGTCCTTGCCGTGCCCGGGAATCGTCACCAACGAGTCGCGGAGCAAGCTGACCATGGTCGGCTTGACGCCGTTACCGGGCAAGTGCAACAACATGATCGTGTCAGTGCGGCTACCGCTGACATCCTGCGCCTCGCCGGTGTGCAGCCGGTTCGCCTGGGCGTTGCTGAGCCCTTGCCGGGAGTCGGAGCCGACGATCAGCCAGTTCGTACCCGCGCCTGCGGCCGGCCGACCGGGGTAGTCGTCGATCGCGTCGACGTGATGCAGGGAGTTGTCCGCGTACAGCCACAAACTGACCAGCAACAGCACGATCATCAGGACCAGCGAGCCGGCCACCAGTGCGATGATCCGGCCTTTGCGGAGCCGGCGCCGAGGCTTCGGCGGCTCGCCGGGAAAACCCGTTCCGGGCTCTGGAAGTCCCGGCTCACCGGGAAGACCCGTCCCGGGCGTTGGAAGTCCCGGCTCGGCAGACGGCCTGCCGTGCGATAAGTCGATCAGGGTCGGCTCGGGAAACTCGTTCTCCCCCGGCGGGCGCACCACAGGCCCACACCACCCTCCATCCGTTGGAACCGTCAAGCAGCCGAATCAACCACGGTAGCGAAGCCGCAGCTGCCCCAGCTGAGCGACCCGATCGGATGGCTACGGCCGTCCCCATCCGCGCGATCGTCTCCCACCCGCCTGTCACTATGCGCAGCGGGTAGCGCACGCCTGACCGCGCGGTGTCGTAATCCGGACATTGACTGGATCACGACCATCGGAATCCCTTTGGACGACGGCACATCCGGTTAGCATTCGCGACCAGGTAGCGGAGCGCCGGAAGATCGACATCGTGGACGGTTCATCCGTGCGGATGCGTCCCGGGCCCGTGCGATCAGCCTGGCGAGGCGGCAACACATCCTTCGAAGGAGTGACGACATGCGCCATCGACTCGTGAGCTGCGTCGTAGGCATGCTGGCGGCGGCATGGCCGGCCGCGCTCTGGCCCGCCGCTGCCGCGCCCGCGCCGTCCGGCAGCGTCGGTGTGCAGGCGGGCGTGGCAGCCGCATGTGCGTCCGCCCCGGCCGGCTACGCCCGTTGTCTTGCGCTGGTGCGCACCGATCATGCGGCGCGGAGCGCGGCCACCTCGGACCAGCCGCAAGGATATGGTCCCGCCGACCTGCAGTCGGCTTATCGGCTACCGACCGACGCCGGCGATGGCCAGTTGATCGCGATCGTCGACGCCTACGACGATCCAACTGCGGAGGCCGACCTGGCCGCCTACCGGTCGAGTTACGGACTGGCGCCATGCACCACAGCCAACGGGTGCTTCAGCAAGGTCAACCAGGACGGCATCCGCGGCAGCTATCCGCCTGGAGACGGCGGCTGGGCCCTGGAGATCTCACTCGACCTCGACATGGTGTCAGCCGCCTGCCCCCGCTGCCACATCCTGCTGGTGGAGGGCAACTCGCCGGCGGTCTCGGATCTCGCCTCCGCCGTAGACACCGCGGTCGCCCTCGGCGCCGACGTGGTTTCCAACAGCTACGGGCTGTCAGAAGGCAACGGCATGCAGCAGTTCTACAGCCACTACAACCATCCCGGGCACGTCATCGTCGCGTCCTCCGGCGACTTCGGATTCACCACGGCGCAGTTCCCGGCGGTGGCCCCGGGCGTGCTGTCGGTCGGCGGCACCAGCCTGTCGCGCGCGAACAACCGCCGCGGGTGGAACGAGACGGCGTGGGGCCACGGCGCCTCCTCGGGAATCGACGGTGGCGCGGGCTCCGGGTGTTCGGCATACGTGAGCAAGCCCGCCTGGCAGCAGGACCGGTACTGCCACATGCGCACCATCGCCGACGTGGCCGCCGACGCTGACCCGCAGAGCGGCGTCGCGGTGTACGACTCCACGCCGAACCCGTTCGGGCCGCCAGGGTGGCTGATCATCGGCGGTACGAGCGCCGCGGCACCGTTCGTCGCCGGCGTGATCGGGCTGGCCGGCAACAGCGCCACGTTCACCCCTGGGTACGCGTACGCGCACACGACCTCACTGTTCGACGTGACCAAGGGATCGAACGGCTACTGCGGCAATGACTACCTGTGCACTGCGAAGCCGGGCTACGACGGGCCCACCGGACTGGGCACGCCCGACGGTGTCGGCGCCTTCTGAGTTGTCGAGGAGAAACGTCATGCGTATCCGTCCGATCGCCGCACTGGCGGCCCTGTTCGCGCTCGTCCAGCTCGCCGTCCCGGCGGCCGCTACGACGCCCGGGACGACGGCCGGGCTCGCCGACCGGGTGGTGACCCTGCCCACCGGCCAGCAGGTCGCGCTGTACGGTCCGCCCGGCGCGCCGACCTCGTTCGGGCCGCCGCCAGGGGTGAGCTGGCCGTCGGACGACCCGTTGATCGGTGCGACCATGGGCGGGCACCTTTACGCCATCCCCCGTTCGTCGGTTCCGGACCTCGGCGCTCGGCTGGAGGACTTCGACCTGACCAGGATCGCCGGTGCCGCCGCGCCGGCCGCCGGCAGCAGCGGCGGGGGCTCGCCGCACGAGATGTGGACGCTCACCATCAACGCCGTCGACCGGAACGGACAGCCCGCGTTCGGCGTGCTCATCCAACTGGTCAACGTCGACGACGCCGCGCGATTCGCCCTCACCACCGGATTCGGCGTCGGCCCAGTCAGCTACAGCGTGCCGGCGGGCCATTACAGCCTGGTCGCGATCTTCGTCACCTTCGAGGACGGCCACCTGGTGTTCCGCACCGACGTGCAGCCGCAGTTCACCGTGAACGGACCGACTGACGTGCTAGCCGACGCGCGCCGCGCCACGGCCGCGCCCTCCGCCGCGGTCTCCCGGCCCGCGAATCTCACCGTGAAGACGCTCACGGTGACCCGAACGGCGCGCAAGAACGGCGGCCTTGGCATCTACTCGCTCGACCAGCCCGCCGCAGGGACGCAGGGCGCGACGTTCCTTGTGAGCCCGACGGCGCCGGTTTCCGTCGGCGCCTTGCACTACGACACGTACTGGCACTTCGCCTCACCCGACGCCGGCGCGTCCTACACCTACGACCTCGATTACCCGTCTGATGCGGCCATCCCGTCCGAGCAGCACCATCCGGCCAACGACGCTGCGCTGGCCGCTGTCGATGCCCACTACGCCTCCGAGGTCGGCGGGCAGAGCGCCGCGGCCGGCCGGACCGTGGTCGACCTCGCCGGCCTGAATGCGATCGGCTTCACCCGGCTCGATCCGATCACCGTCCCCGCGCAACGCATCGAGTACGTCACCGCCGATCCGGACGTTCACTGGCAGTCGGCGTTCGCGCGAGTGGCCGGCAGCTTCGAGGACTGGTTCACCGACGCGGTCCGCACCTACCTCCCCGGCAGTCAGCCCACCGAGACATGGCTCCGCGAGCCGCTCACTCCGGGCGTGGACCAGTTCGCCGAGCCGGCGTATGCCCGCTGCTATGTCCCGCCTGCCGCCAGGGCGACAAACTCAACCTGATTATCGCGCCGTATGCCGATAGCGAGGGGCATGTCGCCGTGCAGCCGACTGCCGCGTCCGGCTCCGGCGACACCGCCAGTGGCTCGTTCCGGCTCAGCAGCGGCGACGCGGTGCTGGCCGCGGGCGAGTACGCCGACGGGGTGCAGGTGCCCGTTCCTCACGCCGCCGCAAGCTACCGGCTCGACTACGACGTCACCCGCTCCGCGCCGTGGTGGACCCTGTCCACGACGACGCACACGGAATGGACGTTCACCTCCGGGCCGAACAGCGCGAACCTTCCACCCGGCTGGTTCTGCGACCTCACCGCGGCGACCAGTTGCAACGTGCTGCCGCTGATCTTCGCCGACTACCGGCTGCCCGTCGACGACACGGGGCACGAGCCCGCCGGAGCGGTCACCGGCGAGATCGACGTACACCACCTGCAGGGCGCCTCCCAGGTGTCGATCGCCTCGCTGGGCGTACAGGTGTCCTTCGACGACGGTCTGAGCTGGGAGGCGGCGGCTGTCACCGCGCTGTCGCCGGGCCGGTTCGACATCGACTACACGAACCCGGCTTCCGCCGGCACCGCTGCGCTGCGGCTCACCGCTCGGGACGCGCAGGGCAACACCCTTACCGAGGTCGTTCATCAGGCGTACCGGATCACGCCGAGCGGCTGACCCTGCCGGGGAGGCAGCACGGGCTCCGCGGCCTGCCGGCCCATTACCTGCAAGGGAATCGACCGCACCTGCGTGCCTGCCTGAGGATCGACGGCGTCCGACGCAACGATGATCCGAAGGAGCACATGATGTCCGACCTGCGTGACCGATACCTCGGCTGCTGGAACGCCACCGACCCGCAGTCTCGCGCCGAGCAGATCGCAGCCACTTGCGCCCCGGACGCGACCTACGTCGACCCGCTGGTCGACGTGGCCGGTACCGACGCCCTTGCCGCGACAATCGCCGCCGTCCAGCAGCAGTTCCCGGGCTTCGTCTTCACTCCCGTCGGCGAGGTCGACGCACACCACCAGGTCGCCCGGTTCGGCTGGGGCCTGGGGCCGGTCGATGCCGAACCGGTCGTAATCGGCTTCGACGTCGTTACCACCGGCACGGACGGCAAGATCACCTCGATCGTCGGCTTCCTGGACAAGGCTCCGGCCTGACGTCCAGCGCCAGTCGACCAACAAGGAGATGGCCGCGGCGATCTCGTGATTGCTTTCCACAGGTCGACCGCCCGGTTCGTCCACACCCTGGCTGTAGAACCGGCGGCCGGCAACGAGTTCAACCCGCCCGGGGCAGCCGGGGATCAGTGCGGTGTCACAGCCTTCCCGGCTGCCTTGGGGGCCCCAGTGCTTCGGCGTGGAACGAGAGTGGCGGGGACGCGGCCCGTGGGAGCGGAGCGCTCGGGATCGCCGTCGATAATGCCCATCAGAAGCCGCAGCCCGCGGCGACCCACCTCGTCGAAGTCCTGGTGGACGGTCGTGAGCGACGGTGTGAGGAATGCTGCCTCAGGGATGTTGTCGAATCCCACGACGCTGACGTCGTCCGGTACCTTCACGCCCCGCTCGTAGAAGGCATGCATGATGCCGAGTGCCATCTGGTCGTTCGCGGCGAAAACCGCGGACACGCCTGCGGTGCCCGCGAGTTCCAGGCCCGCTCGGTAGCCCGATTCAGGGCTCCAGTCTCCGCGCAGCATAGGCGGTGCCATCACACCGGCCTGACTCAGGCTGTCGCGCCATCCCTCTACACGCTCACGCGCCTCCAGCCAGTCAGCGGGACCGGCGACGTGCCAGATGGTGCGATGCCCGAGCGCTAGCAGGTGGTCAGTAGCCAGCTTGGCCCCAGAGAACTGGTCAACCGACACGACCGGAACCTCACCGCGGTAGCCTGCCTCGACGGCCACCACGGGGAGTCCGGGCCGCAGGTCTCGCAGTCCCCGAGCGGCGCTCTCGACCGGAGCAATGACGATCACGCCGTCCACACGCTGGCCGGCGAGCGTCGCGACGGCCGACCGGACGGAGGCGGCGTCGAGGTCGGCAAGGCTGGTGATCGTAACTGCGTAGCCTGCGGCCCGTGCCGCGCGCTCGATGGCGAGCAAGGTGGAAGCGGGGCCGAACAGCCGGGTGTCGAAACTGATCACGCCGATACTCCGCGAGCGGCGGGTGACCAGCCCGCGGGCTAGCGCGTTCGGTTGGTAGTCGAGCTGCCGGATTGCCTCGAGCACTCGTTCCCGGGTTGTCGCGCGCACGTTCGGATGGCCGTTCAGCACGCGTGACACGGTCTGATGCGAGACGCCGGCGAGCCGGGCGACGTCGTGCATGACCGCCGGCCGTGGCGCTGGTTCGCTGACGCTCACCGCGGCCTCCTCAGCTCTCATTGAACGGTCACATGATGAAG
>JBKOXO010000094.1:0-7835 GCA_046744105.1 Actinomycetota bacterium
TGGCCGCCAAGGATCGCGAGGAGGCCGCGTACTGCTTGTTGGTCACGGGCTCGAGCTGGATGGTGCAGTCCTTCCCCCGGTGCGTTCGAGCATCGCAAGGTGGCACATCATGTTGTCGGCCTTGACGCCCTCGACGTCGAAAGCAGAAACGACATGCTCACACGAATACTCGGGGTAAGGCCTAGACGTCTCCGCGTTCGATCGCGGTCGTGCGCGACGATGGCACCGTGACCCGGGTCGACGCCCCGTGCGACCAGGTGCCGTTGGGCTTCGAGCCGTGAGCTGCTCCCGACTTCGGACTCGACACGATCGCCGGCGACTGACTGACCGGCAGAAAGGAATCGACCATGGACACCCGCATCCTCGGCTCTGGCGGGCTGGAAGTATCCGCCCTCGGTTTCGGCTGCATGGGCATGAGCCAGAGCTTCGGCCCCAACCCCGGCCACCACGGCCAGATGATCGACCTGCTACGGGCGGCGGTCGATCGCGGCGTCACCCTGTTCGACACCGCCGAGGTCTACGGGCCGTTCATCAACGAAGAGCTAGTCGGTGAAGCCCTCGCGCCGGTCCGCGAGCACGTCGTCATCGCCACCAAGTTCGGGTTCGCCTTCGACAAGCAGGGCCAACAAACCGGGCTGTCCAGCCGGCCCGAACACATCAAGCAGGCGGTTGAGGGGTCGCTGCAGCGTCTCGGCATCGACCGGATCGATCTGCTGTACCAGCACCGCGCCGACCCGCAGGTGCCGATCGAAGATGTCGCCGGCACCGTCGCCGAGCTCGTCACTACGGGTAAGGTCGCGCACTTCGGCTTGTCGGAGGCCGGCGCGCGCACCATCACCCGCGCCCACGCCGTGCACCAGTCGCCGCCCTGCAGAGCGAATACTCGCTGTTCTGGCGCGAGCCGGAGGCGGAGATCATCCCGACCCTCGAACGCCTCGGCATCGGGCTCGTGCCGTTCAGCCCGCTCGGCCGGGGGTTCCTCACCGGCCGCATAGACGCCGGCACCGAGTTCGGTCCCGGCGACATTCGTGCCAGCTTGCCGCGGTTCACCCCCGAGGCCCGGGCCGCCAACCAGGCGCTCATCGACCTGCTCGGCCGCGTCGCCGCCGCGAAGAACGCCACCCCCGCACAAGTCGCCCTCGCCTGGCTGCTGGCCCGGAAGCCGTGGATCGTGCCGATTCCCGGTACTCGCCGGCTGGGGCGGCTGGAGGAGAACCTCGGCGCCGCCGACCTGCAGCTCACCGCCAGCGACCTCGCCGAGATCGACACCGCCGCCGCCCACATCACCGTCGAGGGCGAGCGTTACCCCGAGGCGATGCAGCGGCTCATCGACCGCTGACAGGAGGAGCATCCCCGACACGGCCACAGCTCGTACGGCCACGCCAAGAAATTGTGCCGGCCTCCGACAAGCCGACCTGCTCGTGTAGCGCCCTGCGGCGGCAGCATGACCGACAGGTGAAGATAGGTTGATCTCGCGCGATAACGCGCAGGCTGCGAACCGCTCGGGACCGCCGGATCACGCGTCGTGCTTCGGCGCGATCCGCAGCCGGATCACCAAGATCCAGTCGTTTCAGCACCGCATATTCATGCATTAATTCGGTCGAAGCGAATATCCGCAATTGCCGCGTTGAGTGCGCGGTGCTGCCATGACAGTCGCGCCGACCGACGGGCGTGGCGCGCCCTCACTAGGCTCGTTCCGGAGCACGCATAAAGGAGCGGCGATGCCGACCGAGGACGACTATCTCAACACGTACGCGGCGATCCGCGAGGGCGATCTCGATCGGCTTCGTGCGGTGCTGGACGCGGCACCCGAGCTCGTGACGTCGTGGCTGGGCAGCATCGGGCGTACGCCCCTGCATGTCGTGACTGACTGGCCCGGCTACCTCCCGAACGGGCCCCGCAGTGCTGAGATGCTGATCGCTGCAGGAGCTGAGCTCGATGCCCGGGGCCCCGACGGCTCTGGCGAGACGCCGCTGCACTGGGCCGCGAGCAGCGACGACGCCGACGTCGCCCGGGTCCTGATCGACGCCGGCGCCGATATCGAGGCTCCGCACGGCTCGATCGGCAGCCCGCTGGACAACGCGATCGGATACGGCTGTTGGAACGTCGCGCGGCTGCTCGTCGCCAGTGGGGCGCGGGTGGAGAAGCTGTGGCACGCGTCCGCCCTCGGCCACACCGACGCCCTCGCCGCACTGCTGGACGCGAAGCCCGCGCCCTCTCAGGCTCTCATCGACCAGGCGCTTTGGCACGCGTGCGCGGGCGGGCAGCGCCGATGTGCGGAACTCCTGGTTGATCGCGGTGCCGACCTCGACTTCACGCCCGAGTATGCGACCGGCACCGTCCTCGACGCGGCGTTCACCCATGGCACCCAGCGAACGAACCTGATCGAATGGCTGCAGGCTCGGCGACTGAGTCGCGAGGGCTAGCATCCGCTCCTGCCGCCGCCATGGAGGCATGGCGTGACCGCTCACTGGGCGCGGGGCTCATCGCGTTTGACCTGCCGCGCCACACCCCGCGGTGATTGCCAGCTTGCCGCTACCCCGGCGGGGGTCTCACCCCGTCTGCTCACTCGTTGCTGCTGAGGAGGCCCACCGAGTGGGAGCCCACCGCTCAAGGGGCCCCTCGACGAGCAGGGCCGCTGCCCTCGTCGGATACACCCACACATCCAGCCAGGCGCCGCCGCCGACAAGGGGCCCGAGGCGGACTATCGGCCGCCGCGAAGTCGACCCTGGCCAACACGACGCCGCCGCCGGCCAACTTCCGACGGCGTCCGCCCAGCACAAACCGAGCCCGACACCAGCGAGCGGCGCCCCCTGGACCAAACAAACCCTGTCCCGCTGGGCACGCGGCGAGGGCCCCACCACCGCCGCCGGCGCGTGGCGCTGGCTCAAGCTGACGGTCCCGATCCCGCCCATCCTCACCGCCACCGAGCACGCCGAGTGGATCACCTGGAAACGGGACACCGCCACCCCAGCAACACGCCACACCACCTACCTGCTCGGCGGCCGAGTCCGAACCCCTGCGGGCGGTACTTCCACGCCGGACCGCCGGCACCCAAAATCCGGTCTACGCGTGCCGGCACCGGCTGCAGACACCCGCCACCAGCCCCGACCGGTGCGCGTGCCGGTCCATCCGCGTCGAGACACTCGACGATGCACCACCTGCGGTGGGATCGGGCTACCAGCCCGACCCCACCGGCACGGGGCGACGACACCGGCCGGCAAGCTGCCCGCCCCGTCAACGCATGCGACAACCACCGTCCCTCAACCTCCGAATCACCGCCCGGCAGCACTGCTCGACCTCACCGACGACACGCAGCACGCCACAGCTATCGCAGGTTCAGACCACCGACAGCGATAACATCACCCCACGCGCCAACCGCGACACCAAATTGCGCAGGAGACCGACGTGGAGCCCCGAAATCACAGGGCTCGACTACGGATAACACGGGCCTACAGGGACTACGGCGCTTGTGTGCCTACGCGGTAGTCGCGGTCGGGCTGCAATGGCAGGAAACGGCATGCGCGGCCTCGAGCTCGTGCTGCTTGGCTAGCCCATTCATCAGCTGCCGCGGCTCAAACATCGGCTGGGCGCGCACGCACTTGAGACTTTCGCCCGGCTCACTCCGCTGACGTGCCCAGCCGACTTATCAGCCTGTCCTCTGGCAGACTGACGCCGAACGGTCTCCCAAATCTCTAGACCAACCGGCCGCTTTCCAGCATGACCCGGCCGTCGACGTGCATTTACGCGCTGTACCCGCTGCGTTTGAGGGTCGTCGAGTCGAACAACGTTACCCGCAGCAATGTCACGGGCTGCGACGTCCTCGATCGGCACGTGCCTACGGTAGGAGGCTGCCGAATGACCTGCACGCGACTGACTCAGGGTTGCTCAGCGTGACCGATGACCCAGCGGCAGCACTCAGATATCCGTCGATCTGGGCGGCAAGCCAATTGCTGATCTGGCCGTTGGTGCCATAAACGAACAGTCGTTATGCGCATTGGCTCGTCTACTGGGTGATGTAGACCGCCGTCAGGTTTCTGTCGGGGGCGGCGACCAAGTCCGCGAGGCCGTGTACGTCCGCGGCGGACCGGTTGATCGCGGTGGTCATCGTCGCCTCCTCACGCCTCGTAGGAGCCGAGCATCGCCGCGGCCTCGGGCTTGCCGATTGCTCCAGCTTCCTTGAGGATCGGCGGGACGTCGGGGTCGGAGACGAACCTCGCCCACCACCCCTCCTCGTCCGTATCGAACAGCCCCCAGACCCGGTTCTCCTCGATGGGATCGCGGAACACCGTCGCACCCTTGGAGCCCTGGAGGGCGCTTTTTGGGCGGCCTTTGTGCTGAACAACTCCAGGAATCGGTCGACGTTCTCGACGGTCGTCGTTGCCAGGATCATGACTTTCCTCCTTCAGCATGAATCGCTTCGGATCTCCCGCCCGGACACCTCAAGCCCGGGCTGCAGCTCCTCGAGGTCAGGCGGCGGTGATGTCGTGGATGTCGACGGTGATGGCGGTCAGGCTGCGGTCGGGGGTGCCGTCGGGGTTTGCGGCGGTAGACGCGGCGGCGGGTGGGAAAGGCCAGGCCGTCGAAGGTCTTGTAGCCCTCGGTGTAGTGCGCGGCCCGGCCACCGTCGGCCTCGACTGTGTAGTCCAGGCGGCGGAGCAGGCCGTCGTCGCCGAAGTAGAAGACCTGTTCGGCGCTGTGGGTGGTGATGCTGGCGGGGAAGGTAGCCCGCAGCCGGCGCCAGGTCTGGTCGTGCTGCTGCCACGGGCTGATCTCGCGGACCTGGACGCTGGGGTAGGCGAGTAGGAAGGGTGTGGTGAGGTCGTTCCACAGCGTTGAACAGCGCGTCGACCCGGGCGCACCAGCGCGCGTCCGGACCACACGTACAGTGATCCACGTCGGGGCCTTCATCGTCAGGAAGCTTGGTCACTCCCGATCTTGAAGACCCCGACGCTGAACTCGCCGCTACGCCACGCGCTGCCCGTCACCCGCGCTCGGATCCGAAGAGCCTTGCCACGCGACCGGCAGTCCTTCGGGTCGCTGATGAGAGCTCTCCATGAGGCGCGAGCTCGGCCACGGCGCGTGGCTCCGGAGCACTATCAATGCTCGCAGTCACGCATGAGTCGGAGCGCCACCTCGAGTGCCTGTTCTTGGTCGAGCTGCTGTTCGCGGACGAGCGTTCGCCAGGTGTCGAAGCTGAGCGCGAGCGCGATAGCGGCACGAAGCGTTGTTTTGCGGCGGCCGCGAAGGCGCCATCCGGCGGCGAGAACCTGGACGGCGCGCTGCCAATGCTCGTGGTACGGCGCCATGACCGGCTCGCCGCGCGCATCAGCCAGGACATGAGCCGACATCGCCTCGGTCGCGCGGTGATAGGCGTACGTCTCGCGCAGGGCGACTTGGAGTCTCGCCTCCGGATCGGCGATTCGCCGCCAGCGTTGCAGATCGGGAAGCGGGTGCCGCTCGTTGTACTGGCCTCTGCAAGCCCGCAGGAGCGCCGGCTCGTCCGGGAAGTGCCTGTAGACGGTAACCCGGCCGACGCCCGCGCACTCGGCGATCTGGCTGATCGTGGTCGCCGAAGGCCCGCGAGTTTGATGAAGCTCGATCGCGGCGTCGACGATCCGCTGCCGCGTTTCGTCCTGCTGCTCGGCACGGCGCTTGAGCTGGTAGGCGCGGGTCATGACACCGATGATACAGCATGTACCGCGAAACTTGACACGCTGTCTACCCACGGTGTAACCTTCTTCAATCGTGAAACATAGTGTTTCGCGAACTGCCCAAAGGCTTGGAGGCTGTGCCTGCCCGAACTCGGGCGAGCGGAAGGCTCCTGAGCGAAAGGAGCACCGAGATGTTGAAAGCGATCCATGTACTAGACCCGGACAAGCCCAAGCGCGTCCTCATCGTCGCCTCGAATCCCGCGGTCTCCGGGCAGACGGGTTGGCCAATCGGCTTCTGGTGGGCCGAGCTTACGCACCCGTACTGGGAGTTCGTCGAGCACGGGTACGAGGTCGAGGTCGCGAGCCCCGAGGGTGGCAAGCTCGAGGGCGACAAGTGGTCTGATCCCCGCGACAAGAGCGGATACTCGGCGGACGACCTCATCTCGCTCGGCTTCATCAACTCACCCGCACACATGAAGCTAGCGGAGGAGTCGACGCCACTCGCCGACGTGCGGGTCGACGAGTACGACGCGCTGCTGGCGATCGGCGGGCAGGGTCCGATGTACACGTTCTACGAGAGTGACGCAGTGCACAGACTGATCCGCGACTTCTACGAAGCCGGCAAGGCCACTGCCGTCATCTGCCACGGCGCCTGTGCGCTCCTGAAGACGCGGCTCTCCGACGGCAGCCTGCTCGTGGAGGGGAAGACCTGGACTGGCTTCGCGAACTCCGAAGAGGACTACGTCGACGAGTTCGTGGGACAACGGGTCCAGCCCTTCCGGATCGAAGACGAGGCGAAGAAGATCAGCGGGACGAACTTCATCGTCTCCTCGCGCTTCAATTCGCACGCCGTGCGCGACGGTCGTCTGATCACCGGTCAGCAGCAGCACTCGGGAGCTGCCGCCGCCCGCTTGATCATCGAAGCGCTCGGAGTCTGAACCGAGCCGCCACCGAAGGGAGTGCTTCGCAATGGCCGAATGGAAATCCGCAAAGCAGGTACGCGGCGTCCGCCGAATGTATGACCGCGAGCAAGAAGACGTCCAAGGGATTCACGGATGAGGAACGGGCTGCGATGAAGGAGCGCGACCGAGAGCTGACAGCCGAAGAGCGCGCGAATAGGGACCGGGCGGCCGGGGAACGCGACGTGCTCGCGAAGATCGCCGCGATGCAGGAGTCGGATCGCGCCATGCGAAGCGGCTCCATGAGCTCATCAAAGCCACGGCGCCGGCCCTCTCGCCGAAGACCCGGTACGGAATGCCCGCGTATGCCAACGACGGCAAGGTCGTCTGCTACTTCCAAAGCGCGCAGAAATTCAGCTCGAGGTACCCGACGCTCGGCTTCAGCGACCAGTCGGCCCTCGAAGAGGGCGCGATGTGGCCGACCGCCTTCGCGCTTAAGGAGTTGACCGCGGCCGACCAGGCAAGGATCGTCGCGCTCGTAGAGAAGGCGGTGAGCTGAGGGTCGCGGGCGGCGGCGGCAATGCCGCGACTCAAGACGATTGACGGTGAACGTGGGGTGATCGTCAACACGTCGTCGATCGCCGCTTATGAATGCCAAGTCGGGCAGGTCGCGAATGCAGCATCGAAAGTGGGACCGCTGGCATGACTTTGCCCACGGCGCGCGATCTGGTCAGGTCGCGGATTCGCAGTGTGTCCTGATGGGCGTTGTTGCGTTGTCGGTCCCGGGCCCAGAACCGGACCCGTGCGTAGGTCGGCGGGGGTTGTCAGAGCACGAGCGCGAGCTCGTCAAACGCCGCGTGGATACGATCACGGGCTGGCAGGTCTGCGGTGATGGCGTAGTGGCCGCGGCGCAGGTTCTGCACGAACGCTTGTCCGGCGGCAATGGTGCGGGCGGAGGCTAGGCGCTTGATTCCGCGCATCGGTCGCAGCCGAGCTTTCAGCCGGCCGTGGTCGGCCTCGATGGAGTTGTTCGCGTACTGCTCGGTGACGTGCCGCGCCGCTGGCGCCACCTCGTCCACGACGCGCGGATAGACCGGAGCCCGGTCCGTCACGATCTCGACCGGTGACGGTCCAAGCCGTAGCGCACCAGCGAAGAACACCCGTGCTACCGCCGCATCGCGGCGGGTCGAGACCAGCACGTCGATCACTTGGCCGCGCTGGTCGATTGCGCGGTACGCACTGTTGCGTTGGTCGGCGGCCAGCAGCAGAGACACTGTCCAGA
>JBKOXO010000164.1:0-10480 GCA_046744105.1 Actinomycetota bacterium
GGGCCAGGGTGGTGTTGCTGGCCGCGGACGGTGTCGGCACGAGCGAGATCGTGCGCCGGGTAGGACTCAGCAAGCCGGCGGTGATCGGCTGGAAGCGGCGGTATGCCGCCGAGGGCATCGCCGGGTTGGACGACCGGCCCAAGTCCGGGCGCCCGGCGCGCATCGACCCGGTCGGCATCGTGTTGGCGACCTTGGAGCCGCCGCCGGAGAAGCTCGGTGTGACGCACTGGTCGAGCCGGCTGCTGGCCAAGCATCTGGGCGTCAGCGACTTCACGGTGTCCACGACGTGGAAGAAGTGGGGCTTGCAGCCGTGGCGAGTCGAGACCTTCAAGTTCTCTACCGACCCGGAGCTGGAAGCCAAGATCCGCGACGTGGTCGGGCTGTACCTCAACCCGCCGGACAAGGCGATCGTGTTATGTATCGACGAGAAGTCCCAGGTGCAGGCGCTGGATCGCACCGCGCCGGTGCTGCCGCTGCGACTCGGTGTGCCGGAGAAGCAGACGGCCGACTACGTCCGCCACGGCACCACCACGCTGTTCGCGGCGTTGGAGGTCGCGACCGGCAAGGTCACCGATGCCTGCTACCCGCGGCATCGCCACGAGGAGTTCCTGAAGTTCCTCAAGCAGGTCGCGAAGGCCTACCCGCGGCGCAAGCTGCACATCGTGGTCGACAACTACGCCACCCACAAACACCCGGCCGTGCGGAACTGGCTGGAGAACAACAAGCGGGTCACGCTGCACTTCACGCCGACATCCGGGTCCTGGCTGAACATGGTTGAGATCTTCTTCGGGATCATCACCCGCCAGGCCATCCGGCGCGGCACGTTCACCTCGGTCAAAGACCTCATCGCCGCCATCGAGACGTTCATCGACGCATGGAACGAACGCTGCGAACCGTTCGTCTGGACCAAGACGGCCGACCAGCTCATCCCGCACGCCACGAAGGTCAAGCGACTTCAATAGCGCGACACTAGGTCCCGGACCTGTATCCAGAGCGCGAGATTGCCAGCCGTTGTCCCATCCCCGACACCGGAGACCTCCAGGTAGCCACTACCGAGGAAGAAAACCAGCCCAGGATCGTCGCGGTCACCGAACTCCCGGTAAACAGCAAGACCAAGCGTGTCCCGGTAGAAACGTCGACTGCGAGCTCGGTCGGTCGGCCGCAACAAGATCCGGCTACTGAGGACGTCCATGGGCCCGATCATGCCCCGGATCGCGCGCGCCCGCGCCAAGAGTCGCGCACCTCGGTTGATCTTGTCGCGCCGGCCGTCACGCGGGGAAGTCGAGGCGTCCGACGCCTTCGACGAGGTCTTCGACCAGGCCGTCGGGCATGCGACGATTGCACGCATGCCGGCGCTCAAGCCGAGTGGGCGACTAGGCCTCGTTCTGCGTCCACACAGCGACCCAACAGCCGTTGTCGAGACGCTCACGGCCTGGGCGCACTCACATGGCAAGCGGGTAATCATCGATGCCCGGGACGCGGCGCGAGTGCCCGACGGCGTCGAGCCGGTGAGCGCGGCTCAGCTGGTCGATCAGGCGGACGCACTGATCAGTCTCGGCGGCGACGGCACCCTGCTCGGCGCGCTGCGACTCGTAGCGCAACGCCCCATCCCCGTCCTCGGCGTGAATCTCGGCAGCCTCGGCTTCTTGGTTGAGGTGGAGCCGCAAGAGCTCGACGCCGCGCTCGATCGGCTCGACCGGGGGGACTACTGCATCGAGGAACACAGCGCGGCGGTGCTGACAGACGGACGCGACGAGTCTGTCGCGTTCAACGACATCGCGCTCGCCAGCGTGCCCGGTGAGGGAGCAGTACAGGCGCTGCTAAGCATCAACGGGCGCACGAGTGGGCGATACCGCTGCGACGCGCTGGTCATCGCCACGCCGATCGGTTCTACCGCGTATTCATACGCGGCGGGAGGGCCGCTCGTGTCACCGACGCTCGACGCTATGATCATCAGCCCGGTCGCGCCGATATCCGGCATCTCCCGATCGTCAGTGATCTCAGCCGCCGAGCCGATCGGGTTGGCGCTGCTGGAAAGCAGCGGCCGACCGGCGCTCCAAGTGGACGGCACGATCATGCGACGGATGCAGCCCGGTGAGACGCTCGAAGTTCGGCTCAGACCCCGGGCGGGTCTCTTGGTGCGGCTGGACCCCACGCGCTATCAGCGCCGCAGCGAGGTCAAGCTCAGCCTGCTCGACCTACCGTTCCTACCTGAGGAGATGCGCGATCTGCTCCCGGCAGCCATCCCGTCGCGTTGACCGTGGCCGACCCCGATCCGATCAGGAATCGAGAAGCGCCAGGGTGTCGTCCGACCTAGCCTTCCTTTAGGTCGCGCAGCCTTGCGCCGAGCCTGACAAGCGTCGAAAGGTAGCGTCAGAATGCCCGCGAAGAGTTCCCAGACCGAATCCCAGGGCTTCAGCGATGCTGAGCGTGCCGCGATGAAGGCGCGCGCTGCGGAGCTGCGAGCCGAGGGCAAGAAGGGCGCCAAGAAGGCCGAGGGGCTGGAGGCGGTCCTCGAGAGCATCGCGAAGATGGCGCCGGAGGATCGTGCGCTTGCCGAGCGCGTGCATCTGACGGTGACCGCTACCGCCCCGGAGCTGTTGCCAAAGACCTGGTACGGCATGCCCGCCTACGCGAACGCCGACGGCAAGGTCGTGGTCTTCTTTCAGGACTCCGGCAAGTTCAAGTACCGGGACTCGACCCTGGGCTTCCAGGAGGCGGCCAACCTCGACGACGGCGACCTGTGGCCGGTGGCGTACGCGCTGCAGAAGTGGAGCCCCGCGGCAGAGAAGAAGGTCGTCGAGTTGGTGAGAGCCGCGGTCACCTGACGGTCGCCGTTCAACCGAGCCGGCAGCTGGTCGACGAGGCGGCGCAGGTCGGTCGGGTCAGCCGCCCATATCGTCGACGAGTTCGCCGCGGCGGTGAGCACGACATGCGATCGACCACGTCGCTTGTGCCGGCCTCAGCCAGCAGTGCGCCGACCTCGTGCGCCTGATCAGGCCCCTAACGGTTCGACGTGACAGCCGCGAAGGAACCCGTCTCCCGTATTGCTGTCCTATCCGATCACGCCCGAGGCGGGACCCCTAGGTAGTGACCTCTTCGGGTTCTTCGCCGGTTTGACTGATCCGAGCCGCGATGTCGCGGATCTTCACGTGCGCCTGCTGCGACGCAGTGACGAGCCGCTCGAACGCGGTGTCCTCGTCGATCTTGTGACGTTCCATCAGGATCCCCACGGCCTGCCCGATCTGCTGCCGGGTGGCCACCGCACGGCGCAGGTTGAATACCTGGTCGGCGTGCATCAGCGCGATGCTGGCTCGGGCCGCGAAGACCGGCGCGACGAGTTCGGCAAGAGCGGTGAACGCGTGCGGCTCGTCGGAGTACAGGTTGAGCGTGCCGGCGCCGCTGCGCAGCACAGGCAGCTCGCAGACGAGCAGACTGCGCATGCCCAGCTGGCTAGCCCGCGCGGCGAGGCGCGGCCAGCGCGGGTCGTCGCGTATGTCGTCGGCGCGACGCTGCCGGTGGTCGGCGATCACGTCCGCAATCGGCCCCTCTCCGAGGTCTATCTGCGCCTGATCACAGCTGGACGCGAGGTCTCCGGTGGATGCGGCAGTGCGCGGCTTGCCACCCTTGTTGGCGATCGTCACGCTCGCCTGCTTGGCGTGTGGGATCCACTGCCCGCTCAGCTCGACCGCGCTGGCCAGTAGCGCATCCGGATCCTGTTCCGGCGACAGCTCCGCGGCGAGGTCTGCACGGGCGAGCGACAGCAGCCGGCCTACCTCCGAGTCGTTCACCTCACCCTCGCCGGCCGATTCGCTCACCAGCCGCAGCAGCGGCGACGCGTCGGCGGGCACCAGCTCCCAGCGAAGCAGCGCGGCGCCTGACTGCGGCTCCGTGCGCAGCTGGACGTTTGCCCGCAAATCGACGTTCTCGCCGTGCCTGCTGAGCGTCACCCGCGCCGTCTGCGGCTCGCCCACCACCGATGCGCGGCCGATCAGGGCGCGAATGGTGCGGCGCGAGTCCGGCGGGAACTTGGTCGCTATAGGCCGACGGCTGTACGGCTGGGATGTCTGCCCGAATAGCTGCCAGGCCGCGCGATTCGCACCCAGGATGATGCCTTGCGGGTCGGTGATCATGTACGCGACGGACGAGCCGCCGAACAGTTGCTCGTTACGCTCCGCAGCCGTCTCGAGCTCGAGCCGCACGGCAGCGAGCTCCTCGTACTGGGTGCGCAGTTCCTCTTCGGCGCTAAGCAGTTCCTCGCGAAGCGCCGTGGCGTCGTCGCCGCCCGCCACCCCGGGTGTCGTGCGCTCGGCTTCTGTCTGTTGTTCGAATTCCGGTCTGGAAATCCTCGGAGCCCCCTGCAAAGCTGTGCGCCGCCGGATGCTCTACCCTTTCTCGTAGTTTCGCCCGTTGCGCGTCCCAGCGCAACCGACACGGAACAGCGCAGCGGCCCGACCGCCGCGCGTGGCGTCCAGCCAAGATCATCGCCCTATTGCGCGGGTCAGGAGCAGGATGTCGTCAAGCAGCGCCGACCGGCACTTCGCGACGCTCGCCTACCACGACGACCGGGCACGGCGAGCGATGCAGGATCGCCGACGGAACAGGGCCGAGCCGGGTGTTCCACCGCTCGTCGCTGTGCTGGCACCCGACCACGACAAGCAACGCGTCCCGGGCGGCGGCGAGCAGGGCGTCGGCTGGCTCGCCGATGACGAGAGCCGGTTCGATCCGCGCGTCCGGGTAGCGCTCGATCAGGGCCGCGAGATCGCCGTGCAGCAACTCGGCGGACTGCTGCCCGGCGGGTTCGCCGCAGGCCTCGACGGCGACGACCGTCGCGTCGCGGCGGACGGCCTCGTCCAGGGCGAACTCGAGGGCGGCGCGGCCGGAGATGCCCGCGGAGACACCGACGACGATGCGCGGCGCGATCGCGCCGCCGGTCGGCGTCAGCCGTTCGGGGACGACGGCGACCGGGCAGTGCGCATGTGCCGCGACTCGGTGACTGACCGAGCCCAGGATGCTGGCGAGGTTGCCGCCGTGGCCGTGCGTACCGACGACGAGCAGGTCGGCGTCCCGACTGAGGGCGACCAGGGTGTCAGCGGCCGGGTCATGGCTCAGCATGGTTGTCACCGCGACCCCGGGTTGGCGTGCCGACGCCGCGGCCGCGTGCACCCCTAGCAGCCGCTCACCGAGTTGATCGAGGGCACTCAGGGCGGGCTCACCCGGAGTGGCGGCAGCCGCACCGTCAGGTGCGTGCACGATCAGCAATGTGCGCTGGCGGACGCGGCACTCGTCGACTGCCCACAGCAGCGCAGCACGCGCGCCGACGGATCCGTCCACCCCGACAACGATTCCGTTGGTCACGCGCCCAGCATGGCGGCCGCCGTGTGGGCACCGCGAGGGCCGGACGTCCCGAGCGCCAGGGACCTAGTTAACCCTCGCGGTGCTGGGCGCCGTAGACCGCGGCCTGGGTGCGGCGTTGCAGACCGAGCTTGGCGAGCAGCGCGGACACGTAATTCTTGACGGTCTTCTCCGCGAGGAACAGCTGTTCGCCGATCTGGCGATTGGTCAGCCCCTCGGCGATGAGATTGAGGATTTCCCGTTCCCGCTCGGTCAGCGAGGCGAGCCGCTCGTCGCGTGGGTGGCCGTCACGCAGCCGGGCGAGCAGCCGTTCTGTGACGGATGGGTCGAGCAGCGACTTGCCCGCGGCGACCTGACGGATCGCGTCGACAAGCGACGTGCCGCGAATCTGCTTGAGCAGGTAGCCGGCCGCGCCGGCCATCACGGCAGCGAAGATGGCGTCCTCGTCGTCGTACGAGGTGAGGATCACGCAGCGCACACTCGGGTAAGACGAGCGAATGTCGCGGCACACGTCGATGCCGCTTCCATCGGGGAGCCGAGCGTCGAGCACCGCGACATCGGCTTGGACCGCAGGTATGCGGCGCAGGGCCTCGGCGGCGGTGCCGGCTTCGCCGACCACAGTGATGTCGGCTTCGGCGTCGAGCAGGTCGGCAATGCCTCGGCGGACGATCTCGTGGTCGTCGAGGAGGAAGACACGCACCGAGGGCTGGGTCATCGGAACGGGATCGTCCATCGCAGGTGCGTCCCTTCATGATCAGGCAGCGTCAACATTCCACCGTAGCGTTCGGCGCGCCGAGAGAGGTTGGCCAGGCCGCTGCGGCGCTCGGTGTCGCCGATTCCGACGCCGTTGTCGGTCACGTCGACGGTGAGCTCGGTCGACGTGGCGGTGATCTCGACGGCGGCGGCGGTGGCCTTGGCGTGGCGGGCGATGTTGCTGAGCGCTTCGCGGACAACAGCGATCAGGTCCGGGCCGACGTCTTCCGGGACGACCGTGTCGACCGGCCCGGTGAACCGCAGCGCCACCGTGAATCCGAGCAGCGGGGCGACATCGTCGACGACGCCGATGACCTGACCGCGAACCATGCTGCCCTGCGGGGCGAGCGGGCCACGCAGTTCGAAGATGGTGGTGCGAATTTGCCGGATGGTTTCGTCGAGGTCGTCGACGACGGTGCTCAGTCGGCCCGCGCCGCTGTCGCTGACTGCGCCGGCGGCCACGCTCTGTACCGTGAGCCCGGCCGCGAACAGGCGTTGGATGACGTGGTCGTGCAGGTCGCGGGCGATGCGATCCCGGTCCTCGAGCAACATCATGCGCTGCTGGTCGGCGCGCGCATCGGCGAGTTCCAGGGCAACGGCTGCGTGCTGCGCGAAAGTGGTGGCGATGTCGAGATCGGCTTCGTTGAACCGGCGCCGGCCGGGTACCCGTGCAACCAGCACCGCGCCGCGGCTGCGCTGTGTCGCCACAAGCGGCAGGGCCATCATCGGGCCGACCGGCGTGATTTCGGCGAGGTGCACCGTGTAGGTCTGCTGCTGCGTCACATCGCCGATGAGGACGGGTCGGCCGGTGTTGATCGCCACTCCGGCAATCGTGTTCTCGACCGGATAGGTGAGGGCTGTGAGCTGCGCCGCCTGCTCACCGGTGGCCACCTCGACCATGAGGCGGCGCTCGTCCGCGGTCGGCAGGACGACGGCAACGACATCAGCGTCGGCCATCTCGTGCAGCCGGCGGGCGATGACGGACAGAGGTGGCTCGCCCTCGCTCGACAGCAACTGACGGGTGATCTCAGTCGACGCCTCGAGCCATCGTTGCCGGCGGCCGGCCTCCGCATAGAGCCGCGCGTTGTCGATGGCGCTCGCGGCAGTCGCAGCCAGCGCGGAGACGAGCTCCTCGTCCTCCGCGGTGAACGGACCCCCGTCCCGCTCGGTGAGATAGAGGTTGCCGTACACCTCGTCGCGGATGCGGATCGGCACCCCGAGGAAGCTGGTCATCGGCGGGTGGCCCTCGGGAAAACCGACCGATCGCGGATCGTCTGCCAGCTTCGCCAACCTGATCGAGTGCGGATCGTCGATCAACGCGCCGAGCAGCCCCTTACCCTCGGGCAGATGCCCGATGCGGGCAACCGTGTCTTCGTCCACACCGACGTGAATGAACTGCTCCAGGCCGCCGTCGGGACCGAGCACGCCGAGTGCGGCGTAACGGGCCTGGACCAGGTCCCGGGCGGCTTCGGCGATCCGGTGCAGCACGACCGGCAAGGCGAGATCGCCGATGATCAGCCTGTTGGCGCGCAGCAGGCCGCGCAGCCGGTCGCGGGCGGCCATTACGTCCCGAGCTTGGTCGATCAGCTGAGTGAGCAGCTGATCCAGCTCGAGCCGGGGACCCGCCGAGTACTCGGCAACAGAGTCGGCGCGATCGTCACCCGGCATGGTCACACGGTAGCTGCCGCGTCATCCGGCAGGCACCCGTGGCATCAGTCGGTTTCGGACAGGACCTCCACAAGCCGGCGCCGCCGCGACGCGGGCGTCTTCGGTGCATGACCGATCCGCAGCAGTACGTGCGGGTTCATGTCGATGCCCAGCTCGGCGCGCAGCAGGTAGCGGGTGCGCGGCACCTCGATCACCTGGGTGAACAGGCTCGCCGCATAGCCGCGCAGCGTCGCCTCCAGCAGCACGCGCTCGAGTGCTTCCCCGGCACGCAACCACGCGGCCGGTCGGTCGCCCGGGGTGCCGAGCAGCAGCAGGCACTGGCTCATGCTCGACCGGGTCCTTCCGGGCAGCCAGCCCATGCCGGTGGTGTCGAAATCGCGGATCGGGATGTCGTCGTCGGCGCTTCCCTCCACGTGCGGGACCGCTATCGCAGGGACACCGTCGCGGCGATTCGCATCAGCGCTGGTCCACGCCCGAAGCTCGGCACGGTAGCCGGGGTCGGCGTTCTCGAGCCGGTCTGCCTCCTGGCTCAGCAACGCTGTTATCGAACGGTGCTCAGGCTGGGCGATCTGGAACAGCTGAGCCTCCTCAGCCGCCGCGGCGGCCACGAGCTCGTGTACCAGATCTTGCGGCACCGGGTCGTCGCTGAACCGGCGTCGGTTGGACTGACGGTGCTCGATAACCGGATCCAGGTTGGCGAGTGGCCGCCAGTCGACGGGCTCGTCTCCAGTTCGCACCCGGGCGAGCAGCGTGGGACGCCCCGGGTCGGGGAACCGTTCCACCACGGCGTCGTGGCCCGCGCCGGCCAACGCGACACGCGCGTTCAGCAGCGCGCAGCCGCAGCTGATCAGCAACTGCCGTCCGGTCGGGTCGAGAATACGAAGCTGCCGCGTGCGATCCGCGTGCACCTCCAGCGTGTCGCGGCCGATCACGAAACGCCACGGCTGGGTGTTGTGAACGGACGGCGCCAACGTGGCACGCACCGCCGCTTGGCGCAGCGCTTGCGCCCGCGGACGGATCGGGGTCGTCATAGTCATCGCAAGCTCCTTGCGTCGTGCCTTGCGTCGTGCGTTGTGTCTACGATCACTACGGCCGCCGGTTTGCAGTCAGAGGCGAAGGTCCCCGGCGGCAGGGTCCAGCGACCACATGCGCCGGCGGCTACGGTGCGCGAGACTCCAAGCGTGATCAGCTGCTTGGTGCGCGACGGGCTGGACGCGTCGCGGGTGCTCGTACAGGAGGACGGGCGCTCGATCGCCCACGTCGACGTCAGGGCCAACGGCGCGGTCGTCGAGCTGCGGTTCAGCGTCAGCCGCAGGCACCTGCCGGTGCTGGCTCGTGACCTGCTCGTGGACGCCGCCTTCGATCTCCCGCCGCTCAAGGAATCGCGCCGGGTGTACGCGACGCTTCCCCTCGGCGATGTCGATCTGCTGGCGGGGCTGCGCCGCCACTGCACGCACGTCAACACCCGGGCCGCGGGCGCCACATGCGTGGTGGACGCAGAGGTTTCGCCGTAAGCGGGAACTCGCCTTCAGCGCGAGCGCAGTCGCGCTGCTGTGCCGGCGATGTCGCGCTCGACCTGGATCCGGGCCCGTTCGCGTGCGCGGGCAAAGTACCCACGCGGGTTCGCGAGCATCCGCTGGACGCGATCGTCCGACGCGTGCAGTAGGGCGCGCGCCTGGCGGTCCATCATCGCCTCGACATCGGGCTCGGTGCCGAAGCAGGCGATGTGCGGGACCTGCGGCCACACGGCGCGGGCGGCATCGATGGCCGCGAGCTCGGCTGCCTGGGCAACCCGGTCGTCGAGCTTCACGAGCAGGGCCTCGTCGACCAGATCGGCGCGTTCCGGCCCAGCGTCGGCGAGGTGGTGGGCCACCGCGGCAACGGCGATGCCGCGCGCGTCGGTGAATCGCGCGACCAGCCACAGCGCGTCGGCCACATTGTCCGGTGGGTACAGCGTGGGAACCGGCCGTCCGTCGATCAGGCACCGAGCGTCGGCTACGCCTCGGTAGTCGAGCTGAGCCCACAGCCGCACTACCGGGTCGCGGACCACGGCGCGCAGCGAAGACGCGGTTGCGGTGATGGCAAGGATGGCGCTCATGCCGTGCTCCTCTCGCGTTACCTGCGGACCAGCAGGTCTCGCCGGCGCGCGTACTCGTCGACGTCGATCTCGCCGCGGGCGAAGCGCTCGTCGAGCAGCCGCCGCGCGTCGTCACCTCGCTGCACGCCGGACGTCAGGCGCGCGATCACGAACGCAACGGTGGCGAGCAAGCCGCCCCAGAACAGGATGCTGAGCAAGATCATCAGCAGCCACCCCCAAGCGCCCATGTGGTGGCCTCCGTACCAATACATCATCGCGGCCCTCCGTCCGTTCGAACCCAGCGTCGCTGATCCGGCCGGCGATCTGCAGGGGCCTTCGACCCTGTCTGGTGCGGTTCGACGTGCAGCTCGACGTACTTGAGTGGCTCGGCACCCGTTCGGTATTCGGCCCAGCCCGCCGTCGGCACCCGCACGCCATGCAGGGTGCCGTAGTCAGTGAACGGCGTCGCCCATTGGATCCATACCAGCTCGTTGAGGTATCGGAGCAGGAACGCCTGATTCAGCTCTTCACCAGCCACGTCGACGAGCGGCAGCACCCGGGCGAGGTGCACCTGCATCCGGCCGTGCCCGCCGACGTACGAGTCCCGAGCTCGCACCAGCGGTAGCC
>JBKOXO010000160.1:0-5594 GCA_046744105.1 Actinomycetota bacterium
GGGGTCGCCGTGCCCGTGCCGCTGCTTGGCCCAACAATCACCGCTCGCCCGGAGCTGCTCCGCGACTCGGACGAGGTGCAGCGCCTGCCCACGCTTATGGCCGCCCCAGCCGGCTCGCAGCCGCCTCCTGCGCATCCCGACCACACCAGATTGGGCGCGCGACCCCGACAAGCTTGACCGCCCCGATCCGGTACGGCTTTCCGCGTCGTCAGCTGGCACCTCGAGTCCAACCGAATCATGCCGCGACGCACACCTACCCGGCGTTTCCGAACTTGGTAGTGGGCGATGCCCGACCCACCCGGTGTCGCAATCAACCGCACAGAATGCCGCCCAAATGCCCCCGATGCGGGGCAGATTCCCGCGCGCGAAGCGGCGTTCGTTGACGGCGCGCTGACCCGTCCTCTGCGCACTCTTCATGCGATGGCCCACATGAATATGCGCGGCGCGCAACGCGCGACATTCGGCATGTCCGGTAAACACCGGGCAAGCGCATCGCGTCGAGCGAGCGGTCGTGGTAGAGGGCCGAGTCGTGCTTGAGCTGCGACCGGTTGGGCTCGATGTTCCGGGTGCCGTTCGCGTGACGCTGTTGGCGGATACCGTCGTGGATCGCCTCGGGGCGGCACGCGACTGAACCGCGTGATGGGAACCGGTTGTCAGCTGTTTGAGTGCCGGGCCGTGAAGATCGACAAGGGCTGGCGCGTGCGCTCGTCGGGCTGGAGTCCGGTGGCCGTGACCAGAACCGTGACCAAGAGGCGGCGGTACCCGCCGCGACGGATGAGACGGATCTCCGCTCCGGGCGCCGTCTCCCGAGCGTCGCCTGAGGCGTAATGGCGACAGTGGGATGTAGGTCGGCCTGCTCATACCCCAGAGGTCGGAGGTTCAAATCCTCCCCCCGCTACCACGCAGGTCCGACAGATCAAGGGCTCCAGCGCTACGGTGCCGGAGCCCTTGATCATTTGTCAACGAAATGTCAACAGCGGACGAGCCGTCGCGACCCGTGACGGCGCGGCCATTGCCAGCACGGGACGGCTCCCATCCACCGCCTCACCAGGCCCGCCGGATCGATGCCGAAGTCCGCTTGGAGATCGTGTGCAGGCTTTGGCTGACCCCTGCGGCCACGTCCGCCCGAGCCTCTGACGGACGAGTCCCGGCACGCGTGGCAGCAAAGGAGTGAGTTCACCGGGATGACGCCCAGCTTGCCGGCCTGGTCGTCCTGGATGGCCTGCTGCAATTCCTCGGCGGTGAGCTGAGCATGGTCGGGGCACAGCCCAACTGAACGTTCGGTCGCTATGCGAGCCGAAGAAGCGTGGGTTTGCCGCCGACGTATCCGAACAGCCCAGGGTCGGTCCACTGCAGGCCCCTGCGGTTCGCGGCACCGTAAGCGCCTTCTGGCGTGATCGTGCGCGCCGTGCCGCCCGGCTGGGCGACGACTTGCAGGGTGGACGTCGGCCACGTCGCCGTCGCGAAGGCCAGGGCGTGACCGGTCGGCGACCAGGTCGGGACGAACGTGTCCGGCGCGGGCTGCTGCCCCGCACCTCCTGCGGACGGATACACGTGAGCGGTCGAGTGCCGGCAGCGTCAGCCCGCCGCCGGCCACGCAGAGCGATCCGATACCGCGCCACGAGCGCCGTTCACGGCGACGATGACGGGCACCGACGAGGCCTCTTTGGCTCTGACAACTCACGCCGGCAAGCCCGAGGACGTCTACGCAGCTTGCGGTGTCACCCGTGTCGGGCTTAGGGCCTTAGCGGCCCGGTATCTCGGGGCTGTGCGGAATCTGAGGTGTTCGGGAGCGGGATCTAAGCGTGCTTCCCGATGCGGCGTTGGTGGCCTTACCCGCAGTGTTGGCAGCACCGAGCCCAGCAGGAGGACGAAATGAACACCTACTTGAACGCCGCCGTCGCGACCGAGCACCAGCAGCAGCTGATCGCCGACGCCGCCACGTACCGGCGCAGCCGCACCCACCGCACGGTCAAGGCGATCCCGCGGCGCACGAGGAACCCACGCTCCCCGTCCTGGTCACCTCCGCGGTTTGCGGCCTAGCCAACATGTCCGACCGCAGGCCCGCGTCCGAGGAGGCAGCCATGCAGGAGGCAACGAGATTGCCGGCCACGCTGGTTGAGCGCCCGGTGGGCTGCATCGGTTCGGGCCCTCGACCTTGGAGGAGCCATGAAACAGACCCAGATACGCAAGACGACGCCTCGCCGTAAACCGGCACCGCTCGACCTGCGGACTCCGTCCGGTCGACCGCTTCCGTACTGAGCTCACCGAACAGTGGGCTGCGGGCGTCAACGGGCCGACCCCGGCCGCCATCGCCACATCTCGTAAGCCAGGGCACGGTGGCCGGCCGAAGCGGCGGCTACGCCGATGTAACACGCGCGTGGCGCCTCGGATGTCGCGTCAGGTGAGGCTCAGCGCGTCACGGGTGCGCGCCGGCGTTGCCCGGGCCCTTGTAGAAGTCCGCCGGAGCCCTTCAGCGTGAACGACACGCTGCCGGGCACCACGGTCTGCGAAACGTCACGCTCGGCGCCACCATCACCGGATTGCCCGACGACCCCCGCGCCCGGCGTGGAATCCGTCACCGTGGGCGCGAACGCACCTGTCGGCATCGTCGGCAGACGCGGACAAGGACAACTCCTTTGGTATCGGCCCACCTCAATCTCGCCGACTAGATAGGCGGCGACCGCCGGAACAGCTCCCAGCATCGCTAGACCGGCCCTCACGGCGGCTACCGAACCTCAGATCCTGCTCAGCGTCATCGGGTGGCGAAGTGCCTCCTGCGGCGGACAGAGGCAACCGCACGCCATCCAGCGTTGGGTCAGGCAGTCGGTGTGCTCAGCGGGGATCAAGCTCTCCGAGCAAACCACCGTTCACCAGCGCCATCTGCCGGTCCGAGACTCCGCCATCGACACCCTCTCCTCGGCAGGTTTCCGACACCGAGACCCTGGCACGGGCTCATACCGAAGACGCGGAATCACACCGCGCCCTTTTCCGCACCCCGTTAGGGGATCCTCAACCAGCCTCGGTCAGGTGCGGACAGTAAGCCCGTCGGTGGCGGTTTCGTACTCGATGTCATCGAGTCGAGCGAGCATGGTGGGTCCGAGGTGGGTCAGGATCAGCCGGCCGGTGGCCATCTGGTGGGCGTGGGCGCGTAGATCGTCGACGTCCAGGTGGTAGCGCACCGGCTTGGCGTAGGTGTATGCCTCGCAGGCGAACACGTCGGTGCCCTCGGCGGCCTGGAGTACGGCCTCGGTCCACGCGGTGTCGCCGGAGTAGCCGAACGTTGCCCCTCCGAGGTGGGCTTGCAGTGCCAGGGCCGGGGCGCCGCTGGCATGGTCGACGTGCCAGCTGCGCACGGTCAGCGGGCCGATCTCGTACCTGCCTGCGCTGCCGTCGAGCTCAGCCACTCGCAGGGCGTATCGGCGCTGGACTGTCGTGGAGCCCGGATAGAGCGTCTCCATGGCGGCATGCAGCCGCTCGCCTATGCCGGTTGGTCCGAGCACGGTCAGCGGCCGGGTGCGTCGGCTGAACTGGCCGTCGAGGATGAGAAACGGCAGCCCACCGAAGTGGTCGCCGTGCAGATGGCTCACCACGACGGCGTCAACGTCGCCCGGGTCCAGCTGCTGGGCCTTCATCGCCGTCAAGCTCGTGGCTCCACAGTCCACGAGCGCGGTGTCCCCGTCGTCGTGGAGCCGGATGCAGGTTTGGAACCGTCCCCCGCTGCCGAACGCGTCGCCGCTGCCAACAAACTCAATCTCCACGACGGCACTGTCGCAGCCAGCAGGCGCGAGGTATAGGCCGCGCGCTGATCAGTTTGCCTGCCCGCAAGCCGATCCGCGTGCGGAATGCGACCGGTGGCGCCTGGTCTTGTGCGCCAGCGGGTTCCTACGCGAGGCGGGTTGGCGCGGCCCGGTGAGCGCGATGACCGAATGCAGCCTGTGCGCGGTGACTTCGCCAAGCACGAGGGTTGTCCGGCGAGCCCACACGAGGGGTTCGAGGCCGCCGCCGCCACGTTCGCCGAGGCGTTGCGCGCCTTCCTGTGAGGGCGTTGTCGCCGCCCAGTGATCGCTCAGGCGAACCGCTTGACGAAAGTCGAGCGCGGTCTGGGCGACCTCGCGCCAGCCGTGGTCGATGGTGAGGGAGTGGCCTCGGTTCGGCACCTTCACGATCTCCGTCACGCCGGGGTTGCGCGCCTGCCGCTTGTAGGCGGCGTTCGCGATGGCCCACGGCACCGTGTGGTCCTTCTCGCCGTCGATGATCAGCAGGGGACCGCGGTCGGGGTTCTTCGTGTCCACTTTCGCCTCGGTCCACGGGTTGAGGTTCGCGTTGCCCATCTGCATGAGAGAGATCCCGGAGCCGGCGACATGGAATGTGTCGTAGAGCTCCTTCGCCTCCTTCTCGTCCAGCGCGTTCACCCAGCTGTACTTGAACTGGTCGAACGTGAGCGTGATCGCGCGACCGCGCGTGCGCGGGTTGACCAGGAACGGGCCAACCCCCTTCAGCACCGATGCCGGCAGCGGCAGAACACCGCGGAAGACCCCCGGGTCGATCGCCACCGTGGCTACCGACAGGCCCCGGCCGGCGAGCATCTGCGCCAGCAAGCCCCCGGTCGAGTGGCCCATTACCGCTGGTTTGTTGTCCAAGGCCTTGATGATCTCCGTGGTGTGGTCGGCGACCTGCTTCAAGGTCTTCTTGGCGAGGACGCCCGGGTTCGCCCGGGCCTCTTGCACGGTTTCCGGATCGCCTGGCCAGTCTGGCGTCAGCGGCGCGTAGCCGGCCTGCTTGAAGAAGTCCGCCCAGTTGACCCAGCTGCTGGGCAGCAGCCACAGGCCGTGGATGAAGACCACCGGCCTGTCGCCGGAGGCGTTGGCCGCCTCGATCTCCCGGTTCTCCCGCTCGGAAACTGACGCCATACCGAACCCCTCCGATCGGGTGACAGTCAACCTGACCCTAGGTTATGAGTCGCTGCGCCGGGAGCATGTAAGCACTCATCTAGCTCCAAATCCGTCGCGTAGCGGGAACCCAATCGACACCACCGTGCTCGGCGTCCACGACCTCACTGGACCAACGGCAGCGTGGTTCGACAACCTTGCCACCGGGTTTCAGGCGTTGGCCGCGTTGGGCGGCGCCTGGCGTCTCAAAGCCTCCGGCGGCGTGACCAGAACGTCCGTCTCGACCTGACAGCGAGCCATCTGGTTAAGGCGCTGCCGTTGACGAGCGTCGAACCCCCTGGCTGGGTGCACCGAGTCCGCATCTTTTCGGGTGGCGGCTGGGCCATCTCCGAGCAAATCCGCAAATGCTGATCGTGTAGAGCTCAGCCAGACGACGCCGACTTCGCGCAGTCCGATCTTTCGACGCGGTCAGAGGCTAACCGCGCGCGCGTCGAAGAAGTCGGCGCCGGCCACCAGTGAGGCCAGCACGTCGGCCGGCACCTTCGTGTCGGTGGTGATGATCATGACGGCTTCCTCGTCAGTGTCAACGTCGGGCCGGCGGCCGACGGCGGCGGACACGATGTTCACTCCAGCGTTGCCGAGTTCCGTTCCGACCCGCCCGAGCATCCCCGGTTGGTCGCGGTAGCGGAAGATCGCGAGGTG
>JBKOXO010000167.1:0-16680 GCA_046744105.1 Actinomycetota bacterium
GGGCTGGCCGATCGGGTGGCGCTGCTGGACGGCACGTTCGACGTGGTCAGTCCCCCTGGGCAAGGCACGCTCGTTCGCGCCCGCATCCCGCTGCCGTAACCGGGTGTGGTGCTGACACCACCACGGCCTGGATGCCGTCACCCGGCGCTGATGTGGTGCCTGTAGCGGCGCATGAACTGGCGTTGCGCAGCCACTCTGGTGTGCGCCAAGAACCTGCGAACAACTCACGCCACACCTTTCTAGGAGTCGAGCAATGCTGTCACCGGCCTCGTTGGCCATCGTTCGCGAGACGCTGCCTGCGGGGGCAGCGGCAATCCCCGAGATCACGACTGTCTTCTACGGCAAGTTGTTCGCCGATCATCCGAGCCTGCTGTCGGACCTCTTCAACCGGGTAACCAAGCCACCGGCGCGCAGCAGCAGGCCCTGGCCGGCTCCATCGCACGATTTGCGACCGTGGTCGTGAACAACCCCGGTCAGGATCCTGGACGGCTGCTGGCCCGCGGCCTGGAGCCGGGATCGAGCTGGCGGCCCTGGAAGGTTCTCGCCCGGCACGAGGAGACCGCCGACGTCGTCTCATTCGTGCTGCGGCCCGGTGACGGCGGCCCCACTCCGGCCTTCCGGCCCGGGCAGTACGTCAGCGTGGCAGCCACCCTGCCCGACGGGGCCCGTCAGATCCGCCAGTACAGCCTGTCCAGCGCCCCGCAGGCTGCGGCCAGGCGCATCACCGTCAAGCGGGTTCGCGACGCAGGCGCGCCGTACGGCGAGGTATCCAACTGGCTGCACGCAAACGTCGCGGTCGGTGGCGTGCTCATGCTGAGCGCTCCGTACGGGAACGTCGTCGTCGACCCCGGCGATGCACCGCTGCTGCTCGCCTCGGCCGGCATCGGCTGCACGCCCGTGATCAGCATCCTGCAGCACCTGGCCGCGACGTCGTCCTCGCGTCCGGTGACCGTGGTGCATGCCGACCGATCGCTGGCCGACCACCCGCTCCGCCAGGAATTGCACCACAGCATCCGCGACCTGCCGAACGCTCGCGCCCACATCTGGTACCAGCACGCCCACCCGGGCTGGCCCGCCAGACGCACTGGCTTCGCCGACCTGAGCAGCCTCGACCTGCCTGACGACCTGCAGGCCTACCTGTGTGGACCGGTGCCGTTCATCGGGGCGGTACGCCAGCAGCTCATCCGCCGAGGCGTGCCCGCCACCGCCATCCGCTACGAACTCTTCGGTCCCGATCTTGCCGCCTGACCGTCCCAGAACAAGGAAGCCACGATGACCATCACCCTCGCATCCACTGCGCCGCGGCTGGCCGATCTCGTCGCCGGCGTGCGCGGCGCCGTCAGCACCCGCAGCCGTGCAGATTTGACCGTGCGGCTTGTCGCGGACCAGCTCCGGCAGCAGCTGCCTGGCCCGGAGATCCTGACCGCCGAGCAGCGGCTGGGCGACCCGCGTCAGTACGCCACTCACCCGCTGCACATCGAGCCGGACGGGTCATTCACCATCGTCGCCCTGGTCTGGCGCCCCGGCCAGCGCACTCGGATCCACGATCACATCAGCTGGTGCGTGTTCGGCGTCATCCAAGGCGTTGAGCACGAGGAACTGTTCGACCGAAACCTCACGCGGCTCGGCACGAACGACAACAACCCCGGCGACGTGAGCGGCTTCGCGCCACCCGGCGACATTCATCGGGTTCGCAACGTCGGCGACGGCACCGCCATCTCCCTGCACATCTACGGTGCCAACCTCGCCCACGCCGGCTCCAGCGTGCGTCGCTACTACGACTAATTCCCGACGGACACGAGTCCAATGCCAGGGTCTCGCGGCCTACGAGCGCAGCCAGGGTGGATTGTTGGCGGGCGGCGCGCGTCTACGACGATGTCGAGGCACCGGTCGTCCGTCCTGGGTTTCCCGTCAGGGCATGACAGGGCTCAGATCGCGCTGGCGGCTTTGCCGCTCGGCTCGGAAACGGTCTGCTTGTCCCACCCGTGGAAGTGCGACAGGTCGCCCGCGTCCCAGGCCTCGCGTAGGCCCGGTGTGCTGAGGTCCCAGTCCGGACGGATCTCTCTCGTAACCGCGCGCAGGTCGCGGCGGAGGTCTTCCACCGACGGGCGGCCCCAGAACCAGTAGCCGTTGTAGATGCTGTAGATGACAAGACCTGGCTTGAGCACGAGCGTGTGCGGAATCATCGGGTTGTGCTCCGGATCGGTGTACTCCTGGATATCGAGGTCCTGCTGGACTGTGCGGCCGGGGTCGGACAGGAACGTCCACTGCGCGCCAACGGATGCACGGAACTCTTGCAGCGTGTGGTGATCGTCGGTCGCGATCGTGACGATCTGGGTGTAGGCCACGGCGATCTGCGGATAGAACGCGGCCAGCTGCAGATGCTGCTGGTGCTCCTTGGGGCAGTAGTGGCCGCGCGCGAGCGTAAGGATGAGCGGATCGTCGCCCTGCAGCTCGCTGAGGCGGCGCACGGTCTTCGTGTGGTCGGGCAGCTCATAGTCCGGAAGCTTGGCTCCGGGCACGATGTCGGAACGCATGACCTGCCTCCTTCGTCGGGATGTTGTCAGAGTCGCGTACCGCGCGCATCGTCGCACCCGTTGAAATCCCGTGTCGTCCAGACCTGAGCGTCACTCAAGGAAGGAAACGGTCATGCCGTACGTCACCGTCGGGCGGGAGAACACCGCCGACATCCAGCTTTACTACGAGGACCACGGCACCGGTCAACCGATCGTGCTCATCCACGGGTTCCCGCTCAGCGGGCGGGCCTGGGAGCGACAGGAGCGCGCCTTGCTCGACGACGGTTTCCGGGTCATCACCTACGACCGGCGCGGTTTCGGCAAGTCCAGCCAGCCGACGGTCGGCTACGACTACGACACGTTCGCCGCAGACCTCGCCGCGCTGGTCGAGGCCCTCGACCTGCGCAACGTCGACCTGGCCGGGCACTCGATGGGCGGCGGCGAGATCGTCCGTTACCTGGGGAACTATGGCTCGGGCCGGGTGCGGCGCGCAGTTATCGTCTCGGGCGTACCCCCGTACCTGCTGAAGACGCCGGATACTCCGAACGGAGTGCCGCAAGAGGCCTTCGACGAGATCGCGGCGGGGCTGCGGGCGGATCGATTCGCCTACTTCACCGAGTGGAACAAGAACTTCTTCAACCTCGACCAGACGCTCGGCACCCGGATCAGCGAGGAGGCCGTTCGCGACGCCTGGAACACCGCCGCCGGGGCCTCACCGACCGGGACGATCGCCTGCGTCGCCACGTGGTACACCGACTTCCGCGGCGACCTGCCGAAGATCGATGTGCCGGTGCTGGTCATGCACGGCAGCGCCGACCGCATCCTGCCCATCGAGGCCTGCGGCGCGCGGACCCACGAGGCGATCTCGGGCAGCGAGTACGTCGTCATCGACGGTGCCGACCACGGCCTGTGCTGGACCTACGCCGACGAGGTGAACGAGGCGCTGCTGTCGTTCCTGGGCGAATAGGCGCGATCGGCTACTTGTGGGATTCCGCGGCGGCCTGGCGAATCAACCGGACCGCTTCGGGGACGCCGCCGTCCCATGCCGGCCCGTGGCCGGGCAGCACCCAGGTCGCGTCGACGTCTTCGATGCGATCGAGCGATGCGACGGCCTGCTCGGGCTGCAGGGTGAACGGCGCCGGCTTGGGACCGGTGATGCCGGTAAGGACGTTGCGGGTGGTCATCGTGTCGCCGAGAAACAGCGCGTCGACGGCCGGCACGTGCACGGTGACGCTGCCGGGCGTGTGCCCCGGGGTGTGGATGATTCGTGGCGAGCCTGGGACGTCGAGCACGTCGTTGTCCGCGACGGTCTGCAGCTCGGTTGCTGGCTTGATCCGCAAGCCGCCGCGGCGGGCGGAGTACCACAGGAAGCCGGCCAGTGGGCCGATCTTGACCGGCCCCCAGCCCGAGTTGGGCTTCTTGACCTTCAACCGGGCACGGTCGACGTCCGCCTCGTGGATGTGCGGCACCATGCCTTTCTCTTGGTACAGCCGGGCGGCGAAGCCGATGTGGTCCGTGTCCCCGTGCGTGAGGATGAGTGCTCGCACGTCGTCGGGGCTCTTGCCGATCGAGTTCAGCTCTTTCAGGAGCAGCTTCCAGTATCGCGGCAGCCCGGCGTCGATGATCGTCACGCCGTCCTTGTCGACGATCAGGTAGCTGTTGACGACATCCGAGCCGACCCGATACAGCCCGCTGGCAATCTGCATGACACCTTCCTACCTGGGGATGGCTGTTAGCGCAGGTGACGGTAGAAGCCGCGGATGTCGTTGGTCACGACCTCCGGTTGGAGGTGCGCGGCGTAGTGGCCGCCGGGGGCGTCGTAGAGATGCCACTGGACGATGTTGTGTCCGTCGCGCTCGGCGAATCGGCGGATGCCGGAGAAATCGCCGGCAAAGCCGGCCAGGCCGACGGGGACGCTGCTCGCCTTCACGGGCGTTCGCGAGGCGTGTGCGTCCTCGTAGTACAAGCGGATCGACGAGCCTCCGGTGTTGGTGAACCAGTAGATGGCCGCGTTGGTCAGGATGAAGTCCGCGTCCAGGCGCGCATCGCCCATTGCGTCGGGGTCCATCAACTGCAGGTTCCAGCCGAGCAGTCCTACGGGTGAGTCGGCCAAGGCGTGCGCCAGGGTCTGGGGTTGCTGGGAGTGCAACTGGTTGAACGAGAACTTGGTGTCCATGAACCACTGCAGTTTCTGCAGGGCGGCCATGTCGTCGGCGGACATGCCTTCGAATTCGGCGGGGTCGCCTGCGGGGAAGGAGTAGATCTGTGCGACATGGACGCCGACGACGTGGTTCTCGTCGATGCGGGCCAGTTCGGGAGAGACGAGCGAGCCGGCGTCGTTGCCGCCCGCGCCGTAGCGGTTGTATCCGAGCTGGGCCATCAGCCCCGCCCACGCCCTGGCTGTGCGGGCGGTGCTCCAGCCCGGTTCGGCGGTACGGCCGGAGAACCCGAACCCGGGCAGCGACGGGATCACCAGGTGAAACGCATCTGCGGGGTTGCCACCGTGCGCCGCGGGGTTGGTCAACGGGTCGATGACGTCCAGGAACTCGACGACCGAGCCGGGCCAGCCGTGCGTGAGGAGCAGCGGCAGCGCGGCGTGTTCGGGCGAGCGCACATGCAGGAAGTGGATGCGTTGGCCGTCGACGACGGTGGTGTACTGCGGGTATCGGTTCAGGCGGGCCTCCCAGGCGCGCCAGTCGTAGCTGTCTCGCCAGTACCCGACCAGGTCCTGGACCTCAGCGAGGTCGACGCCGTAGCCGTCGGCAGGTGCCGGATCGGTCCACCGCACCCGGGCCAGCCGGTTGGCCAGGTCATCGAGGTCCGCCTGCGGAACGTTCACCTCGAAGCGTTCGATATCTGCCACACCGTCACACTCGCGCGCCGGCGGTTGGCGGTCAACGCCGAAGCGGGCGATGAGCGTGATGCCACACGAAACGATCAGCCCGCAGCTTTCGCGAACACGTCGGCCGCCAGCTCGGCGAACGCGCGGGCGTACCACCCGTTGGGCCCGTCCGGCCAGACCGCGCGCACAGGCATGGGCGGCAGCCCGGTCAGGGGCGCCACGACCACACCCGGACGTTGGTAGGCCGTGGATGTGCGCGGCACGCAGCTCGGTGAAAAGCTGTGCGCCCTGTGGTGTCAGCGTCACTACCCGGCTGGTGCGCTCGAACAGCGGAGTGCCGACGTGGCGCTCCATGGCGCGAACCGGGTTGCTCACCCGGGACGTGGACAGCCGCAGCCGCTGTGCCGCGCGTCCGAAGTGGAGCTCCTCACTCACTGCCAGGAACGCCTCGATCTCCCGCGTCTCCAGCACCCGGGCCTCCGTGAGCCTTGACGAGCTAAGTTAGTGAGAATAACCTTAAAGCTATTGTCATTAACTTCGCAAGTGCGAGAGCGATCGAGGAGGCGGGCGCGTGCCTAGAGCGGGGCTCACCACGGACCAGGTCGTCGCCGCAGGCGCAGCCCTGGCCGACGAGATCGGCTTCAACGCCATCACCCTGGCGGAGCTGGCCGACCGGCTAGGCGTGAAGCCACCGGCGCTGTACAAGCATGTCGACAACCTCGCCGACCTGCAGCACCGCATCGCCGCTCTTGCGATGAGCGAATTCGGCGACGCGGCCGGTGACGCGCTGCAGGGCAAGGCCGGGCTCGACGCGCTCACCGCCCTGTTCGCGGCTCTGCGCAGTTATGTCGAGCGGCATCCGGGCCGCTACAGCGCCACAATCGGCGCCCAGTTTCACGGCGAGGACGATCCTCTGTTCATCGCCGGATTGCGCATGATCACCTCGATTCGGGCCGTGCTCTCCGGCTACGGCATCAAGCCCGACGATCTCGACCACGCGATCCGTACCCTGCGCTGCACGCTCCATGGATTTGCGGTGTTGCAGGCAGTCGACGGCTTCCAGTGGAGCAACGACCCCGACGAGAGCTTCACCTGGATGATCAAGTTCGCCGACGCCGGCCTGCGCGCCATCGGCGGACAGCCCACGATCCCGGATCGCGCAACATCTGGCAGCCCCAGGCGGCCAGATGTTGCGCAATCGCCCCCGCCACTGCAAAGGAAATGACGGCGACGGATCAGCGAGCGTCGTACTCGTCGTGGCGCCGGAACCAGCTGAGCGGATCACCGTCGGTGCGTTCCTCGTTGCGCCCTCGTGGTGCGCGGTCGAGCCACTGGTACATGCCCCAGAGACCGTCGAGCCCGCGCGCATACGCCGAGTAGGTGTGGTAGACGATTCCGTCGTCGATCACGAAAGCGCTCATCCCGGGAGCCTCCTGGGTGTAGGTCGCCCAGTCTGTGCCGGTGGTGGCGGCCCACTCGGCAAATGCCTGCTGGCTGCCCGCCTCTGCCGACGCGCTCAGGTCGAACGTGCGGAAGTTGTATTCGCCGACCCCGGACTGCCGCTGTGCATCGCTGTAGCCGACCTGGAAATCGGGGTTGAAGTCACTGCCGTACGAGGACGCCCAGGGGAAGCTCCAGCCCATTCGCTGCTTGTACGCCGAAAGCTTCGGCAGCGGAGCGCGCGAGATCGCCCAGAGCATCACGTCGTGGTTGGCGAGGTGGACGGCGAATCCGTTGAAGCCGTCGGCTATCGCCGAGCAGGCGGGGCAGCCCGCGGTGTACTCGGGCCCGAACATGAAGTGATAGACGAGCAGCTGCGAGCGCCCGCGGAACAGGTCGGCAAGTGAGGCGCTGCCCTCGTCGGTGTCGAAGCGGTACTCCTTGTCGACGCGAACCCACGGGAGCTCCTGCCGCTGCCGGGCCAGTTCGTCGCTGCGCCGGGTCAGCGCCTTCTCCGCTTCGAGCAGTTGCAGCCGCGCGGCGAGCCACTCGTCGCGAGTTCCGATCTTGTGATCAGGCATCGTCTTCCTCCTTCTACAGTGGCGCTGTTTGCGCGACGACGATCCAGATGCCGAGTCCGACGATCGCCAGCGCCACGGGCACGTCGATCGCGGCATTCGGTGGCAGCAGCTTCTGCGCCAGGACGACGACGGCGATCACCGACATCCAGGTGAGGCTCATGACGCCCAGGCCCAGCAACATCGCCATCAACCCGATGCTGGAGCCGACGCAACACACTCCGAACCCGAGGCCGGAGCGGGCGTTCTCCTGACAACGCCGGCGGAAGTACCGCTTGACCGGCGTGAGCTCGTAAACCCCGGCGGCGATGACGAGCGCACCGGCGGCGGTGTACCCGTGTGGCTGGTACGCGGCGTAGACCGCGAGGCCGACTACCGCCCACACGGCGACGTAGCTGCTGACGAACACCGGCACGCCGCGAACACCGGCGGCGTGAGCGTGCCGCACTGCGGCCGGGGCCGCACCCGGGAGCATCATCGCCGCCATCATCGCTACCCACACCGCGGCGAAGAAGCCGAACGAACCGAGCTCGGTGGCGGCGCCCATGTCCATGCCGCTCATCTGCCAAGCCGCCACCCCCCAGCACGCCGCGGCGACACCCAGCGTCCCGGCCAGCACGACGCCGCCCACGCTGGGCATCGCGGCGGGGTTGGGGTCGACGACTTGTGTTGCGTTCCGATCCCCAGCGAACGCAGACGTGAATCGGTGATCAGGCATCGTGTGCTCTGGCTTTCACGAGTGGGGTTGTGGCGGGTCCGCGCGCGGACCGCTCGAGGTGCTCTGTCAACGCCTCGAGCTTTGCGTCCCAGTCACGAGCAAGCGCCGCAAGGAATTGCTGTGCCATTCGCATTGACGCCGAACGCAGCCGGTAGCGCACCCGGCGCCGCTCACCCGGTTCGGGCGTCACCAGGCCCGCCTCGGCGAGCAGGGCCAGATGCTTGGCGATGGCCTGGCGCGTGACCGGCAGACGATCGGCGAGATCGGTGGCTGTCGCCGGACCCCGCGCGGCCAGCGCGGCCAAGATCGCCCGGCGGGTCGGGTCGACCAAGGCGGTGAAGACCTGCTCGGCGATCGCCTCGAGGTCAGGCGGCATCGAGGTAGCCGACCAGCTCGTCCAGCTCGATCGCCCACCCCTTGGTGTTGGCGTCGTACGCCGTGCCGTGGGCGTCCGGGGGCAGCTGGGCGAATCCGCTCTCGATGACCGTGAGCCGCGTGCCGCGGCCGATCGGCTCGAGGGTGAACTCGACATAGGTGCGGCGCGGATCGTCCTTGGGCAGCCCGTAGATCTGCCAGGTGAAGCCGAACACCGTTGGCTCCTCCACGCGTTCCACGCGCATGTCGACCGTGGCCCCATCGGTCCAGCTCATCCGGGCCGACCCGCCTGGACGCAGGTCGATCGTCGCCTCGTTGCCGAACCAGGCGGCCAGCCCTTCCGCCGTGGTGAGCGCGGCCCACACCGTGCTGAGCGGGCGGGCGATCTCGACGGTCCGTTCGATGCGATCAGGAAAACCCATGACGACCTCCGACCAGTAGCAAGCGATCGGTTGCTACATTATTGCAACCTTACGGTTGCGTCAACTTGTCGACGCTGAACGTGGCCCTCGAAGCCGGCGCGGATAGGTTGGCAGTCGTCCCGCGACGCCCGTCTGCTACTTGGAGGACCTGTTCACGGCCGAGCAGGCACGCGCGACGCACCTCTACTGGCACACGCACGGGATGAACGCGGTGGCGAGGAAACTCTACGATCAGGTCGCCACGCGATCGGGTTTATTGTCAGCTACCTCTGGTTTGTGCTCGGGCTCGGGCACGTGGACGTGTACGCGCTGCTCGTCGTCCAGGAGATCCTCGGGGGAACCGGGTTCGCGGCCGCCTACCCGGCGATGAACATCACCGCCGTCGCGTCAGCCACCGAGGACGAGCAGGGCCTGGCGGCCGGCATCTTCATCGCCGCATCTCAGATCGGCATCGGGCTCATCGTCGGAGTGACAGCTGCCGTGTTCGCCTCCGGTGCCGACGCCGGACTCGGCGGCTACCGGGCCGGGCTGTGGTTGGTCATCAGCGTCACGGTCGCGGTCACCTTGCTCGCCGCCGCGACCACACTGAGACACCGGCGGGCCTGATCAGCGCGGTTCGCTCAGGGCTGGCGCCGATGGCGCAGTGCTGTCACGGCGAGCAGCGCTGCGCCGGCGCCCAGCACGCCGTGGTGCCGCGACGCCCACAGCTGCGGGTCCGTGTCTTTTGCGCGACCGTCGAAGCGGCCGTGCGCGCCGTAGTCGGCGACGTCGTCCGCCGGCTCCCAGAGGTTCGCCCGCTCAGATGGCGGCCCGGGCTGGTCGGTCTGCTGCGAGCGGTAGCCGGTACGCGCGAGGTAGCGGTCAAGCAGCCCGGGTGCGACGGCGTTCGCCAGCAACGTGGCCGCGGTGCTCGTCCCGACCCAGTACTCGCGGCGGCGCGGGTGGTCCGCGGCATGCAGCACGGCGCGGGCGGCCACCTCGGGCTGGTAGATCGGCGGGACGGGCTGCGGGCGGCGGGCCAGCCGCGACAGCACCCACGAGAACTGCGGCGTGTTCACAGCGGGCAGTTGCACCATCGTGATCCGCACCTGCGACTTGTCGTGCAGCAGCTCGCACCGCAGCGACTCGGTAAAGCCCTGAATTGCGTGCTTCGCTCCGCAATACGCCGATTGCAGCGGGATGCCACGGTAGGCCAGCGCCGACCCGACCTGGACGATCACCCCGCGATCACGTGGTCGCATCCGATCCAGCGCAGCCCGTGTGCCGTACACGTAGCCCAGGTAGCACACCTCCGTGATGCGGCGGAACTCATCCGGTTTGATTTCGTCGAACGGCGCGAATACCGAACTGAAGGCGTCGTTCACCCATACGTCGATCGGCCCGAACTCCTCCTCGATGCGCGCGGCCGCGCTGAACACATCGTCCGGATCGGCGACATCCAGCGACATAGGCAGCGCTTCACCGCCTGCCGCACGGATGTCCTCGGCGGCCGCGTTGAGCCCGCTGCTGCCGCGCGCCAGTAGCGCAACGCGGTCGTTGCGCGCCGCGAAAGCGCGGGCCACCGCCCGGCCGACCCCCGCGCTCGCCCCGGTCACCACCACTGTTCGCACGAAGCTCAGCATTCCCGCACGGCCGGCGATTCATGCGCGTCGGGCGCGGGTAGACGTGAGGCATGGCAGAGAAGGGCAGTCTCCGTACCGTACTGCTGGCGCTGCTTGCCAACGCCGGGGTCGGCGTACTCAAGCTCATCGCCGGGCTGGTGTCCGGATCGGCGGCGTTGCTGTCCGAGGCGGCGCACTCTGCCGGGGACACGTCCACTGAACTGCTGCTGCTCACGGCACTGCGCCGATCGACGCGTCCCGCCGACCCGGTCCACCCGTTCGGGTACGGCAAGGAGCGCTTCTTCTGGTCGCTGCTCGCGGCCGTCGCGATCTTCGTGTCGGGCGCGGCGTTCTCGGTGTACGAGGGGCTTTCCACCATCATCGCCGGTGCTGAGCCGAGTCACATGCTGTGGATCAACTACCCGGTGCTGGCATTCGCGTTCGTGTTCGAGGCGGTGTCGCTGCGCCAAGCGATCCGGCAGACGCACGGCGAGGCGCGGAAACGACGGCGCTCGGTCCGCGCCGTGGTGCGTGAGCCGCACGACCCGACGGTGCGCAGCGTGCTACTTGAGGACTCCGCCGCCGTGATCGGTGTACTCGTCGCTGCCCTCGGCGTCGGGCTGCACCAGCTGACCGGTTCGGCGGTGTGGGACGGCGCGGCCTCCCTCGTGATCGGAGCACTGCTCGTGATGGCCGCGGTGCTGCTCGCCCAGTCGTGCAAGGCGCTACTCATCGGCAAGCAGGCCGACCCACGCCTGATGCGCAGCGTCGAGTCGGTCCTCGAGCAAGAGGACGAGGTGGACGATGTGGTCGACCTGCTCACCATGATGACCGGCGCGGATCGCGTGTTGCTATGCACCCGCGTCGACTTCGCCGACGGTTACACGGTCTCCGACCTGGAACAGGCGTGCGTCCGCATCGACAGCACGTTGCGCGAACGGTTCCCTGTCCTGGACGAGATCTTCATCCAGCCGGCACCGAAGTGGGATCAGCGGGTACGCGCTCGGGTCCGGCGCCGCTACGGCCACGATCTCGCGGGCTGACGAGCGCTGCAAATTCCGTTTGACCCCCGTCCCGGGCAGGGAACCTAACAGCATGCCCCTTCCCGGCGACGTGACCCGCCTATTCGAGCGATCCGGCCCGTTCGCCACGGCTTACCTGGACGCCACTCGCGCCACCGAGCTGGGCGGCGAACAGGTCCGGCTGCGCTGGCAGGCGCTGCGGTCAACGCTGCTCCACGCCGGTGCCGACGAGGCGACGGTGGCCGCGCTGGATCACTCGGCCGAGGACCGGGTGCCGGGTGAGCACGGCCGGGTGCTGGTCGGGGCGGGCGGCGAGACGCTGTTGGCGGCGTCGCTGCCCCGTCCGCCGCTCCGGCCGCTGGCCCGGTGGGCGCCGCTGCCGCACGTCATGCCGTATCTCGCCCAACAGGGGCCGCGCATCCCGCACGTGGTGGTGCTCGCTGATCGAGGCGGCGCGGACATCTCGACGTCATCCGGGATCACGACGAGCGTCGCTGGCACCCATGATTACCCGCGCCGCAAGACGTCAACGGCGGACTGGTCGGAGCGACACTTCCAGCAGCGGGTGGAGCAGAACTGGACAGCCAACGCCCGGGAGGTCGCCGCAGTGGTCGCTGACTGTGCGGCCCGCGTCGCGGCGGCGGTTGTCGTGCTGGCCGGGGACCCGCGGGCGCGCGGTCTGCTGCGGACCGAGCTGCCGACGTTCCTCGACCCGGACGTCGAGGTCGTCCAGCTGAGCGAGGGCGGCCGCGAGCCGGGCGCCTCACGCCAGGAGCTCGACGACGCGATACAGGGCGTGCTGCTACAGCGAGAGCTGCGCGAGCGGGAGCGTGTGCTCGATCGGCTCGGCGCGGCGGGTGGGCACGGCCTCGCTGTGACCGGCGTCGGGGCCGTGGTGGACGCCGTACGCCGCAGCCAGGTCGACACCCTGGTGCTCGCCGACGACCCGTCCTCCACGTTGTACGCCTGGATCGGGCCGCGGGCGCTGCAACTCGCCCTCGACGAGGAGGAGTTGCACGCAATGGGAGTCGCCGCGCCGCAGCGCGACCGGCTCGACGCGGCATTGGTCCGAGCGTTGGCCGGAACCGACGCGTCGCTGCTCATCGTGCCCGCAGGCGACGTCAAGCTTCCCGACGGCATCGCCGCGCTGCTGCGCTACACGGACGAGGCGACCCCGCAGTGACCGATCGCCGCGCACGCCCCGGTTACCACGACCCGATGGCCGGCATGGGCGGGGCACCAGTGGGCCAGAGCGCCTTGAGGCTGCGGCTGATGCTCGCGATCTTCGGCCTGGTGTTCTGCAGCGGCGCCGCGGTCGCTGCCTGGATCCTGGGCAGGATGCGTCGTCACGGTCCTGGACCGCGGTGAGCCAGCGCCGGAGCGTGGTCTCACGAGCCGCCATGATGCCGTCGTACTCCACGTAGACTTCACAGGTCTCATGGAGGGAGCCTGCTCCCGTGGACACGACAAATCCCGTTGGTCAAGCCACGCGCCAGGACCGGCGCGACGCGGCGCCGAACCCGCCGGCGACGCGCGGATCGACCCCGCCGCAACGGCCGCGCCCTCGGTTCCGCATCAGCCTGTGGTGGATCCTGTTCGCTGTTGCGCTGCTGGCCGTCAATTTGTACATGGGTACCCGAGCAACGCAGGCAGCATCCCGGGTGCGCATCCCGTACAGCCCCTACTTCCTCGACCAGGTCAACGCCGGCCACGTCAAGGACATCACGTCGAAGGGGACGGCCGTCCAGGGCACGTTCACCAAGGAGCAGTCATACGGCGGCTCGAAGCCCACGACCGAGTTCAAGACGGAGATCCCCACATTCGCCGACCACAACGCCCTATCCGCCCTTCTCGAGCGCAAAGGTGTGGTCGTCGACGCCGAGCCGATCGACAACGGGGCCCCGCTGTGGCAGACCCTGCTGCTGAGCTTCGCGCCGACGATCCTGTTCATCGGGCTGCTGTTCTGGCTGATGCGGCGTGCCGGCAACGTTCAGAACGTGCTCGGCTCCTTCGGGCGCGCCAAGGCGCGCCGATATCAACCGTCCGGCGGCCGGGTGACGTTCGCGGACGTCGCCGGGATCGACGAGGCCAAGGCGGAACTGGCCGAGGTCGTGGACTTCCTGCGGCGGCCCGAGCGGTACCGCAAGGTCGGCGGCCGCATTCCGCACGGGGTGCTGCTCTCCGGCGCCCCGGGCACCGGGAAGACGCTGCTGGCCAGGGCGGTTGCCGGCGAGGCCGACGTGCCGTTCTTCTCGATGGCGGCGTCCGAGTTCGTCGAGGCGATCGTCGGTGTGGGCGCATCACGGGTGCGCGACCTGTTCGTGCAGGCGAAGGCGGCAGCGCCTGCGATCGTGTTCGTCGACGAGCTCGACGCGATCGGCAGATCCCGCACCAGCGGGGTCGCCGGATTCAGCGGCGGCAACGACGAACGCGAGCAGACGCTGAACCAGATCCTGACGGAGATGGACGGATTCGACCCGTCCACCAGCGTGATCGTCATCGCCGCGACGAATCGCCCCGACGTCCTCGACCAGGCGCTGCTTCGTCCGGGACGCTTCGATCGGCGGGTCGCGGTGCAGCCACCGGACCGTGCCGGCCGTGAAGCCATCCTGAAGGTGCACGCCCGGTCGGTGCCGCTCGCGCCTGACGTCGAGCTCGGCAGGATCGCGGCGACGACACCGGGCATGGTCGGCGCCGATCTAGCCAATCTCGTCAACGAGGCTGCGCTCACGGCCGCGCGCCGCAACCACGACGCGGTCGAGGAGTCCGATTTCGCTGACGCACTCGAGCGGATCGTGCTCGGCGCCGAACGGCGCGTGATGATGAGCCCGGACGACCGGCGGCGCACCGCGTACCACGAGGCGGGACATGCGATCGTCGGCATGCTGACCGAGGGCGCCGACCCGGTGCGCAAGGTCTCTATCATTCCGCGCGGCGTGGCACTCGGCGTGACCTTGGCGGCGCCGGACGCGGATCGGTTCAGCTACCGGGAGCCGGAGCTAGAAGCGAAGATCAAGGTGGCACTGGGTGGCCGGGCCGCCGAGGAACTGGTGTTCGGCGAGAGGAGCACCGGCGCCGAGTCTGATATCCAGCAGCTCACGGACATCGCCCGCCAGATGGTCGGCCGCTGGGGCATGAGTACCGCGCTCGGCCCTGTGACGGTGTTGCCGCGCGATGGCGCCGCGCCGTTCCCCGCCACGGACGTCTCGCCGGACACGCAGCGACTTCTCGACAGCGAGGTGCGCAAGGTCATCGACGAGTCGAGCCAGCAGGTCACTGCACTGCTGCGCCAGAACCGTGACAAGCTCGACTCCCTTGCGGCCGCGCTGCTCGAGCACGAGACGCTGGGGGAAGAAGCCGTGTATGCGGCCGCCGGGGTCGCGCGAACCGACGCCGCGCGCGCCGACTCCTACGAGGCGGCCGCTCGGTCGCGGGCGGACAGCTGAGCGCCGGCGTCAGCAGGCCAGTGGGCGCAGCGCGAAATTCACGGTCACCGTGGCGCCGTTCTTGAGCTTTGCCGGGCTGGACTGGGACGCCCAGCCGTCCTTGCTGGCGATCAGCGTGATCGTGTTCGCCTTGTCGGCAGCCCAGAACGCGTACGTGCCGTCCGCGGCGGTCTTCAGCGCGTAGGAGAACGTCTTGCCGCTGGCCTGGATCTGCACCGCGCGCAGCGGTGCCGTGACGCCGGTGCAGCTCGTGCCGGTCACGGTGCCGGCCACCCGGCCCCACCCCTTCGGCGGCGTGACGGTCATCGTCACATTCACCGGGTCGGCGTCGTAAGGCGTGTCAGTCGTGACGCCGAGCTGCGCGGTGTACGTGCCGGGCTGCACGACATTCGCCGCCGTGGTCGCGGCGAACGTCGCCGTCACGGTCACGCTCTGCCCGGGCCGCAGGGTTGCAGTCGTGGCGCTCTCGCTGAGCCACGGCATATCGGTCGTCCCGCACTGGCCGAGCCCGGTCAGCTGCTCGCTGTCCGGGGTCGGCGTCAGTCGCGCGTCGGATGCGCCGCCGACCTTGTAGAAGCCGCACGACCCGCTGCCGCGGTAGCGCGGGAAGTGCGCGTTGGGACTGGACATGCCGCCGGCGCAGTAGATCCGCTCGTCGATCGCACCGCAGCCCTGCCAGGAGATCGCGTGCGGGTAGGCGGCGACGGTGGCCCAGGTATCGGTTGCCGGGTCGTAGCGCTGCACGTCTGTGGACGGGGTGCACGTGCCGTCCGCGCACCCGCCGATGACGTACATCTTCCCGTCCAATACGGCCACGCCGGCCGCGCTGCGGGGCTCCGGGTCGGGAGCGACGGTCGTCCACGTGTCGCTCGCCGGGCTGTACACGTCGGTGCGTGCGATCGGGTTGCCCTGCGCGTCCCAGCCGCCGGTGACGTACAGCTTGCCGTTGATCGCGGCCACCTGAGGCTTCTCGCGTGGCGTCGGCATGGTGGCGATCGCGGTCCACGTATCGCTCGCCGGGTCGTAGGCGTAGCCGTTGGGCGTGATCGTGCCGCCGTCGAAGCCGCCGACGGAGTACTCGACGCCGTCGATGATGTCCGCGGAATTGTCGACGATGTGGAGCCGGTACGGGGCGATTGTCGTCCACGCGGGATCCGTCGGCGTGCCCGCGGACGGGTCGCCGCGCTCGCCGTCGCCGCCGTCGTCCTCGATCGCGCCCGCCCAGGCGGGGGAGTACAGGTCGCCGTCGTCGTTCGTTACCAGGCGTAGCGGCGATCCCTTGTCGGCAAGGACCTGGAACGCACCGCTTCGTTCAGCGAGCCGCACGGTGGCCGGCGCGCCGCCGTCGTTGCTGATCTTGATCGCGGACGTGGTGGTGCCGCCGAGCGTGACCGATCCGGTCACGGCCTCGGGGGCGACGGTGACGTGCCCCGCCTGCAGCGTGAAGTCGGCGCGGACGCTGCCGTGGGCGGCGACGATCGCCGTGCCGCTGGTGGACTGGTATCGGCGTGCCGAGGCCGTGAACGGGTGGGAGCCGGTCAGCGACGAGAACATCCAGTAGTAGCCGTCGCCGAGGCCGGGGTCGTCCGGGGTGGCGGCGGTCGTCGCGGTGTCGGAGGGCTGGTCGGCGCTGGTCACCGTTGCGCCGTCGATACCGGCGTCGGCGTTGGCGTCACCGACCGTGCCGACCATGAGTCCGCCCGTCGTCGGGTCGCAGGCG
>JBKOXO010000012.1:0-10028 GCA_046744105.1 Actinomycetota bacterium
GCGCCGCGGAATTCGCCGTGCGTGGTGCTGTTGCCCTGGTCCTCGGTGTCCTTCGCCTGCACAGACAGGAACGCGAGGCGGCCGTTGAACTGCTGCGGCGCGGTCAGCGCGGCGCCGATCGCCAGCTCCGGCGTCGATGTCGCGTTCGGGTCCTTGGGCAGGTTCGGGTCTCGATCGTCGTCCTGCGTGTAGACCACGAACCCCTTGTCCTTGCTCAGGCCGAAGGACAGGTGCAGCTCCCAGCCGACCTTCACCGAGACCGTGTTGTTGACCTGGTTATTCGGGTCGACGTTGGGGTGGTCCGGGTCGTTCGTGCTCAGGGACAGGCCGGGCAGGCCGAGGTCGAGCGGACGGGATGCGGCCTGGATGCAGTCGCTGCCGGAGCAGCCGTCCGCACCCACGGTGCCCTGCTTGATGACCACCTTGATCTTGAACCCGTTGATTGCCGAGCCCGGGCAGGGGTTGAGGGTTGGATTGGTGGTGATGTTGCTGTTGTCTGCGGCCCCGGGCGAATCGGTGCCGTCGTCCTTGTAGATCGTGTTCGGCGCTTGGACGGTGGCGAGCTCATGCCAGCCGCTGCCGTCGTTGCGCTCGATGAGGTACGCCTTGGCCGTGCTGCTCGGATCCCATTGGATCTGGTTGTAGTCGGACGCGTCGAGCGGAGCGGCTTTGTTTTGCAGGTCGAGCACGTTGCTCGGCGGTGCGTTGCCGGTCTGAGGGCTGTACTGCGCGACAACGCGATACAGGTAGTGCGTCGTCCCGTTGCTTGGATTCTGCGAACCGTCGTCGCGCAGGTTCGTCGCAGGATCGAGCGTGGCGCTGCAGGTGGTGCTCACCTTGAAGTCCGGCTTCGTCGACAGATTCAGGCTGGTCTGCAGCTTGGTGGCAACGTCGTCGAGCTTGCTCTGCAGGAACGAGCTGTCAGTGATCTGCTGCGTGCCGTCGTTCTGGTCGACCGGGATGATGCTCTCGATCGCGGTCTTGATCCCGTTGATGAAGTCCAGGCCCTGTTGGATGTCCTTGCCGACGACCGGCAGCTTTCCGGCGGTGTCGGCGAGCTGGAGGGCGAAGTTCAGCAGCTGGAGGTAGCCCTGCAACCCGTCACCGAGTGACGAGAGATCGATCAACTGCGAGGCCAGCGCGTTCGTGATGTCGGTTTCGCTGGGCAGGTCGACGTAGCTTCCGAGCTGGCTGAAGTCGACGCTCTGCGGCACGTGGACCTTGACGCCCGATCCCAGCGGAGTCCAGTCGCTCGTTGCCTTGAAGAACAGCGGCAGATTCGCGCACAGCGCCAGGTTGCTGCCGCTGACGCCGTTGCAGGTGACGTCGTCGTTGCGGTCGGCCGACACCGTCAGGTGGCTGAAGAAGTCGGACAGCGACACCGGGTCTCCGGAGCCGGCGTTCAAGGCGAATCCGAGCTTGCCGTTGATCTCGGTGCCCGGGTCGTGCCCCTGCCGCGGATCGCCCACGGACAGTGCCAGCGGGCCGAGGTTGGCGGCGAGGCTGACGCCCTGGCTGGTCAGCTCGGCCTTGACGTGCGCACCGCTTTGCGGATCCACCTTCAGGTTTCCGACCGGGTCGGCGACGGCGGCGGCGGTGAGCGGGAAGAGCAGCGTCACCTTGATCTCGCCGGTGGCCGTGATGGTGATCGTGCCCTTGCCGCTGGTGCCGAGGATCGAGCTCGGGACGTTCTGCAGGCCCAGGTCGAACTTCAGCGGGACGCGCAGCGGGAAGGTGCGGGCCCAGTCCACCGTGAGCTTCAGCGCGGCCGGGTTGCCGCCAGAAGCCGGTTGCACGCCGAAGTTGACGTCGTCGTGCAGGGCGCTGTTCAGGGCCGAGACCATCTCGTTCAGGCTGTCCGACGGGTTGGCGGCGAGCTTGTCCAGCGTGGCGAGCAACTGGTCGCCGATGGCGTAGGTCGTGCCGTTGGCAGGGGCCTGGGCGAACGCGGGCGCGAACGTCAGCGTGTCGCCACTGGCGTCGGTGATCAGCGCGGTCGAACTGCCGATGAGGAGGCGCCGGCCCTTGTAGTCGCCGGGGTTGAATGTGCGGTGCGGGTCCTTGAGGGTCGTGGTCGTGTATTGGGTGTCCGGCCCGCCTTGCTCGACGCCGCCGAGCAGGTCGTGCACGGACCTGCCGATCAGCGGCAGCTTGGAATCGAGGGGCCCACTGCCCGAGCCAGTCGAGTGCAGCGTCGAATCGAGCGTCTGCAGCGCCTTGATCAGCGCGCCGAAGAGCTTCGTCGGGTCGTCGAGGCCGGAGATGTCGAACGCGAGGAGCTTGGACAGATCCGGTCCGGTGAGCGAGGGTGTCCCTGTTCCGACGTCGGACCACTTGAGCGTCGCGGTGGTCTCACCGCCGGTAAAGAAGCCGTCCTGGCCGGGGACGGACAGCTTGAGCGAGCCGTACGCGCGGCCGTGGAACGACGCGTCGAGCAAACTGCCCGGGTCGTTGGCCAGCGCGGAGAACAGATCGGGCAGGGCGATGTCGTGGTCCGCGTCTCCCAGGGGCTTGGTGCTGAGGCTGACGAAGTGTGTGCCGTCGCTGGCCGATCCGGAGCAGTCGTCACCCACGCCGGTCGCGTCGGTGCACAGCTGGAGCGTGCCGCCGACCTTCACCTGAAGGAAGCCGACCTTGGCGGTGGCCTCGACGTTCGTGCTGATCGGCAGGTCGGCGGCTAGGAGGCTCTGACCGGTGTGCAGCATGATCCGCTGCGGCAGGGTCGGCGTAGACGACACCACCGACGCCGTCCCGTCGGGGTTGCTGACGGTCTGCGGCGGGTCCACCGGCGTGCCGGGTTCGAGGTCGAGGACGAGCGGCAGCGTCGCGTCATAGCTCGGCTTGATCGTCGCTTGGGGAGCCGAGGCGTTCACGCTCAGCAGACCGGTGCCGGTCTTGAGGGCGTTGCCCATCTCGACCTGGCCGGTACGCGGGTCGGCGCCGGCGACGGAGTAGGCGGAGCCGTCCACCGGCTTGCCGCCCTTCCAGAGCAGGCCCGGCGGGGGCGTCGGGGGCACCGTGGCGAACGGGGCGCTGGACAAGAACAGCGTCATCCCATCGGCGGATACGTGATCGATGACGGCCGAGGAACCGCCGGCGGTCACCTGGCGGCCGGCGAGGTCCGCGCTGAACTTGGTCGTGGGGGTGGTGCGCGACGCGTCCGTCAGCGATGTGTCGGTGTAGGTGACGTCGTTGCCCGAACCGGTGAGCGCCGGCCCGGCGACGTCGAGAGCCACCGCGGTGCTCGCGTGGTTGGACAGGTGCATCGTGAGCCGCAGCTTCGGCTTGCTGGCGTTACTCGTGTCGTAGGAGACATCGCCCGCACCGAGCGAGATGCTCGCGCCGCTGACGGAGTCGCTGAAGTTGTGCAGCTTGTCGACGAGATCTTGGATCGACGCGAACAGCGGGTGGCCGGTGCCCAGATACTTGCTCGGGTCGTTGGCGTCGGCGCCGGTCGGCGGCGGCTGAACGAACTTCGTGAGGAACGCATTGAGCGCCTGGCCGGCCTGGACGGCGTCCGCCGCGCTGCCGTGCAGCAATGGCAGCGGCTTGTCCTTGGTGCGTTGCGCAGTCGACAGTGAGGCAACCATCTGCGCCAGTGCGGTGGCCAGGTCCTTGACGCTCATCGTCTCGAACGGCTTGACGGCATCGAACGCATTGCTGTCGAACGTCGCGGTGATCTTGCCGCCGGCCAGGTCGGAGGAGCTCACCTGGACGGTCGCGTTGAGGCTGGGCAGCCCGGACAGCAGCGGGCTGTCCTCGCCGGACAGGGTCAGGCTGCCGCTGAGACTGCCTCCGGGCGCGACAGTCGGAGTGGCCACGCCACCGGCCGACCCGTTCGGGGACAGTTCCCCGGCAGTGCCGTCGAGTTCCGTGAACGCCAGCCGGCCGTCACCGTTGGGATCGGCGAACCCGACGTTGATCGAGCCGCTGAGCTGGAAGGTCGTGTTCGAGAGAACGACGCCGAGGATGCCGAGCCCGGCCTTGACCGCCCCGGGCGTGATGTGCGCGCTCACCGCTATGGAGAGGCTCGGCGAGCCCGCGCCGAGGTAGTCGATCCAGAAATGGCCGTTGTCGTCGCGTTCCGCGGTGAAGGCGAGCTGTGCGGTCAGGTCCGCGCTAACTCCGCTCGGCGAGCTGAGCTCGAAGTCGTGCGCCGGATCGTTCAGCGACAGGCCGGTGCCGACCGTGCGGGTGATCTGCATCTGGACTGCCACGCCGTGTCCGTTCGGCGTGGTGTTCGCGCTCGTCGTGAGATGCCAGGCGCCATGGTCACCGTCGAGGCCGTCCAAGGCGTTCGCGACGGCGGACACGGACGTCGCGGTAGCCCACGACTCGCCGTTGAGCTGTCCGGCCAGGCCTTTCAGGTCCAGGCCGTTGGGGCCGCCAACGTCCAGCGTCGTGCCGGTCAGGTCGGCGGCAAGCGGCCCCTTGTTGGCGAGCCCACCGAGGTAACTGAACCACTGCGTGATCCCGCCGGTGATCGGATCAGGTGGGTCGACGGCTCTCGCCTGCGACGGCCTGACCGCCACGGCGGTTGCGGCCACGGTCGCCGCGATGGCGATAACGGACACAGTACGGCGTACCCGCATGATTCCCCCAAGGCGTGCGGGCTACGAGAGAGATAAGACCCGATCAGCTGGGCTGCGCTCCCCCCGGAACGGCGGGAACATTAGCGTTTCCTGTGCGCCCGTGTAAATACGGTGCTACGTTCTGGACCGAAAGTGCATGTCAGAACACAACTACGGATCGCAGCACCTCGCCACGACGCATCTTGTCGAAGGCCTCCTCGACGTCACCGAGTACGACCCGTTCGCTGACGAAGTCCTCGAGCGGCAGCCGTCCTTGCAGGTAGAGGTCGATGAGCATCGGGAAGTCACGTGTCGGCAGGCAGTCGCCGTACCAGGACGACTTGAGCGCCCCGCCGCGCGAGAAGACCTGGAGCAGCGGAAGCGTCAGCTCCATATCCGGTGTGGGCACTCCGACCAGGACCACGGTGCCGGCAAGGTCGCGTGCGGCAAACGCCTGCCGATACGTCTCGGGGTTGCCCACCGCGTCGATCACCACGTCGGCGCCGAACCCGCCCGTCGCGTCTCGGATCGCCCGCACCGGATTGGTGTGCGAGGAATTGACGGTGTGGGTGGCGCCGAAGCCTTCCGCGAGCGCCAGCTTCCGGTCGTCCACGTCGACGGCGACGATGGTGCGCGCGCCGGCTAGCCGGGATGCCATCACGGCCGCGTTGCCCACTCCGCCGCAGCCGATGACCGCGACGGTGTCGCCACGACCGACCTGCCCGGTGTTGATCGCGGCGCCGATGCCGGCCATGACGCCACAGCCGAGCAGCCCGGCCACCTCGGGTGGCGCCGCCGGATCGACCGGCGTGCACTGCCCGGCAGCCACCAGGGTCTTCTCGGCGAACGCCCCGATGCCCAGGGCGGGCGTGAGCGGCGTCCCGTCGAGCAGCGTTGGCTGCTGCGTGGCGGTGTGCGTCGCGAAGCAGTACCACGGCCGCCCGCGCCGGCACGCCCGGCACTGCCCACACACCGCCCGCCAGTTGAGGATCACGAAATCGCCGGGCGCGATGTCGGTGACGTCCGGGCCGACCGCCTCGACCGTGCCCGCCGCCTCGTGCCCGAGCAGGAACGGGAACGCGTCGGTGATGCTGCCCTCGCGGTAGTGCAGATCGGTATGGCAAACGCCGCACGCCTGCACCGTCACCAGCGCCTCGCCCGGACCCGGGTCGGGCACCCGGATGGTCTCGATACCGACCGGCTCACCCTTGCTCCGGCTCACCACCGCGCGCACGTCGTGGCTCATGCGCGGCATTCTCTCCTGAAGCCTGCTCCTCCGGATACTGGGCGATGAGCCGTTTCGGAGCGGCGAGGCGCCAGGCGTCGACGACCAGCTCGCGCAACTGCTCCTCGTCGAGTGCCGCCATCCGGGCTTGCACCCAGTGGTAGCGCTCGTCGACCCGTTCCGGCGGCAGGAACGTCTCCGGGTCGGATGCCACGAGCGCGTCGCGTTCCTCGCGCGGGAAGCCGAAGCCCATGATCGTCTCGTCACGAGAGAACGCGATATAGACGTAACGGCCGACCCGGAACTTCACCCGGTCGCGCACCACGGCCTCGTACGAGCCCGGCAGCGATCGCGTAATGCGCCGCACATCGTCGACCGTGACCATCTTCGGACCTCCTAGCCGCGGGATAGCATCTCGCGTCGTGGCGGGCACTGCGCGCAAGGTGACGGTCGTCGGCGACTCGGTGCTGCACCGGGTCAGCCGCCAGGTGACGGCGTTCGACGACTCGCTGGCCACGTTGATCGACGACATGTTCGCGACGATGGCCGTCGCGTCCGGCGTCGGACTGGCCGCACCGCAGGTCGGCATCGACCTGGCGGTGTTCGTCTACGACTGCCCCGATGCCGAGGGCAAGCAGCATGTCGGCCACCTGGTGAACCCGTCGATCGTGTCGACCTCGGGGCCGATGGACGAGGGCGAGGAGGGCTGCCTTTCCGTCCCCGGGCCGTATCACGAACTGGCGCGCCCGTCGGTGGCCACCGCGCGCGGCGTCGACAAGACCGGCAAGCCGATCGAGGTCACCGGCACCGGCTTCTTCGCCCGCTGCCTGATTCACGAGACCGAGCATTTGCAGGGCATCCTGTACATCGACCACCTGCCCCGGAACCGTCGTCGCCGGGTACTGCGCGAGGTGACGCCGTTCAGCTGGAACGCAAGCTAACTTTTCCGGTTGCGCAAGAATCCCTCGTCTGAGGCAAGGAAACCTTGCGCAATCGAGTGGCTTGCGACCAGTTCGGCGATCTGCACCGCATTGAGCGCGGCGCCCTTGCGCAGGTTGTCGTTGCTGACGAACAGGGCGAGTCCGCGGCCGTCGGGCACCCCGTGGTCCTGGCGGATGCGGCCCACATACGACGGATCGGAGCCTGCCGCCTGAAGCGGCGTCGGGACGTCGGACAGTGCGACGCCCGCTGCGTCCTGCAGCACCTGGATCGCCCGTTCGACCGAGAGCGGCCGGGCGAACTCGGCGTTGATCGACAGCGAGTGCCCGGTGAACACCGGCACGCGCACGCACGTCCCGGACACGGCCAAATCCGGGATACCGAGGATCTTGCGCGACTCGTTGCGCAGCTTCTGCTCCTCGTCGGTCTCATACGATCCGTCGTCGACGATCGACCCGGCCAGCGGCAGCACGTTGAACGCGACGGGCGCCGCGAACTTCACCGGCTCCGGGAACTTGACGGCGCTGCCGTCGTGCGTAAGCGCCACCGCCTCGCTCCACGTCTCGCGCAGCTGCCGGTCGAACTCCTCGACGGCGGACAGTCCGGCGCCGGACACCGCCTGGTAGGTCGACGCCACCAGTCGCAGCAGCCCGGCCTTGTCGTGCAGCGGCTTGAGCACCGGCATGGCTGCCATCGTGGTGCAGTTCGGGTTGGCGATGATGCCCTTGGTAGCGCGGCGGACCTCGTCCGGATTGACCTCGGACACGATCAGCGGGACGTCCGGGTCCATCCGCCACGCCGACGAGTTGTCGATCACCGTTACGCCGGCCGCGGCGAAGCGCGGGGCAAGCTCGCGTGAGGCGGCCTTTCCCGCGGAGAACAAGGCGATGGAAAGGCCCGACGGGTCGGCCGTCTCGGCGTCTTCGACGACGACGTCCGCCCCGCGCCAGGGTAGGGACGTGCCCGCCGACCGCGCCGAGGCGAAGTAGCGGATCTCGTCGACCGGGAAGTCGCGCTCTGCCAGGACGCGGCGCATCACCCCGCCGACCTGCCCGGTAGCGCCGACTATCCCGATCCTCATCGGCCCGTGCCTCCGTAAACGACTGCCTCTTCGTCGGACGAGCCCAGTTCGAACGCGTCGTGCACGGCACGCACCGCCGTATCGAGATCGGTGTCGCGCAGCACCACGGAGATGCGGATCTCCGACGTCGAGATCATCTCGACGTTGACGCCCGCCGCGGCCAGCGCGCTGAAGAACGTCGCCGACACGCCGGGATGCGAGCGCATTCCCGCCCCGATCAAGGACAGCTTGCCGATGTGCTCGTCGTAGAGCAGCTCTTCAAAGCTGACCTCGTCCTGCACCTTCTTCAATGCCGAGAGCGCAGTCGCGCCGTCGGTCGCCGGGAGGGTGAACGACACGTCGGTGCGGCCCGTCCCCCGCGTGGAAATGTTCTGCACGATCATGTCGATGTTGATCTCGGCGCCGGCCAGCTCGCGGAAGATTGCCGCCGCCTCGCCGGGCTTGTCCGGGACGCCTACGACGGTGACCTTCGCCTCGCTGCGGTCGTGCGCGACACCGCTGATGATGGCCTGCTCCACTGGTAGATCCTCCATCGATCCGGCGACGGTGGTGCCGGGCTTGCTCGAATACGACGAGCGGACGTGGATGGGGACGCCGTAGCGCCGCCCGTACTCGACACTGCGCAGGTGCAGGATCTTGGCCCCGCACGCGGCCATCTCGAGCATTTCCTCGTACGTGAGCGTCGTGAGCCGCCGGGCGTTCGGGACGATGCGCGGGTCGGCGGTGAACACGCCGTCGACGTCGCTGTAAACCTCGCAGACGTCGGCGGAAAGCGAGGCCGCGAGCGCCACCGCCGTGGTGTCCGAGCCCCCACGGCCCAGCGTGGTGACGTCCTTGGTGTCCGGGCTGACGCCCTGGAATCCCGCGACGATGGCCACGTTGCCGGCGCGGTAGGACGCTTCGACGCGTCCCGGCGTGATGCCGACGATGCGCGCCTTGCCGTGTACCGACGTGGTGAGCACGCCGGCCTGGGAGCCGGTGAACGACTGCGCCGTATAGCCCAGTGAGTTGATCGCCATGGCGAGCAGCGCCATCGAGATGCGTTCGCCGGCCGTCAGCAGCATGTCGAACTCGCGTCCGGACGGCACCGGCACGACCTGCTTCGCGAGGTCGATCAGCTCGTCGGTGGTGTCGCCCATGGCCGAGACGACGACCACGACGTCGTGCCCCTCACGGCGGGTGGCGACGATGCGCTCCGCGACACGCTTGATGCGCTCCGCGTCGGCTACAGACGAGCCGCCGTACTTCTGTACGACGAGCCCCAAAGCGGATCCCCCTCGGATTGGCCGGTCCCTGCGGCCCAAGGATACCGGCCGGCTGCGAGCGAGTTCGGCGGCGCGGGGCCGGTCAGACCCCGAGCAGCACGAGCGACCGCTCGGATTCGCCGACGACCTGCTGACCCGCGGCCCGACGGCCGACCGGCCGACCTGGTGCATGTGGGGCCGATCGGCGGGCACGCCGTCTCACGAACTACGGCGTCGAGATCCGGTGCAGCAGCGGCGCAGGGTCGATCCCGGCGTCGCGGGCCACGAGTTCGAGCAGTGAACTGGCCTCTTCAGCGCACGCTCCGCATCCTCGCAGGTGGGCCGACATCGGCGGGTCGCGGTAGTCCGGGTCGGCGATGAGCTGTTCTAGGTACTCGTCGACGAGGGTGAAGCAGTCGTCGCAGGACAGCCAGGGTTCGGTATCCATCGTGAGTTGACGCGCGAGGGCGGGCGTCAGTCGGTGATCGGTCATGCGGCGCCTGCGGGGTGGTCGGGGCCGGGCAAGTATCCGGCCGCGTGGAGGTGGACGCGAAGCGAGACCCGGGCGTCGTGCAGGGTCTTGTACAGCGCGTTGCGGGAGGTGCCCAGCCGCTCGGCGAGCACGTCCACCGGCACCTCGTCGGCCGACAGCGCAAGAACGACCCGTCGCTGATGCGGCGTCAGGGCTACCGCGACGGCGGTGCGGACAGCGGCCAGCAAGTCGTGCGCCTCGGCATAAGCCTCCGGTGCCGGGCCGCTCTCGAGCACCGAGTCGGGATCGTCAAGCGGCACGGCGCGCTCACGCCAGGCAAGCCGGCGCACCTGCACCGCGGTGGTGAGGATCGCGAACTTGTACGCCCAGGTGGTAAACCGGCTGCGCCCCGCGAAGGCGTGCAGTTTCGTGAGGACCGCCAGCATCGCGTCGTCGGCTGCCTGGTTGGCAATGTCCTCCAACACGCCCGCGCCAC
>JBKOXO010000194.1:0-5735 GCA_046744105.1 Actinomycetota bacterium
GACCTGCACCAGGCCCTCGGCGTCGTCGAACAGCCCGAGCTGCACGGGCGCCAGCCGATGCACCCGGTCCGCGGCGATGACCTCGACGGCGTACCCGCCGCCGGCCAGCGCCAGCAGCGCGTTCACCGGCACCACCAGCGCGTTGCGGGCGGTGGCGGTGATGGTCGCGACCTGCACCGAGGCCTGGTCCAGGGTCCCGGTGGCCGCCGCGTCGGTGGGGGTGATGTCCACCTCGACGGTCGGCGCGCTGTTGGAGCCCTGCGCCGGGGTGGTGGCGACCTTGCCCACCGACCTGACCCGGCCCGGGGTGGTGTGCCCGTTAGGCAAGGTGATGGTCACCGTCTCACCGACCTTGACCTGTGATTGCAGGTTGGCGTCCAGGTTCACCACCACCTGGCGGCGGGTCGAGCTGGCCTTCAGGATCGCCCCTCCGGCGGGGCCGCCCAGGGTGGCCGCCACGCTGGTGACCCGCGCCGCGGTGGGCAAAAACACCACCTGGCCCAGTTCGAGGGCGCCGGTCTGCGTGACGCCGAGGTGGTCTTGCAGCCTCTCGATCGCTGCCTTGGTGGCCCAGCCGAACTCGTCCGAGGACGGGTCCAGGTCATCGCTGCTGGCGTAGCCGAGCGCGACCAGGTCGCGGTTGAGCTGCGCCACGTCGGTACCGGTGACATCCGAAGCCTTGGCGCCTTCGGCCAGCCTGCGGTAGGCCGGCACCGACCCGTACAACAAGATCACCGGCTGCCCGTCCAACCGGTACAGCACCTGGCCCTGCCGGATCACCTGGCCCACCGCGGGCAGCCAGGTGAGCGTGCCGTGGCCCTGCCCTCCCACGGTGTAGTCGCCGGCGTAACCGAGTGTGCCGCTCTCCGTGGTCTGCGCCGTCAGCGTCCGCCGCTGCACCCGGGCAGTGGTCACTGCCGCGTCGTTCGTCGCGCCGTCAGACCCGGACGGTTGGCGGCTGCGCAACGGCCCGGCGAGCGCGACCGTGACCGCCAGGGCAGCTAGGACCACCACGGTCACCACCGTGCCGCGAACGCGCCTCCTACGATGCCGGGTGGAATCCGGCCGGTTGTCAGTCACCGCTGCCCTGCCCACCGCTGATCGGGATCGGCTGCTGCGAGCCGCCGCCGTAGGCGTATTTCTGGCAGGCCTGCTGGGCGGCCTGGAACCGCGGGTTGTCCAGCGCCAGATCGCTGCTGCCGGGGTTGTCGAGGGTGATCTGCCCGTTGCTGTCCGGATCGGGGAAGTCCCTGATGCCGTGCGCGCGCATGCACTGTGAGAATTTCAGGTTCGCCGCGCGCATCTTGTCCGGGTTAGGGGCTTGCGGCGCGAGGGACTTGCACGCATTTGCGGCCGCCTGGAATTGCGGGTTCTTCGGGTCCAGGTCGCTGCCCGGCGTGTTCTGAATGGCGTAGCCACCGCCGGCGGCGTTCGGGTCCGGGAAGTCGCTGATGCCGTGTGCGCGCATGCATCGCGAGTACGCCAACGGATCTCCGCTGCCAGATCCGGCCGGCTGCGACGCGCTCGACCCTCCCGATCGCGGAGCGCTGGCCACGCCCGGACCGGCCGAACTGTGCGCGCACCCGGCGAGCAGCAAGACGGCCGCGACCGGCGCGGCGAGAACGAGATGAACACGATGGCGCATTGGTTGCCTCCGAAGCTGCGTGATTCGCGTTGCACCTTCAGTTGTAGAGACGGGCCGGTCTCAGCAGCTTCACGAGCCTCGTTAATGCGCTGTGATCGAAGGCGGGTCATCATCAAGCTGGGGCCGGGCCGTTGCGTCGGCCCTGGGACGAGGAGCACACGATGCCTGCACTGTCACCGCGCGCGTGGTTCCGCCGGCTGCCGAACCCGCCCCTGCCGCGTCGCACGATCCGGCTTCGACTCACCGCGCTGTACGGCGGATTGTTCCTGGGCTGCGGTGCCGCCGTGCTCGCAATCACCTACCTTTTGGTGGAGCACGCCATCTCCGGCAGCAACACCTACCAGGGCTCACAGGGCGCTATGGGCGAGCTCGGCCCCGGTTCGGACCAGCCGCCAGAGCGGCCGCGCCTCGAAGCTGGAGGCAAGGCACTCACCGCGGCACAAGCCAAGGCGCTCGGAGATCAACTCCGACGGCTGGCCGCGGAGCAACGCAGCCACGAACTACACCAGCTATTGATCGGTTCTGGGATCGCGTTGGCGATCATGGCCGTCCTCGCGGTCGGCCTGGGCTGGCTGCTCGCAGGGCGGGTCTTGCGACCACTGCGCACCATCACCGAGGCGACACGGCGGATCTCCGAGCAGAACCTGCACGAACGACTGGCACTGCGCGGACCCGACGACGAACTCAAGACACTCGGCGACACTATCGATGCCCTGCTCGCCCGGCTGGAGGACGCCTTCGACGCCCAGAGGCGCTTCGTCGCCAACGCCTCACACGAGCTGCGCACGCCGCTGACCATGATGCGCACCGCGATCGACGTCGCAACAGGAAAACCGGGACCGGCCCGCCCCGACGTCAACGCGCTGGCCGCCAAGATCGAGCTGGGCCTCGACAAGGCCGACCTGCTAGTCGAAGCATTCCTCGCCCTCGCCCAGGCTCAATACACGGCAGACCGTGGGGAGGAGGTAGCGATCGACGAGATCGTGGCGAAGGTCATCGCCGAGCGACGCGTCGCGCTGTCGGCCGCCGGACTTAGACTCGACCAGGACAGCGAGCACACACAGGCTCGCAGCGGCGAGCTGCTCGCCACCCACCTCGTCGGCAATCTCCTCGACAACGCCATCCGCCACAACGAACCCCATGGCTGGATCAAGATCACTACCAGGCTCGAGTCGAACTCCGCGGTGTTGATCGTCGAGAACGCCGGTCGGCAGCTCGACCAGCACGACGTCGACCAGCTGGCCCAGCCATTCCGCCGCATCACCCCCGACCGCACCAACGCGAGCGGCTTCGGGCTCGGCCTGTCCATCGTCGCCGCGATCGTCACCAACTGCGGCGGCACGCTCGACCTGCACGCACGGCCCGGCGGCGGCCTGCGGGTCGTCGTGACACTGCCGCGCGCGGTCGAGGCCGTCCCGGCTGCCGCGTTGGCCAGGAGCCGGGCATGAGGCTGCTCGTCGTCGAAGACGTGCCCAGCCTGGCCGACGACATCGCCGAAGGGCTGCGTGATCACGGCTACGCCGTCGATGTCGCCTACGACGGAATCGAAGCTGCGGCCAAGCTCGACACGAACACCTACCAAGTTGTCGTCCTCGACCGCGACCTGCCGGGCATCCACGGCGACGTGCTGTGCCGCATGATCACCGAAAGCGACCGGCAGACGATGGTGCTCATGCTCACCGCCGCCGGAGCAGCCGCCGACCGGATCAGCGGCCTGGACATCGGCGCCGACGACTACCTCGCCAAACCGTTCCACTTCAAAGAGCTTGTGCTACGGCTCCGAGCGCTCGCCCGCCGCCAACCCACCGCTCGCCCACGCATCTACCAGGCTGCGGACGTCACCCTCGACCCGCAGCGCCACGTCGCCACCCGCGGCGGACAACCCCTCGACCTGTCCGTCAAAGAGTTCGGCGTCCTCGAAGCGCTCATGCGAGCTGCACCCGCCGTGCTCAGCGCCGAAGACCTACTCGAACAGGTATGGGACGAACACGCCGACCCGTTCACCAGAACCGTATTCGTCACCCTCAGCCGCCTGCGCCGGAAACTCGGCGAACCCCCGATCATCGACACCCAACCCGGCATCGGCTACCACATCCTCGACAGCACGCCCGAAAGCGGCCAACAGCACTCGTGACCCGCCCGCGAAGCCGGTGCGCAAACACTCGATAGACACACTCCGCGAAGCCATCGGATTCTGAAACCACCAGGAGCCGTTAAGCGTTTGAAACCGCCGCCGCCGTACGTTTTTCACCATGACAGACAACGTCAAGCACGCGGGCCCGGCCTCACGGTCGGGTTCGGTCCTCGGCCGGACGGACGTCTGGGCCGGCGGGGCAGGAATCAGTCGGCGGCAGCTGCTTGGTGGGGCGGCGGCGCTCGCCGCCGGCCTGGCCGTGTCGGCATCGCCCGGCCGCGCGCTGGCCGCTTGGAGTCCCTCTCGAATCCGGTTGACGCTGCCGGCGCCGACCGGACCTCACGGCGTGGGTACGGTTTCGCTGCACCTGGTTGACCATTCGCGTCAGGACCCGTGGTGGACGTCGTCGCATCCGCGGGAGCTGATGGTCAGTGTGTGGTATCCGGCCCGGGACGTCGGCCGCTGCCAGCCTGCTCCGTGGATGCCGTCGGGTGCCCTTACCGCCTACCGCGCTCAGCTGTCCGGCGAGTTGGAACTGATGGCCAAGCAGCTCGGGCTGGGTGATGCGATCTCGCTGGACGGTGTCGATTTTCCGACCAGTCACGCGGGTCAGTGCCCTCCGCGCCCTCCAGTGGAGCGGAGCGGCCGGCGCTACCCGGTGGTGCTCTACTCGCCCGGGCTTGGGTTGGCCCGCGAGATGGGCACCGTGTTGGTGGAAGACCTCGCCAGCCACGGCTACATCGTGGTCACGATCGACCACACGTACGACGCCGGCGAGGTGGAGTTTCCGGGCCGGCGGGTCGAGCTGGCTCGGCCCTTTCTAGACGACGACGGACACCTCCAGGTGTCGGTTCGGTATGCCGACGTGCGGTTCGTGCTGGACAGGCTCGATGTGCTCGCCGCCGGCGGCAACCCCGATGCCGAACGGCGGCTGCTGCCCGCCGGCCTGCGCGGGGCCCTGGATCTGGCCAGGATCGGCATCTTCGGCCATTCGCTGGGCGGCGCCACGGCCGCGCAGGCGATGGCCCACGACGACCGGATCGTCGCCGGGATCGACCTGGACGGCAGCATCGCTCCCGACGTTGCCTTCGGCCCGGGTAGCGGTGTCACCCCGGACCAGCTGGCCGACCTAGTGGGCAGCATCGCGGTTCGGGTCGGCAACCGACCGTTCATGATCATGACGAGCGGCGGCCAGGGTCCCGACGTGGTAGGTGACCTGCTGGCCCCGTTCTGGCACCACCTGGGCGGTTGGCGGCGCTTCCTGTCCCTGACCGGGTCGACGCACGGCAGCTACACCGACGAGATGCCGCTGATCCATCAGCTAGCGGCGGCTGGCGTCACCCCGGCGGGCCTGGCCAGCATCGTGGGCACCATCGACCCGGGCCGCGCCATCGCCGTCGAACGCGCCTACATCGGCGCCTTCTTCGATCTTTGGTTGCGTGATGAGGACAGCCACTTGCTGGACGGCCCGTCCAGTCGATACCCGGAGATCATCTTCTTCCCACCCGTGTAGCCACCCGGTCTGGGCGTGATTGCTCGTGTTGCGTTGCGCAGCCGCCCGGTTCCGTCATGTGCAGCGCCAAGACTTCTCCCTGCCGGGCCGCCTGTCGCGAAGAGTGAGGTGCGGGAAGTATCAGGCATTCTCATGATGGCCGCGGACCGGCGACCCATAAGTCGGTGGCCAAAGTCCTTGGAACAAGGGCGCGTTCGCTGAAGATCAACAGCCTCGACCCGGCGTGCCGCCCGGGGATGCAACGTCTCACAAGAAGCAGTCAACGGCCGCAAGGTCGTCCCGGTTCGCAGCTGGTGTTCACCACCGCCCGCGGCCGCGAGGCGGTGTTCTGGCAGTCGCCACGCACCCGCAAGCAGGCCCGCCCGAACGTCATCACGCCGACCGCCCGCGCCGCCGGGATCGCCGAGCTGGAGATCCTCGTCGACACCCGCGAGCAGTACGCC
>JBKOXO010000118.1:0-3938 GCA_046744105.1 Actinomycetota bacterium
CGCGTACTGCGCCCGGTGCGCGCCATGACGGCCGCCACCCAGCGCATCGGTGACCACAACCTGCATGAACGGCTCGCTGTCACCGGTCCCGACGACGAACTCAAACACCTCGGCGACACCATCGATGACCTGCTTGCCCGCCTCGAGGGCGCCTTCGACGCGCAGCGCCGCTTCGTCGCCAACGCCTCCCACGAACTACGCACCCCACTGACCATGATGCGCACCGCGGTCGACGTGGCCACCTGCACGCCCGAACCGCCCGCGCCAGGGGTGACGGTGCTGGCGGACAGGGTCCGGCTGGGGCTCGACCGGGCGGACCGGCTGGTGCGGAGCTTCCTCACCTTGGCCCGCGCCCAGAATGACCACGCCTTCCCGACCAGCACGGTCCTGCTCGACCAGCTCGCCGCCGCGATCCTCGCCGATCACACCGTGGCGATCAGCGACATGCACCTGACCGTCGAGCAGGACCAGCACGAGGCGCCCGTGCGCGGCAGCGAGGCGCTGCTAACCCACCTGATCGACAACCTGATCGACAACGCCATCCGGCACAACCACCCCGGCGGCTGGATCCACGTCACCACCGACACTGAGGCCGACGCGACGCGGCTCGTCGTCGAGAACAGCGGAACCGTCCTCGAGCAGACCCGCGTCCGGGAACTGACCCAGCCGTTCCGCCGCCTGGCTCCGGACCGCACCAGCGCCGACGACACCGGGGTCGGGCTCGGGCTCTCCATCGTCGCGGCCATCGTCGCTACCCACGGCGGCAGCCTCGACCTGCATGCCCGCCCCGGCGGCGGGCTGCGCATCACCGCCACCCTTCCCCTCGCCACCCAGGCCGCGCTCACCCCGGCAGTGTCCGGATGAGGATCCTGGTCGTCGAAGACGTGCACAGCCTGGCCGACACGATCGCCGAGGGATTACGCAACCAGGGCTTCGCAGTAGACGTCGCCTACGACGGGCTCGACGCCGCCGCCAAACTCGACACCAACCCCTACCAGGTCGTCGTGCTCGACCGGGACCTGCCCGGCATCCGCGGCGACGCCCTGTGCCGGATGATCACCCAAAGCGACCGACCAACGATGGTGCTCATGCTCACCGCCGCCGACACCACCGACGACCGCATCAGCGGTCTCGACCTCGGCGCCGACGACTACCTGGCCAAACCGTTCCACTTCACCGAACTCGTGCTCCGCATCCGTGCCCTTGCCCGCCGCCAACCCACCGCCCGGCCCCGCGTCTACCGCACCGGCGGCCTCACCCTCGACCCGCAACGGCACACCGCCACCCGCAACGGCCGACCACTGGAGCTGTCGGTCAAAGAGTTCGCCGTCCTTGAAGCCCTGCTGCGCGCCGCCCCCGCCGTCCTGAGCACCGAAGACCTCCTCGAACAAGCCTGGGACGAAAACGCCGACCCGTTCACCAACACCGTCTTCAACACCCTCAGCCGACTGCGCCGCAAACTCGGCAACCCCCCGATCATCCACACGCAACCCGGCGTCGGCTACAGGATCACCGACCTTGGCGAAACGCCCCGGTGACGATCGGCTCGAGCGTGCCGTGATGACCTCGGGATGTCACGCTGGCGTCGGCTTGGCGCGAACACCCGGTGTGTCGCTGCGGAGTCCCGGGCTACGTTGTCGGTCGTGGAGATCACCCGGCTGGGTCCGCAGCTTCACCTGATCAGGCCGGTGTTCGGTCAGGTTTACGTGTGGCAGGACGGCTCGCAGCTCACCATGGTGGACACCGGCATCCCGGGCAGCCAGGACGAGCTGGCATCGGCATTCGCCGAGCTCGGGTTCCGTCGCGCAGACCTGCGCCGGGTCGTGCTCACCCACGGTCACGAGGACCACGCGGGATCGGCTGCCGCTATACGCCGCTGGGGTGACGTCGAAGTACTGGCACACCGCGAGGACGCCGGGATCGTGCGCGGTGACCGGGTGCGTCCCGAGCCGGTCCTCACCGCGGCCGAGCGGCCGCTATATGAGCAGGTCGTCGGCGGGATACCGAGCATCCCGCCCTGTCCGGTCGACACCGAGTTGGCCGACGGTGACGCCGTCGAGTTCGGCGGTGGTGCGCAGGTCATCGCGGCACCCGGGCACACCGACGGCAGCATCGCAGTTTGGCTATCTGGCGCGGGCGTGCTGTTCACCGGCGACGTCGTTGCCAACGGCTCCTCTGGGCTGATGCTGGGACCGTTCAATACTGACCGCGAGCAGGCACGCAAGTCCGTCGTCCGGCTCGCCCAGACACCGGCGCAGACCGTCTGCTTCGGCCACGGTGATCCACTCAGCAACGAGGCCGGCGCAGTAGCCTGGCGCCGGCTCGGGCAGCTCTGCCGGGCCGGCCCCCAGTCGGTGCCCGATCCGCTCGCTTAGCGCGCGGACGCCAGCGCGACATTCGCCAAGATCATCCGATGGGCGCACTCATCGGCAGGAGCGCGCTGATGGTCGAGTACAGCAGTCGAGCCGAAGATGGCGCCCGACCGCTAATCTGCGCAGCCCATCGCGGTTGACTCGCTTGGCTCCAGGGCGCGCGTAACGGCGGATGTCTAGCGCTCCCCACCGCGAGTGTCCGGTCCCGGACACTAGAACGGACGCGGCGAATCCAGCCGGCCGGCGGCGTCGAGCAGGGCCCGCCCGATCGCGCTCGCCTGGTCGACGCTCAACTCGAGGCGCACCGGGCCGCCCGCACCGTCGAGCTGTATCTCGACATAGCGCCGTGGCTTGATTACGAACTTGCGGTTGTCGCCGTCGACATCGGGTGCGTCCACCGTCGTCGGTTCGTAGTGTTCGCGAGACGGCGCGCCGCTCGATTGCCGCTCCAGATGGCCTTGCCGGTCTTGTCGGATGCCCACCATGGGTATCGAGTTGCTTGGGTCAGTCATCGGTCCCCCGTTCTGGGTCGGTGCGGGGCACTGTAGTCGCCTCCCGCCGCGCGCTGCAGGGTGGGCGACGCCGGATCACAGCGACGGAGGGAAGTGCGAATAGGCGCTGCCTGAACTGTCCGAGTTGATCTTGGGCCGCAAGCCATAGACCTAGACGGCGCTTTAGGGCGCCGCGGGTAATGGGACGTGGGATCATCCGCGCGATATATGGGGCACTGCGTATGGTGGCGGCGTGGATGGTCCAGTTCCGCCATGGCGTAGGGCGCTTCAGGGACTCCCCGCCGTCCGACACGGCCAGTGGGCCGTGGGCGGGAGCGCCTCCCTCGCCCTGCATGGGCTGCCAATCGACCCCAGGGATGTTGATGTCCTGGCCGATCAAGTAGCCGTCGCTGAGCTGGTCGACGGGCTTCAGGACGCTGTCGTGACGGATCAAGCACCCTGGGATCGCGGTGACGTACGTGCCGCGCGTCGAGTCCTTGCTGTGGTGGAAGGCGTTCAGCTCGAGATCCTGGTTCGGGTCGAGGCTGTCGACTCTAATGGCCGCGTGGTCATGACCACACCAAGCTTGGATCGCGCTGAGCGGATGGTGCTCAACAGCCGACCGATTCCCGTGCTGCCGCTCTCGACCATGGGGGCGTTGCTGGAAGCGACGGGCCGCGAAGAGCGAGCGGCCATGGTGCGAGAAGCTACGGGCCGAGACTGCCCTCAACAGCCAAGTTGCTGAGGCCTTCCCAAGCCGCAAGGGAGATGGCGGTCCAGCGGGCCGCCAGGGATCGTCCGGGCTGCTGTTAACGGCGTACCTAACGACGTCAGTCGAGGAACACACCATGGAGCGCGATTCGACGTTCGGCGACCGACCCCTACATGTGAAAGACGCGGTGGTAGGTACGTAAGCAACGAGGTGGGCACCAGGAAGGAGGCATGACATGGCCAGGATCAGCTATGACGAGCAGACCGCTGCAGCGTTCAAGGCGGTCCGCGAGGTCCCACGCGACGGACTCTCGGAGTGGCGCGAGGCGGTACGACGTCACCTGCGCCCGTCGCAGGGAATGAA
>JBKOXO010000232.1:0-4684 GCA_046744105.1 Actinomycetota bacterium
GGGGGCGTACTCGTCGCTGTTCCTGGCCACGCCGATCGTGTGTGACCTGACCGAGCCGCAGCCGGCCTACCGGGCTCTCACGAAGCGGGTGCAGGCCAAGCGGGCCAGCGAGGCGGCGCGGCTGGCCGCCGCCGGCGAGCCGGCCCTGGCGGGGTCCGGCGCACCGCGGCGCACCGGCGGTCCCTCGCCCGCACCTCGTCCCGGCGCGCGCCCGCAGCGATCCCGAAGGCGATGACCGCGGCGAGCGGCGACGGCGGCATCGAGATCGCCGCACGAGTCGCCGGGCGGTTGCGCGACGTCCCGGACTTTCCACAACCCGGCATCGTCTTCAAGGACATCGCACCGCTGCTCGCCGACCCGGACACGTTCGGCGCGGCAATCAGCGCGCTCGCCGCATTCGCCCGAGCCGCGGGCGGCGCCGACCTGGTCGCAGGCATCGAGGCACGCGGCTTCCTGTTCGCCGCGGCATTGGCCCGGGAGCTCGGCTGCGGCATCCTGCCGGTGCGCAAGGCCGGCAAGCTGCCGCCCCCCACGATCCGCCGCGCCTACGACCTGGAGTACGGGCAGGCCGAGATCGAGGTGCCGGTCAACGTGGCGGACGGGCGGCGCGTGTATCTCGTTGACGATGTGCTCGCCACGGGCGGGACGGTGCGTGCCGCCGCCGAGCTGATCGGCCAGGCCGGGGGACAGGTCGTCGGCGTCGGGGTCCTGCTCGAGCTGGGCTTCCTCGGTGGACGCACCCGGCTGGACGGCGTGGCGCACGGCGACATTGCGGCGCTGCTGCGCAACTGACCGAGTGTCGAGACGTCCCGGGCACTGGCCTCAGGCGGCGTCGCACCTAGACTAGAAGTTGAGCACTGGCGCACAAGGAGGCATTGCTGACGACGGAGGCCGTGACGTCAGGGGCCCGGACCGGGTCGGAGCCGGACCGGGCCGGCTCTGCCACGTCCACGTCCGACTCCGGCGCAGCGCCGGTTCTGGCGACGCCTCCAGCGCCCGAGGCGCCGCCGGAAGGGACGCAGAGCCAGCAGCACCGGCGCCGGGTCCGCGACCGCCTGGCCCGCCGTCTGGTCACCGCTCCGCGCCAGTCGCCGGTCCGGCCGGTGCTCGAGCCGCTGCTTGCCATCCACCGCGGCGCGCATCCGAAGGTCGACCCGCGGCTGCTTCAGCGCGGCTACGACCTAGCTGAGCAGCGCCACCGCGGCCAGCTGCGCAAGAGCGGCGACCCCTACATCACCCATCCCCTCGCAGTGGCGACCATTCTCGCCGAGCTCGGCATGGACACCACGACCCTCGTCGCCGCGCTGTTGCACGACACGGTCGAGGACACCGGGCTCTCCCTCGATGCGATCCAGGACCAGTTCGGAGCCGAGGTAGAGCGCCTGGTCGACGGTGTCACCAAGCTGGACAAGGTCAAGTTCGGCGAGGCCGCGGAGGCCGAGACCATCCGCAAGATGGTGGTGGCCATGGCCCGGGACCCGCGGGTCCTGGTCATCAAGCTGGCCGATCGGCTGCACAACATGCGCACGCTGCGGTTCCTGCCGCCGGCCAAGCAGGAGCGCAAGGCGCGCGAGACGCTCGAGGTGCTTGCCCCGCTCGCGCACCGGCTCGGCATGAACACCGTCAAGTGGGAGCTAGAAGATCTCGCGTTCGCCACGCTGTACCCGAAGCGGTACGAGGAGATCGTCCGACTGGTGGCAGAGCGTGCCCCGTCGCGCGACACGTACTTGCACGAGGTGATCGAGCGGGTCAACTCCCAGCTGCGCGAGGGCGGCATCAAGGCCACGGTGACCGGGCGGCCCAAGCACTACTACTCGATCTACCAGAAGATGATCGTCCGGGGGCGCGAGTTCACCGACATCTACGACCTGGTCGGCATCCGCGTCCTCGTCGACAGCGAGCGCGACTGCTACGCGACGCTCGGCGTCATCCATGCGAACTGGCAACCGGTGCCGGGCCGGTTCAAGGATTACATCGCGATGCCGAAATTCAACATGTACCAGTCGCTGCACACCACGGTGATCGGCCCGGGCGGGAAGCCGGTGGAGCTTCAGATCCGCACGCAGGCCATGCACCGTACTGCGGAGTACGGCATTGCGGCGCACTGGAAGTACAAGGAGATCAAGAACGCCGAGATCACCGATCCGGCCGGTGTCTCCGACGAAATGGGCTGGCTGCGCCAGCTGCTCGACTGGCAGCGCGAGGCCCAGGAGCCGGAGGAGTTCCTCGACTCGCTGCGTTACGACCTCGGCTCGTCCGAGGTGTACGTGTTCACCCCGAAAGGCGACGTGGTGGCGCTGCCGGCGGGGTCCACACCGGTCGACTTCGCCTACGCGGTACATACCGAGATCGGGCACCGCTGTATCGGGGCGCGGGTCAACGGCAAGCTGGTCGCACTGGAGAGCACGCTCGACAACGGCGACACCGTCGAGGTGTTCACGTCGAAGGCCGAGAACGCCGGGCCGTCCCGGGACTGGTTGGGCTTCGTCAAGTCGCCCCGGGCGAAGACCAAGATCCGGCAGTGGTTCGCGCGTGAGCGCCGCGAGGACGCGATCGACGCCGGCAAGACGGCACTGTCCAAGGCCATGCGCAAGGCGGCGCTGCCGATGCAACGGCTGCTCGGCGGCGAGGCACTACTCACCATTGCCCGCGACCTGCACCTCACCGACGTGTCCGCGCTCTACGCCGCGGTCGGCGAGAACCACGTATCGGCGCAGTCGGTGGTACAGAAGCTCGTCACCCAGCTCGGCGGTGTAGAGGGAGCCACCGAGGACATCGCCGAGACGGCGCTGCCCACCACGCAGGCCGAGCGCAGTGGCGCCCGCCGCTCGGGCGACGCCGGGGTCACCGTCAAGGGGGTCAGCGACGTCTGGGTCAAACTGGCGCGCTGCTGCACCCCGGTGCCCGGCGACGAGATCCTCGGCTTCGTGACCCGCGGTGGGGGCGTGTCGGTGCACCGGCGCACCTGCACCAATGCGGCCTCGCTGCTACAGCAGCAGGACCGGCTCGTCGAGGTCGGCTGGACGCCGTCCGCGGCGTCGACGTTCGTCGTCTCGATCCAGGTCGAAGCGCTCGACCGGCACCGGCTGCTCTCCGACGTGAGCCGGGTACTGTCCGACGAGAGCGTCAGCATCCTCTCCGCCGCGGTGAACACCAACCGGGACCGGGTTGCGGTCAGCAAGTTCACCTTCGAGATGGCCGAGCCGAAGCACCTCGGCCACCTGCTGCGTGCGATCCGCAACGTCGAGGGCGTCTACGACGTCTACCGAATCCACAACGGTAATTAGCGGGAGCCCTCGGGCCAGGAGCGCTTAAGGTTGGCGCGCCGACCATAGATCCAGGCGCGCGCGATGAGCGCAAGCGCTGCGAGCGACGCGTTCGGCGGGTAAATCAGCCGGTGGTGCTGGCGCTCTTCAGGTCGACGACGAACACCAGCGGTGAGTTGGCCGGGATCGGTCCCTGCGCCTGCGAGCCGTAGCCTAGCGACGCCGGGATGATGACGATTCGCCGGCCGCCGACCTTCATCGGCGGGACACCGGTGGTGCCTCCGATGCCTTGCGTGAAGCCCTTGATCACGCCGGTCAGCGAGAACTGCGCCGGCTGGCCGCGCGACCAGGACGAATCGAAGGCTTTGCCGTTCTTGTACAGCACGCCGGAGTACTGGACGGTGACAGTGGACGTCGGGGTCGCTGCCTTGCCCTTGCCGGCGACGAGGTCCTTGTACGCCAGCTTGGTGGGCGCCGTCGCCGACTTGGAGGTGACGCCCGGTTCTCCGGCTAGGTCCGCGGCGCCCTTGACGGTCACGCCCTGGAAGCTGACGGCAGCGCCCTTGGCAGGGGGGTAGGACGTGGACGGGGTCGGTGACGGCGTGGCGGACGGCGTGGCGGACGGCGTGGCGGACGGTGTGGTGCTAGTCGTCGGCGTCGTAGTGCTATTGGCGTTGGCCTTCTTGTTGTCGTTGGTCAGCGCGATCACGACCACGACAACGACTACTGCGAGCACGATCGTCCCCGCGATCGTGGCGATCAGTGTCGTGCGCTTGCGTGCGGCCTCACGCTGCTGCCGGCGCTGCAGCTGACGTTCGAGGTGGCGGCGAGCGGCGTCACGGCGCTGCTTGTTGGTCGGCACGAAGCGTTCCTTCCGTTGTGCATCCGGGGAGAGCGGATCCCGACTCGGCGTCAGTGTAGGGAAGCCGCCACAGTGCGTGCGAAGAAGTCCCCGGTTCACTCCCTCTGCGCGTCGGTGACCAGGTACTTGCCGTCCTCGCCCTTGGTACAGGTGATCAGGAGCTTGGTGCCGTCGATCGCGGTGAAGTGCGTCTTGACCACCGGCGCCTGGTCGTCGCTGGAGCCGTCGAAGGTCGGTGTGAACACCTTGCCGGTGAGGCCGCGGGTGAACGACTCCGGAACCGTGCCCGGCTTGGTGCACGCCTGCGCACCCGCAACGTCGAACAGTTCGGCGAAGATAACGTAGGTGACCGCGGGCCCCTGGCCGTCGGTGCGGGGGTCATCGCAGGTCGCGTTCCCGGTGCTCGTGCCCGTGGCGGTGGGCTGCGTCGGGAGCGTCGGCAGCACGAACGTGCTCTGGTCGGTCGGGGTCAGGGTGGGCGCCGCGCTGTGCTTCTTGCCTGCCGTCACAACCACGACGACCGAGCCGATTGCCGCGACCGCAAGCAGCCCACCTC
>JBKOXO010000182.1:0-15210 GCA_046744105.1 Actinomycetota bacterium
GGCCACGTCCTCGCGCGACGGCACTTCGTACATAACCGACAGGAGCACTTCCTCCATGATCGCGCGCAGCCCCCGCGCGCCCGTACCCCGCAGTACGGCCTGATCGGCGATCGCCTCCAGCGCGTCGTCGGAGAACTCCAGTTCGACGTTGTCGAGTTCGAAGAGCTTGCTGTACTGCTTCACCAGCGCGTTGCGTGGCTCGGTAAGGATCTGGACGAGCGCATCGCGGTCGAGCGGGCGCACCGACGTGATCACCGGCAGCCGCCCGATGAACTCCGGGATCAGCCCGAACTTCATGAGGTCTTCGGGCATGACGTCGGCGAACACGTCACGTTGGTCGCGCTCGAACTTGGTGCGCAACTCGGCTCCGAAGCCCAGCCCCTTCTTGCCGATGCGGTTCTCGATGATCGGGTCCAGGCCGGCGAACGCCCCGCCCACGATGAACAGCACGTTCGTCGTGTCGATCTGGATGAACTCCTGGTGCGGGTGCTTGCGGCCGCCTTGCGGCGGCACGCTGGCCGTCGTCCCTTCGAGGATCTTGAGCAGCGCCTGCTGCACGCCCTCACCGGAAACATCCCGCGTGATCGACGGGTTCTCGGCCTTGCGCGCGATCTTGTCGACCTCGTCGATGTAGATGATGCCCGTCTCCGCGCGCTTGACGTCGTAGTCCGCGGCCTGGATGAGCTTGAGCAGGATGTTCTCGACGTCCTCGCCGACGTAGCCCGCCTCGGTGAGCGCCGTGGCGTCCGCTATCGCGAACGGGACATTGAGCATGCGGGCCAGCGTCTGCGCGAGCAAGGTCTTGCCGGAGCCGGTCGGGCCGAGCAGCAGTATGTTCGACTTGGCCAGCTCGACGTTCGCGTCGGCGCTGCGCGGCTTCGACTCGCCGCCGGCCTGCACCCGCTTGTAGTGGTTGTAGACGGCGACGGCCAGCGTCTTCTTGGCCTGGTCCTGGCCCACGACGTAACTGTTGAGGAAGTCGTAGATCTCGCTGGGCTTGGGCAGCTCGTCGAAGCTGAACTCGCTGGTCTCGGCGAGCTCCTCCTCGATGATCTCGTTACACATATCGATGCATTCGTCGCAGATATATACCCCGGGACCGGCGATGAGCTTCTTGACCTGCTTCTGGCTCTTCCCGCAGAACGAGCACTTCAGGAGGTCACCCGTCTCTCCGACACGTGCCACGGCCTACCGGTTCCCCTCTGGTCGTCTGGTGCCCAGACTTCGAACGGTACCCGGTACGGGGCGGGAAGTCCTCTGCAAACCCCACCGGCGCGCCGTCACACCCATTGAGAGCGCTTCCATAGCCTTCTCGAGGTGTCGCTTGACGAACCACGGCGCGCGCCCAGCCGGGATTAGTTTGTGAGTTTGCGGGTGGTGATGACCTCGTCGACCATGCCGTACTCTTTTGCCTGCTCGGCGGTGAAAATTTTATCGCGTTCGATGTCAGCACGCACGGTTTCGATGGTTTGCCCGGTATGCCGGGCAAGGATCTCCTCCATCAGCTCGCGCATCCGCTGAATCTCGCGGGCCTGGATGTCCAGATCGGAGATCTGCATCGGTCCCTCGGTGCCGCCCGAGGGCTGGTGGATCAGAATGCGCGAGTTCGAAAGAGCGAAGCGCTTGCCTTTGGTGCCCGCCGCGAGCAGCACCGCCGCCGCTGACGCCGCCTGGCCCATGCAGATGGTCTGGATCTCGGGCCGGACGTACACCATCGTGTCGTAGATGGCCGTCAGCGCGGTGAACGAGCCGCCCGGCGAGTTGATGTAGATCTGGATGTCGCGATCGGGGTCGGTCGACTCCAGCACGATCAGCTGCGCCATCACGTCGTTGGCCACGACGTCGTCGATGGGCGCGCCGAGGAAGATGATGCGCTCCTCGAAGAGCTTGTTGTACGGATTCGACTCCTTGATGCCGTAGTTCGTGCGTTCGACGAAGGACGGCAGCACGTACCGAGCGGATGGGTTGATTAACTCAGACATCTCGTTCACTCTCATTCCGCCGGGCTGACGCCGCCGGGGACCTGGCTGGCGCGGGACACGATGTGGTCGACGAATCCGTAGTCCACTGCTTCCGCGGCGGTGAACCACCGGTCGCGGTCGCCGTCGACGATGACCTGCTCGACAGTCTTGCCGGTGTGGTCGGCGGTGATCTCCGCAAGCTCCCGCTTACTGAGATTCCACTGCTCGGCCTGGATCTTGATGTCTGACGCGGTACCGCCCAGGCCCGCCGACCCCTGGTGCATCAGGATCCGTGCGTGTGGCAGCGCGTACCGCTTGCCCCGGGCGCCCGCCGAGAGCAGGAACTGCCCCATCGAGGCCGCGAGGCCGAGCGCCCAGGTGGCGACGTCGCACTCGATCAGTTCCATGGTGTCGAAGATCGCCATGCCGGCGGTCACGGAGCCACCCGGGGAGTTGATGTATAGGTTGACGTCGCGCTTGGGGTCCTCGGCGGCGAGCAACAGCAGCTGCGCACAGATCTGGTTGGCGATCGCGTCGTCGACCGGCTGGCCGAGGAAGATGATCCGCTCGCGCAGCAGCCGGTCGTACACGGAATCGTTCAGGCTCATGCCGGCGCCAGGGCTGCGCATTTCCATGATGCGCAGTGGCTGGGGATCGAAGCGGCTCACGGTGCGGACCTTCCTTCGAACTCGGGTGTTTCTTCGAACCTAATCGACCAGCGCGTACCGGCGCCGCTCGCCAACGGCGGTTTCGCTCATGGCGTGACGTCCTCCTCGACCGGCGCCAGAGGGGCGGTCGGCTCCGGCGCCGGCAGCGAGGACAGGTCGACCTTGTTGCCGGACGCGTCAGTGATGGCTGCCGACTCCAGCACACCGGCGAGCGCCTTGTTGCGCCGCACGTCGGACATCAGCGCGGGCAGGTTGCCGGCCTCGACGACCTGATTGGCAAACTCCTTGGGCGGCATGTTGTATCGGGCCGCCTGGCGGACCAGGTACTCGGTCAGCTCGGCATCGGCGACCGTGACCTGCTCGGCGTCCGCGATCGCGTCCAAGATGAACTGCGCGCGCACCGACTTCTCCGCCGACTCGCTCAGCTGCGCGGTGAACTCCTCGCGGGTCTTGCCCTGGCTCGCCAGCAGCTCCTCGAACAGCTTGTCGTCGTGGCCCAGGGAGTGGACGACGTCGTGCTCGCGGTAGCCCACCTCAGCCTGCACCGCCGACTCGGGCACCGGGAAGTCGGCCGACTCGATCAGCTTCTCGAGCAGCCGGTCACGGGCCTGGCTGCCCTGGGTTAGTGAGTTCGCCCGGAGGAGGCGCTCGCGCAGGTCCGCACGCAGCTCGTCGATAGTGTCGAACTCGCTGGCCAGCTGGGCGAACCCGTCGTCAGCCTCGGGCAATTCCTTCTGCTTGACCGAGTTGACGGTAGCCGCGATGTCGGCCTGCTGCCCGGCGTGATCGCCCTGGCGCAGGGTCGCGGTGAATGTGGCCGTATCGGCGGCCGACTTGCCGGTGATGGCGGCGTCCAGCCCGTCGACGAGGTCCTCGCTGCCCACCTCGTACGACAGCCCCTTCGCCGAGCCGCCCTCGACCTCCTCGCCGTCGACCATCGCCGAGAGGTCCAGCGACACGAAATCGCCGGTCTGCACGGGCCGGTCGACTCCGGTCAGGCTCGCGAACCGCTCGCGCAGCGCGTCCAGCTGCTCGTCGACCTCCGCGTCGGTGACCGTGACGTCGTCGACGCTGATCTCGAGCCCCTTGAGGTCGGGCAGGGTGATCTCCGGCCGGACGTCGACCTCAGCGGTGAAGCGGAGCGACAGGCCGTCGTCGAGATTGGTCACCTCGATCTCGGGCTGACCGAGCGCGCGCACTCCGCTGTCCCGCACCGCCTCCGAGTACACGCGGGGCAGTGCGTCGTTGACCGCCTGCTCCAGGACGGCCGCGCGTCCGATGCGCTGGTCGATGATCCGCGCGGGGGCCTTGCCGGGCCGGAATCCTGGGATGCGCACCTGCTTGGCGATCGCCTTGTAGGCGGCGTCCAGGCTGGGCTTCAGCTCGTCGAACGGCACCTCGACCGCCAGTTTGACGCGGGTCGGGCCCAGGTTCTCGACGGTGCTCTTCACCACGCTGATCGCTCCTCGGGTTTGTCCTGATGCACGAGCTCGATCGGGTAAGGGATTCGAACCCGCGGCCCCCTCGAGTCTATGGGTCCCGCTTCGCGGGGCCTACGTCCGGCCGGAGCACACCGAAACGCGCATGCAAGATCGACGACGTGATGCCTGATGCGGTCGGACGGACTTTGCGTGATCAGCCGCCCGCATGCTCCTGACGTGCGTGCTTGAGGGCTATGTGCTTTCGATGCTCCAGGGCACGCCACGCGTCGACGAGCTCGACCATCATCCTCGCTTCGTCGGCCGTTAAGGCGCGAGGCCGGTCGGCAAGCTCGCGATAAAGGTCGATCCGATCCATCGGGATGTCCAACCGCCAGTTCTGGGGGTTACCGCCCGAGTCGGTCATCGACCCAGCGTCGCACACTGCCGAGACAGGTGCCATTTCCGGCATCTTGCCGACCTCACGCTCACCGGGTTGACCTCGTCCGACGGCGTGCCGTACGCACCGTTCGACCGTGCCGGCACCTACAGCTTCACCGTGTCGAACGTCGGCTTCGCACCGACCGAAGCGCCGGTGACGCTGAGCGTCGATCTGCCCGGCGTAGCGCGGGTGGTGTCGATCTCCGGTCCGGGCTGGCCGTGCACCGGCCTGACGTGCCGCCACGATGCCAGCATCGCTCCCGGCGGCGCGTCGACCGTGACGCTGCAGGTCGCGCTCGTGCCCCAGCGACGTCGTCACCATGGCGCAGGTATCCGGCGGCGAGATCAATCCAGGCAACGACGCCTGCCTCGCGTTCAGCTACCTGCGCTGACGGCGGCGAACCGCGGCAAGTACGCGCGGTTGGCCTCGAGGATTGCGTCGAGCAGCGGTACGACGATCTCCCACTGCCGCACCAGCGGATGGGCGAGCAGCGCACGAAGCGCAGTTCGGCGATCGCCGGAGCGGGCCGCCTCGATGGTGAGCACTTCGTAGGCGGTGAGCGCCTGCACCAGGCCGAGCAGCTCCGGCGCCAGCGGCGGAATCGGCTCGGCATGCGCCCCGGTACGGTCGACCGTGGCGGGCACCTCCACAACGGCGTCGTCCGGCAGGCCGGCGATCGTGCCGGAGTTGCGCAGGTCGACATAGTGGAGGGCGCCGTCGCCGTTGAGTAGCGACGTCACGAGCGCAGCGGCAGCCTCGCTGTAATACGCGCCGCCACGCTGGTCGAGCAGCGCCGGCTTGTGATCGAGCGCCGGGTCCGCATACATGGCGAGCAGCTGCCGTTCGATCTCCATCACCTGCTCCGCCCGACGCGGGCTGCCGTCACGCAACACGTCGTCCGTGCTGTAGTAGTAGCGCAGGTAGTACGACGGGATGGCGCGGAGCGTGCGCATCAGCTCCGCGGGCAGGCCGACCTCTATCGGGTCAGCGAGCAGTTCGGGCAGCCGATCCACCCCGTCGACGAGCACGCGGCGCACCCAGGACAGGTGGTTCAGCCCGACGTGGTCAAGGCGTACCCGCTGGGGCGCAACGCCCAGTCGCGACGCCAGCCGCCGCTGCAACCCGATCGCCACGTTGCACAGACCCAGCGCGCGATGCCCGTCGTCCAGCAGCGCGCGGGTGACGATGCCAACCGGGTTGGTGAAGTCGACGATCCAGGCGCCGGGCTCGGCGCGCTTGGCCACGACAGAGGCGATGTCGGTCACGACCGGCACGGTGCGCAACGCCTTGGCGAAGCCGCCCGGCCCCGTGGTCTCCTGGCCGATCAGCCCGAACCGGCCGGGCAACGTCTCGTCCGTCAGCCGCGCCTGCTGCCCGCCGACGCGCAGCTGCACGAGCACGGCAGCCGCACCGTCGACCGCGTCGTCCAGCGATGTGGTGGTGGCGAGCCGTCCGGGATGACCCGCCCGGGCGAGAATGCGTCTCGCCAGGCCACCGACGATGTCCAGCCGGTCCGGGGAAATGTCCTCCAGCACCAGCTCATCGACATGCAGCATGTCCGCGCGCGCCGCAAAACCCTCGATGAGTTCGGGGGTGTACGTACTGCCGCCACCGATCACCGCGATCTTCATGGCAGGTCAGGCGTGGCCACGTGGCAGGCCGCACTATGCCCCGGGGCAAGTAACCGCAGCTCGGGGGTCACTTGCGCGCACTCGTCGATGGCGAGCGGGCAGCGCCAGCGGAACCGGCAGCCCGGTGTCGGGTCGATCACGCGCGGCGGCTCGCCCTGATCGGCCGACTCCGTGGATAGCGGGGCGCGGGGGTCGGGCACCGCGGACAGCAAGAGCTGCGTGTACGGATGCTTCGGCCGGGCCAGGACGTCTTCGACCGGCCCCGACTCGACGATGTGCCCCGCATACATGACGAGCAGCCGATCGCTGACGTAGCGCGCGCTTGCGATGTCGTGCGTGATGTAGAGGATTGACACGCCTTCCTGCTCGCGCAGCGCTGTCATCAAGTTGAGCAGGCCGATGCGGATCGACACGTCGAGCATCGACACCGGTTCGTCGGCGATGATCAGCTTCGGCCGGAACGCGAGCGCCTGGGCGAACCCGACGCGCTGTCGCTGCCCGCCGGACAGCTCGTGCGGATACCGGTCGAGGACGCCCGGGGCAAGGCCGACCGCGGAGACGACGCGAAGCGCCTCCTCGCGACGCTGAGCGCGGTTGAGATCTCGGCGATGCAGCTTTAGCCCGCGCATGATGCCATGCGCCACGCGGTATGCCGGGTTGAGTGAGCTGAACGGGTCCTGGAACACCATCGGCACATCGCCGCGATACGCCAGGGTCTGGCGCCTGGTGCGCATCGACGACAGCGGCCGGTCCTGGTAGCGGATCTCGCCGCTCGTCGGCTGATACACCCTGGCCAGCAGCCTGGCGATAGTGCTCTTGCCGCTGCCGCTCTCGCCGACCAGCGCGACGATCTCCTGCCGGTCGATGGACAGATTCACGTCGTCGACAGCGTGCAACGTGCGCCGGGACAGGTTGCCGCCGATCTTGAAATGCTTGGTGAGGCCAACGGTTTCTAGGAGCGTCATGACGGCACTTCGCTCAGCGATGCCCGCTCCGGTGCGTGCAGCAGACACCGTGCCTGGACCAGGCCCACCGTGTACAGCGGGGGCTCCGTCGTCGCGCACTCCGGCATCGCCACCGGACAGCGTGGATGGAAGCGGCAGCCGCCCGGCGGACGGGCGAGGTCCGGCGGGCTGCCAGGGATGCCGGTGAGCGGCGTGCGCGCGCCACGGATCGATGGGAACGCCTCGAGCAGGCCGCGGCTGTAGGGGTGCGCCGGGGTATCGAACACGGTGCGCGTCGGCCCCGCCTCTACGACCAGCCCGGCATACATCACGAGCAACTGGTCCGAGAAGTGGCTCACCAGCGACATGTCGTGAGTGACGAACACGACCGCAAAGCCCAGTCGGCGTTGGAGTTGCTTGATCTGCACCATCAGCGAGCGCTGTGCCACGACGTCGAGCGCGGATGTCGGCTCATCCATGATCACCAGGTCCGGTGTGAACAGCAGTGCCATCGCGATCATGGCGCGCTGTCGCATGCCGCCGCTGAGCTGGTGCGGGTAGCTCTTCAGATGAATCGGGTCGATGCCCACCAGCCGCAGCACCTCGGTGGACCGGTCATCGACCTCCGCCGGCGACCAGTCCATGTGGGCGTGGGCCACGTCGCGGAACTGCGCGCCGATCGTCGTGATCGGGTTCAGCGCGTTCATCGCGCTCTGCATCACCACCGAGCACTCGCGCCAGCGCAGCGCGTTCAGCTGCTTTTGGGTCATCGTGACGAGGTTCTGGCCCTTGAACACGATGCTCCCGGCAGTGATCGCCGCAGGAGGGCTCAGCAGCCGGGCGATCGCAAAGACCAGCGTCGACTTGCCGCAGCCGGACTCTCCGACGACGCCGACGAACTCCCCGTCCGCGACGTCCAGGTCGACGTTGTCCACGGCGACCACCGGCCCGGCGTCCGTGGCGTATTCGACGGTCAGCCCCCTAACCTCGAGCACGGCGCCTCCCCCGAACCGGCCGCAACGCGGGGTTGCTGATCTCGTCGAACGCGTAGTTGATCAGCGCGAACGACGCGCCGAGCAGCGCCACACACAGCCCCGGCGCGATCGACCACAACGGCGTCCCGGTCTGCAGCGCCTGCTGGTTCTGGGCCCAGTACAGCATCGTCCCCCAGCTGATGGAGTTCGGATCGCCCAGACCGATGAACTGCAACCCGGCCGCGGTCAGCACCGAGTACACCGCGGCAGCCAGGAAGGTCGCCAGGATCAGCGACGTCATCGTGGGCAGCACTTCGGCGAATATGACGTATGAGCGCCGTTCGCCGCGCACCCGTGCAGCCTCGAGAAAGTCCCTGTTGCGCAAGGACAAAGTCTGCGCCCGGAGCTGGTTCGCGCCGTACGACCAGCCGGTCACGATGAGCACGATCAGCACCACGGGCAACGTCCCCTTGCCGGCGTACGTGGCCAGGATGATGATCAGCGGGAAGGTCGGGATCACCAGGAAGATGTTGGTGATCATCGAGAGAACCTCGTCGCTGACGCCGCGAAGGTATGCCGCCGACACACCGACCAGCACCGACAGCACCGTCGCGAACGCCCCGGCCACCACGGCGATCAGCAGCGATTCGCGGGTGCCGTACACCAGCTGCGCCCAGATGTCCTGGCCGAGCGCGGTGGTGCCGAGCCAGTGCGCACCGGACGGGTGCAACCGCGGTGCGAACGCCAGGTCATTCGGATGCCGCACCGACGTGAACAGCTGCGGCACGGCAGCGACTGCGCAGAACACGAACAGCATGCCGAGCCCGACCTGGGCTTTGCGGCTGTGCCGGATCGCGGCCCATATCCCACCACGCCGCCGGGCCACCGTCTCGATCGGCGGCGCACCTGAGGTGTCGACGAGCACCGCGGTCACGGCTTAGGCCCTCGCTCGCGAACGGGGGTCCAGCACCGCGATCGCGAAGTCGCATACCAGAAGCGCCAGCAGCACGGCGACCGTGAACAGCATGAACAGCGCCTGCATGAGCGGATAGTCGGTGTTCTGCACGGCGTTGTAGAGCTCGTAGCCCAGGCCTGGGTAGTTGAAGACATACTCCACGAGGATGGAGCCGGTAATCACGAAGCCCAGCGACATCGCGAACCCCGCCAGGTTCGGCAGCATCGCGTTGCGGGCCGCATAGTCGAACATGATGCGCCGGTCGGGAAGCCCTTTGGCACGAGCCATCCGCACGTAGTCCTCGGCGAGCGTGGTCAGCATGTTGTTGCGCATGGTGAGGATCCACGCGCCGATCGCCGTGATCACGATCGTGGCTCCAGGTAGCACCGCGTGTTGCAGCACGCTGCCGACGAACCCCGGCGAGAACCCGGGTTGCAGGCTGGTGTCGTAGTTGAAGTCGCTCGGCAGCCAGCCGTGCGTCCACACCGAGAACACCAGGATCAGCAGCAACCCGACCCAGAAGTACGGCAGCGCCGAAGTCACCACGAAGACGGGCGGCAGCACCGAGTCCAGTGCCCCGCCACGCTTCCAGCCGGCCAGCACACCGATCAGCGAACCGAGCAGGAACGCCAGCACGGTGGCCACCCCGACCAGGCCCAGCGTCCACGGAAGGGATTGCGCGATGATCTGCCGGACCGGCTGGCCCAGCGTTGCGCCGATCGACACGCCCCAGTGCCCGGTGAACATGTTGCCGAGATAGGCGAAGTACTGGCTCACCACGTTCTGGTGCGGTTTGAAGCCGTACGACGTGAGCATCTGCTGCAGCGCCTCGGGCGAGACCTTGCCGTGCGTGCGCGCCCGCAACGCCTGCAACGGATTTCCCGGCATGAACCGGGGCAGGAAGAAGTTGAGCGTGAGCGCCGCCCAGAGCGTCAGGGCAAAGAACCCCAGGCGGCGCGCCACGTACCTCATGAATCGAGCTTCCTCCTACTGTGCCGACAATGAGTAGAGGTGCAGCAGCACCTGCTCGACGTCGGGCACGTTGAACGCCGCCGGCTGCGCGTACTGGTCCTGCTCGGTGGGCCAGCCGGCGATGTCCTTGGTGTTGTACTGGAACCAGTCGACCGCCTCCGTTACCGGGACTACCGGCACATCATTGACCATCGCGGCGCCGATCTGCTTGACGATCGCGACCTGCCCAGCGTCGTCCGCGGTCGGGTACTGGTCGAACAGCGTGTCCACGGCCGGATTGCGGTACCGCTCGAAGTTGGTGCTTGCCGATTTGCCCAGCGGTGCGGTGTTCTTTGAGTACAGGATGTTCCGCAACTCGTAGTACGGCGTCGGGCCGCCGGACGGCTCGTTGTAGTAGGCGAGATCGAAGTCGCCGGTGTAAAGCCGGGACAAGAACGTCTGCTGGGCGAGGTCCTGCACGGTCAGGTCGATGCCGACCTTCTTCAACTGCTGCTTGGCGACCGCCAGCGAGGCGTCCCAGTCGGTGAATCCGGTGATCGAGATGATCGTCAACTTCAGCGGGTTGGACAGCGAGTAGCCGGCACTGGCAAGGGCTGTCTTCGCCTTGTCGATATTCTGCTTGTCGTATCCCGCGGCAGCGAGGGCGTTCGCGTCGTAATACTTCTGGAACGTCGGCATCACGATGCCGCTCTGGTTGGCCGCAGGCTCCTGCCCGTCCTCGCCGATCTTCGACACCTGATCGCGGTCGAGTGCGAGCGAGATCGCCTGCCGCACTCCCAGCTTGCTCGTCGCGGCATGCGACGGGTCGAGGTTCGGGAAGATCGCGACGTTGAGAACCGGCGGCGACCACGTGTGGTTGTCCGACGACTTGGACAGGTAGAACTGCTGGATGTTCGGGATGAACTGACTGCCCCACTCACCCTTGCCGTTGGCCAGGTCGAGGTTCGCCGGTCCGTTGTCGAGATAGCCCGGGTACTGGACCTTCTGGATGTACGGCTTTCCGGGCTGCCAGTAGTGCGGGTTGGCCACGTACTGGATGTTGTTCGGGTTGCACGGGCTCACCGTGTACGGACCGGTGGCTACCGGGTTCGGGTCTGCCCACGTCTCCGGATGCACTGCCGCGTTCCCCGTCGACCAGATGTGCTGGGGCACAATGCCCACCAGGTTCGCGAAGTACCAGAAGTACGGCTGTGCGGACTTGGCGAACTGCATGGTCACCTGGTTGCCGGTCGCGGTGACGCTTTGCAGCCCGGCGCCGGTCCAGAGCGAGTACAGGTCGGTGGCCGGTACTCGCTTCATCAGGTTGAACGTGAACGCCACGTCCTGCGCACTGAACGGTTGCCCGTCGTTCCACTTCACGCCCGAGCGGACGGTGAACGTGATCGACTTCTTGTCCGGCCCCCACCTATAGGACGCCGCCAGCATCGGGGTCTCGGCCTGGTTCTCCAGGAGGTTCACGTAAACGAGCGGCTCGTACACGAAGCCGAGCGACTCCTGGTAGACGGCCGGGTTGAACGGGTTGAACTGGCAGCTCCACGTCTGGCCCTGCACGTTCACGATCGTGACGGAGCCGCCCTTCTTGTGCGCGGCGGCACCATTGCCGCTCTCCTGCGTGGAGGGCGTACCGGTCTGCTGGGCGCGGTGCTTCGTGCTACTGCAGGCGGCCACGAGCAGGCCCGTCGCCAGGACGGCCGCGACCACTTTGGCTGCTCTCATGTCCACGTCCCTTTCGTTATCGGATCTCATGCGCGCTCGCCGTCGCCAGCGCGAGCACCCCGCGCAGCGGTGCGTCGAACGGAAAATCGGCGACGACCAGTTCCGGTGGAAACGGCACCGCCGCGTCCAGCGCGCGGCGCAGGCCACCGTGCAGGCGCCGCCAGGAGCGGACCATGCCGCCACCCACCGCGATGCGTGCCGGGTCGATCGCGACAGTGAGGTTGACCAGGTGGAACGACAGCTCGGCGACGAAGTCCGCGATGAGCCGCGCCACGCCGGGCCGATCGGCGGCAGCGAACACGTCGACCGCGCCGCGCGCACCCGGCAGGATTCGCGCCGCAGCCCGGTGCAGCGCCTGCCCGCTGACAACCTCCTCCAGCGGCGCGCCGGCGCCCGAATCGCAGCCCACGTCGGCGACCGAGCGCAGGTTGTAGCCGATCTCCCCGGCCGCGCCGTGCGCCCCGCGGAGCACCACGCCGCCGGCCACGACTGCTACTGCGAGGCCCGTGCCGAGGTTGACGTAGATGGCCGGGTCGCAGCCCGCCAGTGCGCCGTGGTGTGCCTCGGCGTAGGCCGCCGCCTTGACATCGGTGGCCAGCTCGATCGTCGCCTCAGGAAATGCTTCGGCAAGCCGTCGACCGAACGCGATGTCACCCCAGCCGTCGATCGTCGGCGCCAGCGCGACTTCGTCGTGTGACGGGATGCCGATCGTGCACGCGCCGACCGCGACCGGCGGCCGACCGTCCGCGACCCGATCGATGAGCGCTCGCGCCGCCGCCAGCCCCCGCTCGAACGTCGCATCCGCAGCGTCGGCAGGGCGGGTACGAATCGTTGACATACCGAGCCGGGCGCCGTCCACGCCGGCGACTGCGGCGGCGATCTTGCTACCGCCGAAGTCGATGCCGAGCACGACCGGCTGTGGCATGCGCACTCCTCTGTCGAGTGGCCCGCTGATAGTTAGGAAAGTAGACTATCGACCACCGCACCGCAACGAGGAGACACGCACGTGACCGACCACGGAACGCCGGCAGGCCCGCAGCTGATCCGCGCGATGAATGAGCAACTCGTGCTCCGCTTCATCAGGCGCGCCGGCACGCTCTCCCGCGCCGATGTTGCCCGGATGTCGGGACTGTCGAAGCCCACCGTGTCCCTGGCGCTGACCAACCTGGAACGTGCCGGACTGGTGCGCCCGGCCGGCACTCGCACCGGCGTGCCGGGCCCGGCCGCGGTGTTGTACGAGGTGCGCCCTTCCGCCGGCAACGTCCTCGCCCTGGATGTGGGCAGCCAGTTCCTGCGCGGAGCGATCTGCGACCTCGCCGGTACGGTCCGTGCGAGCGCGACGCTGCCCGTCGAGAGCGCGACAGGTCCGCAGCGCGTCGCCGAGCTCGTCCGGCTGGCCGAGAAGCTCTACGCAGAAGCAGACGTCAAGCGCTCTGACATCACCCAGACCGTGCTCGGCAGCCCGGGCGTCTTCGACCCGCGCCGCAACGCCCTGATGCTCGCACCGGCGCTGCCCGGGTGGGAGGAGCCGGCAGTGCTCAGCCAGCTGCGGGACGCATTCGGAGCGTCGCTGATGGTCGAGAACGACATCGATGCCGCCGCGCTCGCTGAGCAGGCACACGGCCACGGGCGAGGCGTCGACAGCTTCGCATTCGTCTCGGTGGGTACGGGTATCGGGATGGGACTCGTGCTGGGCGGTCGACTGCACCGAGGCGCACGGGGCGCGGCGGGCGAGATCGGCTACCTGCCGTTCGGCGACGAGTTGGGCCGCACGCGAGACGTACGCCGGCTCGGCCACTTCGAGGCTGCCGCATCGGCAGCCGGCATCCTGCGTGCCGCGCGCCAGGCAGGCATGCGGCGCCCGGTCTCGGCGCGCAACGTGTTCGCGGCGGCCGCCCGCGGCGACGAGCGGGCCAGCCAAGTCGTCGCCCGGGAGTCGGTGCTGATCGCGAAGGCGATATGCGCCGTCGCCGCGGTCGTCGATCCGGAGCTCGTGGTACTCGGCGGTGGCATCGGACAGGCCACCGGCCTGCTCGATGCGGTACGCCGCGAACTGCGGACGCTCACCCCGATCGAGCCTGAGTTGCGAGTGAGCGCGCTCGGCGACAACGCCGTGGTGGACGGCTGCCTGGCCGCCGGCATCGACCGAGCCTGGGAGATCATCATTGCCGCCATCCACGGCCCGGACACCACGTGACCTGGGTAGTGGCCGCGGACGGCGGCAACTCCAAGACCGACCTGGTACTGGCCAGCATCGAGGGGGACGTGCTGGCGCAGGTCCGTGTCGCCGGTACCCGCCCCTTCGTCGATGGCATGCCGGCCACCGCGTCGACGCTGGCGGCTGCCGCGCACTCCGCCGCTGAGCGGGCCGGCGCCACGTCCATCTCGGTCGGCGCCTTCTACCTGGCCAACGTCGACCTGCCCGAAGACGAGACCGCTGCCACTGACGAGCTGCGCCGGCTCGGTGTCGCTGAGCGGGTGCTCGTACGCAACGACGTGTTCGCCATTTTGCGCGCCGGAACGACGCGCGGCTGGGGGATCGCGATCACCGCGGGAGCGGGCATCAACGCGGTCGGCGTTCATCCGGACGGTCGGGAGGGACGCTTCCTCGCGCTGGGCGACGTCAGCGGCGACTGGGGTGGCGGCTACTCGGTGGGCGTCGCCGGGCTCGGCGCGGCGGTGCGCGCCGGCGACAGGCGCGGTCCAGAGACCGTACTGCGCAGTATTGTCGCGGATGCGTTCCGTGCTCCGCCCGAGGACGTCGCGGTCGCCGTGAGCCGGGGCCAAATCCCGCGGCGGGCGCTGCGCGACCTCGCGCCTGCGGTCTTGCGCGCCGCTGACGGCGGCGACGCCGCAGCGTGCGGAATCGTGCTGCGGCTCGCCGACAATGCCGTTGAGTTCGCTGTCGCACTGCTGCGCCGGCTGGACCTCCTGGACACTGACCCGGACGTCGTGCTGGGTGGGCGCCTGCTCCAGTCAGGCAATCGCCTGCTGGTGGACCGTATCCGCGAGCGAGTCACCGCCGTCGCACCACACGCCGTAGTGCGGGTTCTCGACACGCCGCCGGTGGCCGGAGCGCTGGCCGCCGCACTCGAGCTGGCCGAGGCGTCCACCGCCGCACAGCAGCGGGCAAGAACACAACTGGCGTCATCGTGGCGCTCTTGGACGAACCGGTGAGCGAGGGCCGCGGCTCGGATCAGGACCGAGTGTGAACGATGCGGCATCGGCCGCAGGGTTCTCGCCATACAGTGGGGGTGTGACGAACACCGGCGCCGAGATCGATATTGCCCACGTCGCCGCCGCGATCGGCGATCCGTCCCGCGCCAAGGTGCTGCTCGCCCTCGGTGGAGGCGACGCCCTGCCCGCCAGCGCGCTCGCCGCGGAGGCCCATGTCCGCAAATCGACTATCAGCAGCCATCTGGCGAAACTGCGGGATGCCCAGCTCGTCACCGTCGAGCTCGACGGCCGCCATCGCTACTACCGGCTGGCAACTAGAGAAGTCGCCGAAGCTGTCGAACAACTCGCCCGG
>JBKOXO010000105.1:0-7334 GCA_046744105.1 Actinomycetota bacterium
GGCTTGTAGCGTGCCGCGGTGGCCTCGTTCACGCGGCGGGTGCCGACGGCGTCGGGTGACTCGTGCGGTGCAGATCGTGCACAAGCGCGGCCGGCGGGTGACTGCGAACGAGCACATCGGCTCGGCGCATACCGTTGCGGAGCTGGCACTGCTGAGCGAGATCGCCCGCCAGCGGCTGCATGAAGGTCAGCAGACGCTTGAGTTCCTGGCGATGACACCCAGCGAGACCGGGGCGGGTGGTGCCCGGGTCGTCGACACGCGTAGCCAGCTGCTGCATTCGGCAGTGGAGATCAGCGTGACGTCGTGCCGAGTCCCCAGCTCCTCGGCGATGTGCAGGGCGCGGATCGCCGGGCCCGCCATGCGATCGGCGAGCACGTCTGCGGTGATCACCGCGATGCGCGTCACGATCAGCCCTCGCGAAAGGCACCGACCGCGAAGGCGCGGTGCAGGGCGTCGCGCCAGTGCGGCAGCGGCCGCAGGCCGGCGGTGCGCCACGCCGCAGCTGAGAGCACCGAGTACGCGGGGCGCGGCGCCGGAGGCGGGAACGCGTCAGTGGTGGTGGGCCGGACGCGGGCCGGCTCGGCACCGAGTTCTTCGAAGATCGCCCGGGTGAAACCGAACCACGTCGTGTCACCGCTGTTCGTGCAGTGGTACATGCCGGTCGGGACGGCCGACCGGCCCAGTTCGACCAGGCCGCGGGCCAGGTCGGCCGACCAGGTCGGTGAGCCGCGCTGGTCGTCCACCACGCTGACCGTCTCACGCTCGCGTTCGAGCCGGAGCATCGTCTTGACGAAGTTGCCTCCGGCTGCGCCGTAGACCCACGCGGTGCGCACCACATAGGACGCCTCGGGCAGCAGTTCGCGGACGGCGATCTCACCGGCCAGCTTGGTGCGGCCGTACGCAGACTTCGGGCCGGTCGGGTCCTCGACGTCGTAGGGGCGGGAGGCATCGCCGGCGAAGACGTAGTCGGTCGACACGTGGATCAGCCGGGCCGTCGTGGGGGACAGCGCCGCGGCAAGGACGGCAGGCCCAGCGGCGTTGACCCGATAGGCGGCGTCCTCGTCGGATTCTGCAGCGTCCACGGCGGTGTACGCGGCCGCGTTGACCACGACATTCGGCCGGACGCGCGCGATCGCAAGGGCGACCGCCGCCGCGTCAGCGATGTCCAGGTCGCCATGGCCGAACGGGTACACGTCCTCGCCGTCCAGTGCGGCGCAGAGGTCCGTGCCGAGCTGGCCGCTCGCCCCCGTAATAAGCCAGCGCGTCACTGGCCGTTGGCCGCATAGCGGGCTTCGACCGCGTCCTTGCGGACACGCCACCATGCCTCGTTCTCGGTGTACCAACGGATCGTGTCGGCAAGCCCGGCACGCATGTCGGTGAACGCGGGCGTCCAGCCGAGCTCTTCACGCAGCTTGGACGCGTCGATCGCGTAGCGCAAATCGTGTCCCCGCCGGTCGGTGACGTGGTCGTACCAGTCGGCGGGCTTTCCCATCAGTTCGAGGATCAACTCGAGCACCTGGCGGTTGCTGCGTTCGCCGTCGGCGCCGATCAGGTATGTCTCCCCCACGCGACCGCCCTCGATGATCGACCACACCGCGTCGTTGTGGTCGTGCACGTGAATCCAGTCGCGCACGTTCGCGCCGGCGCCGTACAGCTTCGGCCGAATGCCGCACAACACGTTGGTGATCTGCCGAGGGATGAACTTCTCGATGTGCTGGTACGGCCCGTAGTTGTTCGAGCAATTCGAGATGGTGGCGCGCACGCCGAAGGAGCGCACCCAGGCCCGCACCAGCAGGTCGGAGCCCGCCTTCGTCGAGCTGTACGGGCTGGACGGGTTGTACGGCGACTGCGGGGTGAACTTGCGCGGATCGTCGAGCGGTAGGTCGCCGTACACCTCGTCGGTGGAGATGTGGTGGAAGCGCACGTCGTGGCGGCGCGCCGCCTCGAGCAGCGTGAACGTCCCGATCAGGTTGGTCTGCACGAACGGCGACGGGTCGGACAGCGAGTTGTCGTTGTGCGACTCGGCGGCGAAGTGGACGACGACGTCGGCCCCGGCGACAAGTTTGTCGACGAGGCCCGCGTCAGTGATGTCCCCCGGAACGAACTCGATCCGGTCCGCCACCGGCGCCAGGTTCCCCTCGCTGCCCGCGTAGGTCAGCGCGTCCACGACAGTGACGTGCACGTCGGGGCGGGTGCCGATCGTCCGATGCACAAAGTTGGCACCGATGAACCCGGCCCCGCCGGTAATCAGGACGCGCATGTCAAAGACCCTCCGAGTCGGCATATGAGACGCTGATGCTCGACGAGCCAGTATCGCAGAGGTGGGACCGCGAGCCTGCGAGGGCGCTGCCTCACCAAACACGACGGAGACGCGTCGCGAGTTGCCTGACCTGATGAGGAGCCGGATCGCGCCAGACGCGGGCGAGTCCACAGTCGGGGCACCGCGCCGCTGGCGCCGCTACGGGCAGGCGCTCCTGCCACCTCTCGTGGCGCTGATTGCCGCGTGGACCTTCATCGCCGTGCGCTCGCCCTACGGCGGGTGGGATCTGTTCGCGCCATCGAGCTACGGACGCTGGGACACCGGGCACTACCTGCACATCGCCCGCAGCGGCTACAACGCCGCCTGGCACTGCGGTCGCAGTCACCTCCCGGCGAACCTGCCCCCCGGCAATTACCTGTGCGGCACGATCGGCTGGTTTCCGGGATACCCCTTCGCCATCCGCGGCCTATCGACCGTGACCGGCGTGTCGCTCGATACCGCCGGACTCGTGCTCGCCTGGGCGTGCTGGTACGTCGTCCTGGTTCTCATGTGGCGCCTGCTCGCCGATGCCCGTTCGACCAGTACACGCTGGCTGTGCTTGCTGCTCGCGGCTTTCTTTCCGGGGCAGATCTACTTCGCCGCGATCTTCCCGATCTCGATGTGCATCGCCGCAATGCTTGGCTGCCTGTACATCGCGCTTCGTACTTCGCGACCCGCCATCGCCTGGGTCGGTTTCGCGGCGGGATTCGTCGCCGCGTACAGCTACATAACCGCAATCGTGCTGGCCCCGGCGCTGTTGATCGTCGCCCTGCTGGTGGTGCGTGGACGCAGACGTTTCCAGATGATCATCCCAGCCGTGGGAGCCGCCGCCGGGCTCGGCGCGGTGCTGCTCACGATGCAGGCAGCCGTCGGAATCTGGAACGCCTACTTCATCAGCGCGAAGAAGTACAACGTCGGCGCGCACATGCCACTCGACACGTTGATCAGCCGGTTGCGTCCACTCTGGACATCGCAACCGAGCGGCGCGCGGGTGCAGGACTACACCGCCGCGCAGACGCTGCTCACCCTGTGCTTCGTGGGCCTCGTCTGCCTCGTGACGGTCACTGGTGCTGTGCGCGGGCGAGACGTCACCGAGGTGAGCCAGCAGGACGTGTCGGCGGCGATCGTGAGCCGGGTCTCGGCGTTCGACCTGACATTCGTGCTCATGGCCGTCGGCGTCTGGCTGGTGCCCTACATCGCCGGCGGCTCGGCCAGTACATACCGCTCCGAGGCGTTCGTGGTCGTCGGCGTCCCGTTGCTTCGCAGGCTTCCGGCGTGGCTGCTGGTCGTACCGCTGGCTGCTGCGGTGTGGGTTGCCTGGCACATGGCGCCGTACTTCTTCAATTACACGTTGGAGTGACTCGCCCAAATCACACCTGCCCCAGCACGTGGCTACTCACGGTTAGCCTCGGCGGATGGCTGGCGGTCATGTGCCGAAACTCGTGACGCACCGCGCGCGCGTCGCGGTGCGGCTCGCCGTAGCGGTCGCGTCACTGTTGACGCTGGTGGGCAGCGGGCTGGCCTGGGCCACGTACCAGAACTTCACCGCGGGCATTCGCCACGGCGATCCTGTGCCGGTGCTCGGAGAGGGCCAACGCGACGTCGACGGACGCGACGAGGACATCCTGCTGCTCGGCAACGACAGCCGTGCTGGCGCAACAGCGGCCGAACTGCGCGCGCTTTCGACGCAGGCCGACGGCGGCAGCGTCAACACCGACACGATGATGCTGCTGCACGTCCCCGCGGACGGCGGGAAGCCGACGGTGGTGTCGTTTCCGCGCGACTCGTGGGTGAGCATCCCCGACAATGGCAAGGGCAAGATCAACTCAGCGTACGGGGACGGATACGCTGCCGCGAAGACGGCCGGCAGGAGCGAGGTTGAGCGGGAAAGCGCCGGGATCAGGTTGCTCATCAGGACGATCACCGCGCTGACCGGACTGCACGTCGACCACTACGTCGAGGTGAACCTGCTCGGCTTCTACCGCATCAGCAATGCCATCGGTGGGGTTGACGTGTGCCTTCGGCAGGCGCAGCGAGACCACTTCTCGGGCATCGACTTGCCGGCGGGACACTCGGTGATCAAGGGTTCGCAGGCGCTGGCGTTCGTGCGGCAGCGCCATGGGCTGCCCGGCGGCGACCTGGACCGGATTCGGCGGCAGCAGTACTTCCTATCCGCGGCCTTCGACAAGGTGCTCTCCGGTGGCGTGCTGCTCAACCCGTTCAAGCTGCACGATCTGTTGCACGCGGTGGGCTCGTCGTTGCTGACCGATCCGGCACTGAACCCGATTGCGCTGGTCCGGCAGTTCCAGGAGCTGGCCGGGGGCAACATCAGGTTCGCGACCATCCCCAACGACGGTGCGCAGCTCATCTATCCGGACGGCGTCACCACCTCGATCGTCGCCGTCGACAGCGCTGCCATGCCGGGATTCGTCAACCGCCTGCGGGGCTTGCCCGCCGATCCGGCGCTGGCCGGGGCGCGTCCGGCCACGCCCGCGGACGTCACCATTGACGTGCTGAACGGCACGGCAATTAGCCGGCTCGCCGGTCGCAACGCGGACGCGCTACGCGCCGCGGGCTTCCACGTCGATGTGGTCGACTCGACCGATCCGACCGCGGCCACGACCATCGAGTACCCGAACGGCATGCAGTCGGCCGCCAAGGCGGTGGCCACGCAGGTGCCCAGGGCTGTGCTGGCCGAGACGAGTTCGGTGCACAAGGCGACACTGGTGCTGGGCAGCAACGGCGTGCAGGCCAGCTCGCTCGGGTCCGGCGAAACGCCCACTTCCGGCAGGCGAGCGACGCCCGATCAACCGAATTGCATCAACTGAGCAGGTACCCTCGGCGCGTGCCCTCCGATGACGGTGGTCCCACACTCCCGCCCGAACTCGACCCGCGCGGCCTACGGCGTGGCCGTGGGGAAAGTCGGGCGGCCGAAACGGCGCCCTCCGACGGGTTTCCGGTGAGCACGCGCCGCGATGTCAAGCGCGGCCTCATCGTCGGGGTGGCAATAGTGGCCACTGTGCTGTCGGCCGGGATCGTAGCGGTCAGCGGCTGGGCCTGGTCGACGTACAACGGCTTCACGTCCGACATCCGGCGGGTGGACGCGATCGGCGGCGCCGGTAAGCCCAGCCAAGACGTTGACGGCAAGGACCAGAACCTCCTCGTCGTCGGCAACGACGACCGGGACACGGCCACCAACGCCGAACTGCGCCACCTCGGCACTACGCGCGACGGCGGCAGCTACAACACCGACACGATGATGCTCATGCACCTGCCGGCAAACGGGCAGAAGGCGACGGTCATCTCGTTCCCGCGCGACTCGTACGTGTCAATCCCGGGGCACGGCATGGGGAAGCTCAATTCGGCATATGTCGACGGCATGCAAGATCACCATGGCGACAAGGCCGCGGGCGCCCGGCTGCTCGTCCAGACCATCGAGAACCTCACCGGCTTCACCATCGACCACTTCGTCCAGGTCGACCTGCTCGGGTTCTACCGCATCAGCAACGCCATCGGCGGCGTCCGCGTCAACCTGTGCGCGGCACAGCACGAGGCGAACTCCGGCATCAATCTGCCCAAGGGCGTCTCGACGATCAAAGGCACGCAGGCGCTCGCGTTCGTCCGGCAGCGCTACGGATTGCCCAGCGGCGACCTGGATCGCATCAAGCGGCAGCAGTACTTCCTGTCCGCGGCATTCCGCAAGGTGTCAAGCGCCGGCACGCTGCTGAACCCGTTCAAGCTCCAGAAGCTGCTCAAGGCGGTGAGCAGTTCGCTCCAGATGGACAACTCGCTGGACCCGCTCAAGCTGGCGGAGCAGTTCCAGGACCTCAGCGCCGGCAACCTGATCTTCAAGACAATCCCCACGCATGGCACCGAGGACACCGACGTCGGTAACGTCGTGGTGGTCGACCCGAGCGAAGTACGGCAGTTCGTCGTCCGGCTCGTCGGGAGCAATGGCAACTCGGGCTTCGGCGACGCCAAGACCGTCTCGCCCCGCTCGGTCACCGTCGACGTGCTGAACGGATCGACTGAAGACGGCGCGGCGAATCGCAATGCCGACGCGTTGCGGCAGCTTGGCTTCAAGCTCGGCACCGTCGATACGGCGAAGGCGCGCAGCGCCGCGACGGTGATCGAATATCCGGCCGGAATGCAGGCACAGGCCAAGACGCTGGCCGAGCAGATCCCGGGCGCACAGGGCCAGCAGACCAACTCGGTGCACCGAGTGACGTTGCTGCTCGGCGCTGACGGCCTCTCGGTGAGCACCGCTCACACCCCGCACGACGCCGGAGAGCGCCCGCTGGGCGCGGCATCGCCGTCGCCCTCGCCGTCGAACGGCATGACCGCCGCGGACACCGGCGGCTGCATCAATTGATGCCGGCATCGCCCGAGGCGCAGTTCGCAGCGTTGGTCTCCACCGCGCCCTCGCGGCCGTTCGTCACGTTCTACGACGAGAGCAGTGGGGAGCGCACCGAACTGTCGGTGCGCTCGCTCGCCAACTGGGTGGCCAAGACGCATTTCCTGCTCACCGACGAGCTCGCGCTCGGCGTCGGCGACGCCGCCCACGTCGACCTGCCCCTGCACTGGATCTCGGTGCCGGTGCTGCTCGGATGCTGGACCGCCGGGCTCGAGGTCGTCACCGATCCCGACGACGCTGCAGTGGCCTTCGTGGCCGGCTCGCCTCCGGCTGGGCCTGCCGACGCGTACGCCGTCGCGCTCGACTCGGCGGCACGCGGCTTCGGGGATGCGCCACCTGCCGGCACGTCGGACTATGTCGGCGCCGTGCGACCGCAGCCGGACGCGTGGACGACGGTGCGCCCGCCGGCCTCCGCCGCCGACCCCGCGCTGGACGGCACGTCTCGCGCCGACGTTGTGGCGCGGGCGCGGGTTCGAGCCGGCGAGCTGGGCCTGGCTGCGGGCGCGCGCATCCTCGTGACGCGCGACGGCTGGCTCGACGCGCGGCTGGTACCGCTCGCCGTCGGCGGTTCGGTGGTGATCGTCCGCAACGCGGGGCCCGATGTCGTGGCCCGCCGTGCCG